>CAZIBN010000084.1:0-13527 GCA_964537395.1 uncultured Elusimicrobia bacterium
GTGAGGGCAGGGCGGGTCGATGCGCTCGGGGCCCGAGGAGAGGACCTTGGTGATGCGGGCGCGGGCGAAATTGGACTTCGCGTCGAACACCGTCACCTCGAGGCGGTCGCCCGGAGCGGCGCCGGGGACGAAGACGACGCGGTTGGAGCCTTCGGCTTTCGCGAGGCCGTCTCCGGCGGGGGCCATGCGATCGACCTTGACCGTCAGGACTTCACCGATCGAGGGGGAGGCGGTTCTGGGTTCCACGAGGAGATGATACCAAACTTACCGCCGGACGGGGGCGGGCCGGGCTGCTATCGACGGCGGATCATGCATTGGCAGCCCGGGTCCCAGATGTAATCCTGGTCGTCGTTGGTTGGCGGGCGAGATCCGCCGCCCGGGCTCTGCTTCCCCTCGCGTTTTTCACGGTCGCGACGCCGTTTGTCTTCCTCGTTGAGTCGTTTGCTCTCGCGCTTTTGGTACGACGTCATGATGGCGTTGAACGATTTCGTGTCGGTGATCCGGCTAACGTTGTTTAAAATTTCACGGATGCATGGGTCCCATTTGACCCACGCCCCGTCCCATAATGCCGTTGCGGCGAGATATTCGAGCTTGGGCATGAAATCGCCGCGCGAGATGCGTTCGCGCAGGAGGTGGTCCGCGGCTGCGTTGCAGGCTCGAGGCGCCGGCTCATGCGGGTGGCTCTGGATCTCATCGCAAGTGCGAGTCATCAGAAATATGACCTTAAGATCTCCGAAGTCGGAGGGGACTCGATTTTGTCCAAGTTGATAGCCTATTCTGCTGCCGCTGAATCCAAGCATGGCCTTGTCCGCGTCATAGCGGATCTTATAGCCGCAACTCGCGGCCTCGGCGTCCATCTCCAAGAGGAAGTCTTGTTTCTTCTGTTCCTGGCGCGCCAGTTCCTCGTTTCGTGCGGCTTCTTCAAGACGCTCTTTTTGAAGGCGCTCCATGTGCTCTCTATTTTCTTTGACCTGCTTCTGTAGTTCCGACATCTTTTGACTGAGCGTCGTCTCGTCATCCGACGCGGCTTCTGGTCCTGCTGGGACTATCGCCAACGGTCCCCTTCGATCGGTCCCTAGCCAATTTCTACGGTTAATGAGAACCCATGCCCAATCTCGATCGCCGACTTCTTTTGCCTGCGCCTCATATTGCGCGGCGAGAGCCAGCATCTGCGTGGGATCCCGTCCAAGTTGCTGCGCGAGCTTCGCCGACCTCGCGTAGGCGGTGGCCTCGGATTGAAATAGCACGATCGGGAGGTCTGAGTCCCTCCCGCCACCGGGTTTCGCCGCGACATCCACCCAATGGGAGGTCTCATGGTAGATCAGGATCGCCAGATCGTCGGGATCGTTGAACGCCTGGCCGAACATGGAAATCTCGCCATTGGCCCAAGTCTGTGCGGCCGCCACGCTCCCGGCGCCGCCGATCACGGACTGGCTTTTTTCCGCCTCTGCTTTTAACTCTGGTTTAGTGCGGGGCCTATAGCGCCCCAAAGCTTCATCGTATTTCTCGCGCTCGCTGTAGCGTGGCAGCCACGGCTTGACCGTCGTCAGCACCGAGGCGCGTGGGTCGCCGCTGAAATCGGGGACTGGTGGCGTCAGGTTATAGACAACGGCGGCGAGGCGAATAGCCTCGTTGGAAAGATCGTATTTTTCTTTGGTGGCGGCCTGGACGACCTGGAGTTGCTTGACGTAGTCGCCGTCTTCCGGATCGTCTTTGGCGGCCAGCTTCAAGTCGGCCAACTTGGCCTTGGCCATATCTTCAGCAGCCACAGCCAGATTTCTTTTCGCAATGGCATTGATAACGGATTGCTTCGCGCCCGTGCTCGGGGCGACCATGTTGGGTAGATAGTTTTCCGGGCAGGCGGAAACCTCGGCATCGGGGGAGGCGCAGTTTCTCGACGTCTGCGCGTGCGCGGAGCTGACAATCAAGAGAGTGGAAACGAGGAATGCCATCATGGCAACACCTCGATGACCTGCGGAGCCGTTTCCAATCGGATCTCGGTTTTTGAAAACCGGAGGCCGTAGTCCGGACTCAATCCGATCTTCGACAGCCATTTTTGAATGGACTTCGACAGAACCTCCCAATGCGGATTGACGGTCATAAAGCTCGGCTCAGCGACATATCCGAATCGAACTGAATATCGGCCGGGATGCTTGAATAAATAGCGATCAAAGGCCTGGAATCCCACGGGAGGCACCGGGAAGGAAGGAGCAGCGTCGGCATCCACCCATGCGTAGCCATGAGAGAAACCCCCGCCCCGACTGGAGCTGGTGGCTACTATCCGGTATGGACGGAGCTTCGATGGGATGGTCGCGAACGCCTCGCCGGGGTCGAGATGTAGAAACCAATTGTCACTCAATTTTCCCGAGCGAAGCGCCTTCTGGTAAACAGCCTCGTCTTCCCGGTAGGGGTGAATGGTCCCGCCGGGAAATGTCTTTTGTCCCTGCGCGGAGCCGAAGTCCCACCTCGCTCCACCGTCCGCCTGAGGCCGCGGCAGGCGCTTGAGCTCACGCCCGTCCGGACCAGTCACTGTTATCCACAAGCCGCTTGTCTTTCCAAGAAGTTCTTTTGAATCGATGAATGCGCCCGCGTTGAGCCCACCCAAGCGCTGGCAAGTACGGTTCCTTAATTCGGCGCGATACCAAAGTGCGTGCGGCGCGCCGGCTTTGATCTTCGCCGGCTTGACTTCAACGCTGAGGCTGAGAGGTTCGCAATCCACTCCCTCCCGGCAAGGCTGGTCGCAATCGAGAGGGGCGGCGAAGTATCGCCTGAGCGATTCGTGCGCGATGGCGAAGCATACCGTGACGAATAGCGCGGCGAAGAGCGCCCGCCTGCGCTCCACGAGCTTGGCGGCCCATTTCCTGAACGTCGGCAGTTTCGTTTTTGGCATGATAAAAAACCAGAGGCCGGAAAGCGCAGCGGCGCAATCCGACCTCTGGACTCATCCGGTTGCGGCCGGATCGTGGATACCCCGGGGCCAATCCCCCAGGCTACAGAGCGTTCCTTTCGGGAACAGAGTAAGTATAGGCTGAGGTCATGCGCCCCGCCTGAGGCGAAAGGCCCATCGCGGCTAGGCCCCTCGTGCACGGCGCGCCCGGCGCCATCAGCTTTCGCCGAAAGTGGGTGCTGTGAATCGCGGGGATAAGTCGGTAACCGTAATTTTATAGAATGGAGTCGTGATCCGATCCTTGAGCCTCGTCTTGTCCGCGGTCGTGCTGGCCGCCGCCTGCGTGCCTTATCCGGGCGAATTGCCGGACGACGGGCGCGGGCGTTCGTATGGCGGGATACTGGAAGGCGTCTATCCCAGCCTCGACGCGGGCGCCCAGGAGAACTCGAGCCTTCATTTCAAGGTGAAGGCCTATGGGCAAGATACCGTGCTCGGCGTCTCGGCCCAGGCCGAGGCGGCCTACACCCGGATCATGATCGACACGGGCTTGAACTCCTTCATGCCCCGCGGCCTCTATCAGATCGTCGTCTACGGCACGCAGGACGAGTTCCGCAAGAAGACCGGCAACCCGGAGTGGTCCAACGGCGTGTCGGTGGGCAATGCGATCTACACCTATATGGGGCCCAACCTCGACGTGGTGCTGTCCCATGAGATCTCACATCTGATCTGGTTCGAGTACATGGGCCACGTCAACCCCGATTACCGCTGGGTCAACGAGGGCCTGGCTGTCTTTCAGGAGAACAAGGCGCGGGGCACCCGCGGCCAGGGCGACCTGTTCTCCGCGGTGCGGGGAGGCCTGCGCTCCCAGCCGATCCCGATGGACCAGATGATCCATCTCGTCCCCGCGACCGAACGCGCCTACGATGTCAGCCTCTGGTACGCGCAGTCGGAAAGCATGGTGCGGTTCATGATCGAGCGGGGCGGCCGGATCGGCTTCTCTCAGTTTCTGGCCGCGCTGCGCTACGACAAGAACCTGGATCAGGCCGTCGCCGAGGGCTTCCCCGGCTCGTGGCGGACGCTCGAGGAGCTCAACACCGACTGGAAGCGGAGCCAGCAGTGAGCGCGCCCCTGCCTCCCGGCGTGCGGCGCGTGATGCTGCCCGTGCGCGGCATGCACTGCGCGTCCTGCGTGAGCAAGGTGGAAGGCGCGCTCACGAAGATCGCGGGCGTGCAGAACGTGTCGGTGGATCTGCCCTCCCGGACCGTCGCCGTGGAGTTCGCGCCGGTCCCGGGAAAGCTCGAGGTCCGCACCTTGCGCCGCGCCATCGAGAAGGCCGGCTACGACGTGCTCGGCGAGAGCGAGTCGCGCACCCAGGCCGAGTCCATGAGCCTGCTCTCCCAGCAAGCCGAGCAGCGCGCGCTGATGACGCGGCTGCAGGTCGCGATCGTCTTCTCGATACCGCTGATGCTGGCGCACACGCTGAACCTGTCCGCCTACACCGCGCTGTTCCTCGCCGTGCCGGTCCAGCTGTGGGGCGGCTGGCACTTCCATCAGGGATTCTCCCGCGCGCTCCTGCGCCGCCGCGCCGACATGGATACCTTGGTCTCGGTCTCCACCTGGGCCGCGTTCCTCTATAGCGCCTATGTCGTGCTCTTCCCCGAGACCTTGCCGCCCGCAGCGCGCCTCACGCAATGGGACGCGGTCAGCGGCCTGATCATTTTTGTGACCTTCGGCCGCTGGCTCGAGTCGCGCACGCGCGGCAAGACGAACGAGGCCGTCGCCAAGCTCATGCGCCTGGCGCCGAAGACCGCGCGCGTCCTGCGCGACGGCCAGGAATTCGTCGTGCCGCTTGCCGAGGTCGAGGTCGGCGAGACCGTTCGCGTGCGCCCGGGCGAGCAGATCGGCACCGACGGCGAGGTCACCGTCGGAAGCTCGACGCTCGATGAGTCCATGCTGACCGGCGAGAGCCTCCCCGTCGAGAAAGGGGTCGGCTCGCGCGTGTGGGGCGGCACGCTCAACAAGGGCGGCGCGCTCGAGGTCCGCGTGACCCGGCCCGGCGACGAGTCGGCGCTCGCGCGCATCGTCGAGGCCGTGCGCGAGAGCCAGGCCACCAAGCCCAAGATCCAGCGCTACGTGGACAAGATCACGGTGTGGTTCGTGCCGGCGGTGATCGCGCTCGCGATCCTGACGGCCGTCGTGTGGCTGCGCTGGGGGCCGGAGCCCCGGTTCCTGCTCGCCATGACCTGCATGGTCTCGGTGCTCGCCTCGGCCTGCCCGTGCGCGCTCGGCCTGGCCACGCCGCTCGCGGTGGTCGCGGGCATAGGCCGCGCGGCGGAAATGGGAGTATTTCTGCGGAACGCGGAAATCCTGGAAGAGGTCGGCAAGCTCGACATCGTGCTCTTCGACAAGACCGGCACGCTCACCGAGGGCCGGCCCCGCGCGGCGGGGGCCATCACCTTGAGCGGCACCGAGGATGAGATGCTCGCCTGGGCGCTCGCCTGTGAGGAGCGCTCTGAGCATCCTTTCGCCGCCGCGATCGTGGCGCTCGCCAAGGAGCGCAAGGTCAAGGCTCCGAAGGTGGACGCGTTCGAGGCGCTTCCCGGCCGCGGCGTGCTCGTGCGCTCCGGCGAGAAGACGGTGCGCGCGGGCAGCCTCCCCTGGCTCAAGGAGGAGGGGGTCTCGATCCCGCCGGATCAGGCGCGGCTCTTCTCCGAGTTCGGATCGTTGCTCGGCGTCGCCGTCGATGGCGTGCTGCTCGGCGCGTTCCAGATGGAGGACGCCCTGCGTCCCTCGGCGCCGGCGGCCGTCGCCGCGCTCAAGGACATGGGCCTCGAGGTCTATCTCGTCTCCGGCGACCGCAACACGGCGGCCTATCGCGCCGCCGAGCTGTGCGGCATCGGCACCGTTTTCGCGGAGATCAGGCCTGAGGAAAAGGCCGGCATCGTCCGGCGCTTCCAGTCCGAGGGCAAGAAGGTCGCGATGGTCGGCGAGGGCTTCAACGACGCGCCCGCGCTGTCCCACGCGGACGTGGGCGTCGCACTCGCCACGGGCACCGACGTCGCCATCGAGTCGGCCGACATGACCTTGCTCAACCCCGACCTGATGACGCTCGTGCGCGCCATCAAGCTCAGCCGCCGCATCCGCCGTGTGATCCGCGAGAACCTGGCCTGGGCTTTCGTCTACAATCTCCTCCTGATCCCTGTCGCCGCGGGCGCGCTGTATCCGCGGTGGGGCATCCTGCTTCGCCCGGAGTTCGCGGGCGCGGCGATGGCTTTGAGCTCGATTTCCGTCGCGTTGAATTCCCTGAGGCTGAGGAGAAAAGATGTCTAAGAAACCCCTGATCTACGGCTACAACCCCGACCTGTCTCTGTCCGGCGCCGACGCGCCGCTGCCGCCGATCGAGACCTGGCCCAATCAGTACAAGGGCTACGAGATCAAGATCGAGGTTCCCGAATTCACCTCTGTCTGCCCGAAGACCAAGCTCCCCGACTTCGGCGCGATCACGGTGCGCTACCTGCCGAACAAGGAGTGCCTGGAGCTGAAGAGCTTCAAGTACTACATGCTCGGCTATCGCAACATGGGCATCTTCTACGAGAACGCCGTCAACCGCATTTGCGATGACATCGCCAAGGCGTGCCAGCCGGCCTGGCTCGAGGTGACGGGCAAGTTCACCCCGCGCGGCGGCATGCAGTCCACGATCATCGCGCGCTGGCCGCGCAAAGCGTTCGGCCCGCGTTGACGCGGAACATCCGGGCCGGCCTGCTCGTCCTCGGGGCCGGCCTGCTTCTTTTTCGCCTGGGGCAGCCGGCTCTCTGGCAGGACGAGTCCGAGACGGCGCTTCGGGCCATGTCCATCCAGAAGACAGGCCTTCCGCGCATGCACCTCGAGGGCGTTCTGGTAAGCGCCCAGCCGTCGCTCTCGAAGTTCGAGGGCACCTCGTCGGGCGTCTGGATCTGGAACACCTGGCTGCCGGCGTACATGACTTCGTTGTCATTTATTATTTTGGGTCAGACCCCGTTCGCCGCCCGTCTACCTTTCGTTCTTTCCGCGTTGTTGTCGTTGTGGCTTTTCCTCCGTCTGTTCGAGGATGAAGCCGGCCCTCCGTGGGCTGCCGAATCTGGCCTGGTTCTTCTTGTTCTCTCTCCCGCCTTTCTTCTGTTCGCCCGCCAGTCCCGTTATTACGCGTTGACCGCGCTCGGCACCGTTCTGATCTTCCTCGCGTGGCGGCGTATGCTTTCCGGCGCGAAGGGCGGAGCCGCGGCGCTCGTGCTCTCTCTTCTTTTCCTTCTCCACTCCTCCTTCGCCTTCTTCGCGATCGCGGTCCTAGCCCTCGCCGCCGACGCGGCCCTGCGCGGGCGCGAGTGCCTCTCCCGCCGCTATCTGGCCGCGGCGGGAGCATTGGCGGCCATGTCCTTGCCGGTCTTCTGGTACTTCCGCGTCTGGGAGCGGCCGGGCAATCATTCGTACGCCGCGGCGGAGGCCTTTGAATTCCTTAAGACATTTTTGATGTGGCTGTCCCTGTTCGCCATTCCCGCGCTCCTGCCGGCAGCTGCTTCGCTCAAGAGGCGGCGCTACTGGCCGGTCGTCGCGGGCTTCGTTCTCCTCTGCGGGCTCGTCTCCGAGGGCGCGTTCTCACGCGTCGTCGCCGCGGGCGCTTTCCTCTGGATCGCGGCCCATGCCGCGACGCAGCCCGCCGGGACGAAGCGCCTGGCCTGGCTCTGGATCGCCGCGTCGCTCGGCCTTCTTTCATTCTCGGCCGCGGAGCCTTACGGGCGGTATCTGATGGGGGCCCTTCCGGCTCTGGCCTATATCTCAGGCCTCTGGCTCTCGGAGCTTGCGGATGGCCGTGCGGCGCGCGCTCTCGGCCTGGCGGCGGCGCTCGCGGCGGTGAACTGGGCCGGCTGGCTGCCGCTGAAGGCGGCGTCCTCGATCGCAGCGCCCGATGCGCCCGCCGAGTCGGTGTCCGGCATGATGCGCCAGCGACTGCGCGACGCCCGGCCCCGCTCCGACCTCGCGCGCTTTCTGGGCGAGCTCGGACGCGGCCCCGAGGGCTACATCGAGCATGCGGCCGCCGCGATCAAGGCGGGAGGCGGAGAGACGGCGTACTCCGACGCCGATAACCTGTCGCTGCTGTTCGCCGCCGGGGTCAAGCCCGTTTATAAGGAGGAGCTGGATGTCTTGAAGCCCGACTGGCTTCTGCTCTCTCCCTGGCTGCGCCTTGATCCCCAGGCGTCCATCGAGATGGCCGCGCTCGCCTCGAGCGCGGCCTACGAGCCGGTTCCCGTTTCCGCGCCGCGGCTGATGTGGCAGAATAATCCTGATCCGCTCTTCCGTGATTTCGCCCCCAAGTCCGGGCCCTTGGCCCTTTTCCGCCGCCGAAAATAAAGCAGGCCTTTAGACCTATTGCGAAGAGGGCCAATCGGCCTTGCATTCTTGAAGGCGGGGGGCTATACTCGGAATGTGAAACCCCTCACGGCTCTTCTCGTGCTGGTCCTTGCGTCCGCGGCGCGCGCTGATAACGTCAATCCCGCCGCCGCCGTCAAACCGGCGGCCGTTGACCCCGCTCCGAAGCCCGCGAGCGAAGCCCTGCTCGCGGCCGCCTGCGACACGAAAGGCGGGTTGCTCCTACGCGCTTCCGACGGTCCGGCGGACGAGCCTGAAAGCCTCTTCGGCCCCGCTGAAAAGGCCGACGAAGGCGCTGCCGCTACCGCCGGCGGCGACAAACCGGCGGCCAAGCCCAAGGTCCTCCATGTGAAGGCCCGGGGCAAGGATCGGAAGAAAGCGAAGAAGGACTGCCGCGACAATTTCAAGGAGTATTACTCCCGGCATGGCGACCTCAAAGGCTCCGTCGCTCCCGAGGTCGCCGGCGAGATGAGCCAGGGCGACCGGGAACGGCTCCTGACCGTGCTGGCTCGATCCTCGCCGCTGCAGCCGTTGAAGTCGATGAGCGCCAAGAGCATCTCCGATCAGAAGTCCATGTCACGGCGTCTCTTTGATGGAGGTTCGGCGATCGATCTCGAGGACCTTCCCGGGGCGCTGGCGAAGGCTGAGAAGACTCTCGACCGCCGCGCCGCGGACGCCGCGAAGCAGGCGACCGCGGTCGCCCGCATCCATCGCCGCGACCAGGAGCGCTCTCTCCAGCAGCTCGCCGGCGAGCCTCTGAGCCCGGACCTGCGCCAAGACCCCGAATTACGCGCGGCGGCGCAGGCCTACACGCCGCCCCCGTCGATGGGGCCCCGCCGCGCCGCTAAAGAGGAGCCGCTGATGACGGGCCCCGAGCCGAGCGTGCTCAAGAATCTGAGCCTCGCGGACGTGCCTGCGCCCACGCCGGTCCCGACCAGCGGCATCTCTCGCGGCAGCATCCTCTCAGACGTGCAGGCGGCGCTGTCGGGCCTCGGCGTCGCCGTCATGGGCCGGGACCGCTGGCGCGCCCGCTACGGCGCCGACGCGCCCCAGCACACGCCGATGAAGATGACGGTCCACCATTCCGCGGGCTCGCCTTCGCACACCGACGCGAACGTGCTCGGGCAGATCTCGGGGTGGGAGAACGACCACATCAAACGCGGCTTCGGGCGCATGGGCTACCACTGGGTGATCAACGGCCTGGGCACCGTCGTGGAAGGCACCGGCACCGAGCTCGTCGGCTCGCACACGCTCGCCAACAACCGAGGCAACGTCGGCATCTGCCTCGCCGGGAATTTCGACAAGCAGGAGCCGACCGACAAGATGCTCGCGAGCCTCGTGGGCTTGATGTCCTACGTCGGCGCGCGCTACGACATGGACACCCGTTCGCCCGATTTCGTCCGCGGCCACGAGCATTACGTGCGCAAGGCGTGCCCCGGAAACCACGTCATGAACAAGCTCGCCCACATCCGCGAGAAGGCGGTCGAGCTGGTCCTGGCGCAGAAGTCCGGAACCCCCGGCGCCATCACCGTCGCCGCCGTCGTCAATTAGCGTGCGCCTACAGGTTCCCGCCGCCATGCTCCTGGCTCTCGCCTGCGCGTGCTCGCGCGCTCCCGACGATACGGTCAAGCCCGGTGCGACCGTTCAGCTCGACTACAAGCTCGACGTCGACGGCAAGATCTTCGAGAGCACCGAGATCCACGGCCCCATCGAGGTCATCCAGGGCCACGGCGACCTGCCCGACGCCGTCGATAGAGCCCTGATCGGCATGAAGATCGGGCAGAGCGCGGACCTCGACCTTCCCGCGGGCGCCGGCTTCGGCTCCCATGACCCGGCCAAGGTCGAGTCCCTGCCGCTCGCTCCGATGGGCGCGATGGGCGCGGACGTGAAGCCGGGTAAGAAGATATTGGGCTTCAAGGACGGGAAGCCTGTCTCGGGCCGGGTTCTCGAGGTCAGCGGCGGTATTGCCCGCGTCGATTTCAATCATCCTCTGGCGGACAAGGCGCTTCGCTATCGCTTTCAGATCGTCGGGATCGGTCCGAAGGCTGAGCAGCCTCCGCCCTAACGGCCCGGGCCGGGCGTGAATGGCAGGCGGCGTTCGGCTCCGAGCAAGCCGCGCTCGGTCTCGGTCGGGGGGAACCATAACGACGCGCGTTCGATCTTCGAGCCGCGTTTGATTTGGCGCTCGATGACCGCGCCGCGATCTCGATAGATGAGCGCTGCGTCCTGGGCGACGGGACCGGCGGGGTCCGGCAGACCTGCGAAAGGATCGGTCTCGAACCGGATCGGGTCGATAGTCATGGGCAGTCCCGCTTTCGCGGCGATCTTCGCGTCGATGCCGGGCGCGTAAAAGTAGCCAGTTCCGAAGCCCGGGGGCGGCTGAAGGCCGCCTTCCGAGGAGAGCCAGTCGCCGCTGCTTTGCGCGACGCTGAAGGCGACGAGGGTCCCGTCGAGCGAATAGTCCGCGACGGCGACGATGAACTTGGGCGGCGCTTTCACCGCGCGGACGAGGGCGAAGCCGTCCGGATGCCCGGCCCTCGGGGCCTTGGCGGAGCTCGCGCGCTGGCCGGGAAGCTCCCGGCGCAACGGCTTCGTGTTGACCTTGATCCGCCCGGCGCCGCCGGCGTAGTCGACGCCGATGGAGGCGTAGACCCGGCCGAAATCCTCGTCCAGCACGAGCAGGATATCCGCGCGTCCGATCAGCTCATTGCGGTCCGAAAGATAGTACGCGCCCTCGAGCGCGCCGTCGTGGAATTCCCGGACGAGGGCGCGGCCCCCGGCGAGGGGGGCGCTTTCGAAATAGCTCTTCGCGGCCGACATCCGCCCGAGCGGCGCGCTCAAGGTCGCGGTCCGGTCCACGCGATCGATCATCAGGGACTCGTAGCGCTTGCCGGCCTGGGCGGATGATGGGGCGATCACCGCGAGGGCTGTACCGAGCAGGACCCATGTGTACATAATATGCGTATAAGGTAACAGTTCCTTATATGCCTTGAAACTGTAACACGATAACGCTAAATTAGTCATAAGTTGCTTACTCAACCCCGGACATGATAAGATTATCGCCGCCGCCTAGCTCTTTGTTCTCTATTTCGTGCCCAGTTGGCGCAGTGGTAGCGCGCTCCCTTGACATGGGAGAGGTCATAGGTTCAAATCCTATACTGGGCACCATTTTTTTGCCCCAGGAGCCCCGCTGAACATGCCCGCAGCCGACATCGTGCGCGCCGCCGACCCGAACTCCCAGGAAGCCCTCGACGCGCTGCGCCATTCGTGCGCGCACGTCATGGCCCAGGCCGTGCAGGAGCTGTTCCCCGGCACGAAGATCACTATCGGCCCCGCCATCGAGCACGGGTTCTACTACGACTTCGACTCCGAGCACCGTTTCACGGAAGAAGACTTCAAGGCGATCGAACACAAGATGCTTCAGATCGTCGAGGGCAACCACGATTTCTCCGGGAAGGAAGTGACCTACGAGGAGTCGAAGAAGTATTGGACCGAGCGCGGCGAGCCCTATAAGCTGGAATTGCTCGAGTCCTTCAAAGACCAGAAGCTCACCCACTACACGCACTCGACCTTCACCGACCTGTGCCGCGGCGGGCACACGCCGAGCACCAAGCAGATCCGCCATTTCAAGCTGCTGACCGTGGCCGGCGCCTACTGGCGCGGTGATGAAAAGCGGCAGATGCTTCAGCGCATCTACGGGACCGCCTGGCCGACGAAGGATCAGCTGTATCAGCATCTCAAGATGCTTGAAGAAGCTAAAAAGCGCGATCACCGCAAGATCGGGCCCGCCCTCGACCTGTTCAGCATTCAGGAGCTCGCCGGCCCCGGCCTCATCTTCTGGCACCCTAAGGGCGGCCGCATGCGCCTGATCATGGAAGACTGGCTGCGCAATGAGGCTCTCAAGCGCGGCTACGACATGGTCTACACCCCGCACATCGCGAACATCAACCTTTGGCACACGTCGGGGCACACGAGCTTTTACAAGGACAACATGTTCGGCGAGATCGAGGTCGAGAAGGCCGACTACATGCTCAAGCCGATGAACTGCCCGTTCCATATTTTGATCTACAAGAGCGCGCTCCGCTCGTATAAGACCTTGCCGCTGCGCTTCGCCGAGCTTGGGACGGTGTATCGCTACGAGCGCTCCGGCGTGCTGCACGGCCTGATGCGCGTGCGCGGGTTCACCCAGGACGACGCTCATATCTTCTGCACCCCGGACCAGATCGAGTCCGAGGTCGAGGGCTGCGTCGACTTCGCGATGGAGGTCTTCAAGACCTACGGCTTCACGAAGTACGCGATGGAGGTCTCGACCTGGGACCCGGAGAAGCGCTCCGACTATGCCGGCGAGGCCGACGAGTGGGAGCGCGCGACGAACGCGCTCATCGCGGTGCTCACGAAGCGCGGGTTGCCCTTCAAGCTGTGCAAGGGCGAGGCCGCCTTCTACGGCCCGAAGATCGACATGAAGCTCATCGACGCGATCGGCCGCCCGTGGCAGCTGTCGACCGTCCAGTTCGATTTCAACCTGCCCAAGAAATTCGATATGGAGTTCGTCGGCTCGGACGGCAACCGTCACCGGCCGCTCATGGTCCACCGCGCGCTGTACGGCTCGGTCGAACGATTCTTCGGCATCCTGGTCGAGCACTACGCCGGGAACTTCCCGCTGTGGCTCGCCCCCGTGCAGGTCAAGATCCTGACTTTGACCGAGGAGCAGGACGTCGCGGCGGAAGCGCTCAAGAAGACGCTCGAGGCGGCCGGCCTGCGCGTCGAGCTGGACCTTCGCCGTGAGCGCATCGGCCACAAGATCCGCGAGACGACGCTCGAGAAGGTCCCGTACATGGCCATCATAGGACCCAAGGACGTCGAGACGGACACCGTCTCGGTGCGCCTGCGCGACGGCCGGCAGTTCAACGGCCTCAAGGCCGACGACTTCGTCAAGAAGCTGACCGACGAAGCCGCCACGAAGCAAACGACCCCCGTCTGGGAATAGGAAGAATGAAAAAATTTCTGATCGTCGTGGTTTTATCGGCGTTCGCCGCTTCGGTCCGTGCGGCGAAGCCTGATTTCGACGCCGCGGCCGAGGAGGCCGGGTTCAACGCCGCGACGCAGATGTTTCAGGAGACGGGCCGCGACAAGCTGGCCGTCGTCCAGGCCTTCGAGAACTTCCTGTCGCAGTTCCCGCGCTCGCCGCGCACCGCCGACGCCGACTTCCTCATGGGCGAGGCGTACATGCAGCACGC
>CAZIBN010000085.1:0-13445 GCA_964537395.1 uncultured Elusimicrobia bacterium
CTGAGCCCATGAAGGCGGCCGCCGACAGAAGCGGGCTAATTTATCCTACTTTGTAATGTTGGCGATGAGCCGGGTGGCGGCGGTCCGTGCGGTCATCATGGCGCGTGAGGGGCGGACCCGTGAGGCCTTGGAATCGGTGCGCCTCGGCCTGGCCGCGGCGAGCTCTCTGGAACATCAAGGTCTGCTGCTCGGGGCCATGGTGCGGAATATGATCATCAAAAACACTCTTGACGCAGGGCGTGTTGTGTTGCGCTCCGCCCCAGCCGATCGGGCCAATGAGAGATGGCGACCCCTGCTCGACGCTGACGCGGTTGAGAATGATTTCTGGATAGGATTGGGCCGGGAACACTTTGCGGAAACCTTGAGCTTCTCTCAGATCGCCTGGTGGGATATCGTATTCGGAAAGTACCGCGGCCTAGACATGGATGAAAGGGTTTTCGGCTTCCCACTGATCGCCAGAGGCTCCAAACGCGTATACGGGATGGCCCTCTTGACGTGCTATTGGCCTTTTATGAAGTTGGACATGGCCTCGGCATTGCGCGGACGGCTGGAGATCGTCCGGATGATGAGAACTCCCGTCTTTCAACAACGAGCCGATTCCGACGAGACGGTCGGACGGGCGTTGGGCACCATGTGGACTTTGGGCAATATCAGCACGAGGAACTCCAGATCATTACACGCGAAAGCGCGCGCCTCCGTGGCGAACATAAGGCTGGCGCGGGCCGCGCTGTCGGCGCGTCTCTTTAATGAAAAACGGGGCCGTTGGCCGCGGTCGGTCGATGAACTCTCGGATTTCTCGAAAGAAAAGTTTGAGGACCCCTTTGCCGCCGCGCCGCTTAGACTTTTAGAGGCCGGGAAGAGGCCGGTCCTTTACAGCGTCGGGCCCGACGGCAAAGATGACCAGGGGGCCGCGTACGACGAGGACAAGATGAGCGGGGACCTGAACTGGCGGCTATGATAGCCGCTTAGGTGATCAGCCGAGCGTCGGAGAGGTCTTCGGAGCCCGCATGCCGCCGACGAATAAAGCGAAATAGGCATTGACTGAAATGTGTTTTGAGAGTATAATATGAGTGCAAATAGAGTGTATTTAGATTGGAACTCGCTCATTTTAGCGAATGTTCTTCAGAGGACACTATGGCTAGAGTGCAATTTGAAATCGACGACGAGGAACTCCAGACCATTAAGAATTTGATGGGTGCCACGCGGATCAAGACTTTCAGCGCATTCCTCGGCGAGGCCTTGTCCCTGTACGTGTGGAGCCTCAAGGAGAGGCATGCCGGCAGGATCATCACGGCGCTCAATGAACTGAGCGGCCAATACAAGCAGGCGGTGATCCCATCGTTGGAACGGGTCGCGCCTCCAGCCGAACAGAGCCGACTCTTACTCCAGGAGCCTGTTCGGACGCCGAATCTCGCGCACGACGCGACCTGGAATGCCGTGCTGGGCCAAGTCAAAGCGCGGGGCAACGAGCGATTCGAGGCCGAGACGCAGCGCATGCGCGAGATCGGGATATTGGATGAGAAGGGCCGGACGAAGTCGAAGGAATGGCCCGCGGACATGGCGAAGGGTTCCAAGACCGACGTCGCCACCTAAGACCTTTGCCTCCCCAGCCCGCCATGATCGTGGTCGCCGGGCCCTCTGGAAGCGGTAAGTCCATGCGCTTCCGGGTCCAGGATTTCGGCGTCGACTCATTCAACATCGACGAGCGCTGCCGGGACTTGCATGGGTCCTATCAAAATATTCCTCCGGAGATCCGCGGTTTGGCGCAGGAAGAATGCGAGCGATTCGTGGTTGACCGCATTCGAACCGGGACCAGTTTCGCCGTGGAGAGCACCTTGGGTGGGAGAGCCATCGCCACGGAGCAGGCGCGCCGAGCCAAAGCCGCCGGTTTTTTCACGTCCATCGTCTACGTGGCGACCGGGGATGCCGAGCTCAATGTGGAGCGGGTGCGACGGCGGGGGCTGGCGGGCGGTCACTCCGCGCAGGCCGATGTGATCCGGGCGATCTACAGGCAGAGCCTCGGCAACATGGCGGCCGCGCTTCTGATCTTCGACCGCGGCGAGGTCTACGACAATAGCGATGACGAGCCTCGGTTGGTCCTCAGGGTTGTGAGCGGGGAAGTCGTGGGCGCTCCAAAGCCATTGCCGGACTGGGTGCGCAGGGCCCTGGCGGGATCGCCGCTTGCTGCTCGGTTGGACTGACCTCAGCCGAGCGTGGGGGAGGTCTTGGGGACCCACATGCCGCCGACGAGGCCGGTCATGATGGTTTTCCCATCCTTGGGGCCGCCGTCGAACTGGAACTCGATGCAGCTGACGAGCTTGCCGTCGCGGAAGTAGCCCTCGGGCTCGAAGCTGGCCATGCAGGCGACCTTGTCGCCCACGCGCACGGTCTCGAAGAACTCGACGCCGTCGACCTGGGTGAAGAAGCCGACCAGCTGGGCGATCTCCTCGGGGGTCATCTTGATCGTCATGTGGTAGATGCACCATGCCACGCTGCCGATCTGCGCGCCCATCTCGATCATCTTGAAGGGAGGCACGAGCGTGTCGTCGGCGCTGTAGCCGGCGCAGTCCTCCGCCTTCCAGGTGTAGGTGCCGACGATGTGGTCGGCGTCCACCTCGACGATCTCATCGATGAATCTCATCGGGCGCTGCTGCGGGACGAGGGCGAGAACTTGTTCGGGAGTAAGGACGGTCACGCGGCGGTCTCCCTGATCTTGAGCTTTCCGCCCAGCGCCATCTCGCTCGGGATCGGATAGCCCGAGTAGCGGATGTTCTTGTGGCAGCCGACATTCAGATTCGTCGCTGAGAGAATCAGGCGGCCGCTGGCGTGGACCTGGGCGTCCGCGCGCACGAAGGCGTCGCCGTTGGGCGTGCGCGTGTAGCGCACGATCGAGACCTCGTAGCGGATGTCGCGGTCTTCCGGGAGAATCTCGCTGAAGACCTCGACGCGCTCGAAGCCCAGGGCGCGGCCGGTGCCGAGGTTTTGCTTCCAGGTGAGGAACAGCCCGATCAGCTGCCAGACCGCGTCGATGGAGAGCACCGTCGGCTTGAAGCCCGGCGTCATCGGGTAGAACCATTCGAGCGGGCCGTTGTCGCGCGAGGCCGAGATCGAGCCCTCGCCGGCCGCTTCATCGAAGGCGATGTGCTCGATCGCGCCGACCTCGAGCATGAGGGCGGAGGGGAGAAGGCCGATCTCGAGGCCGGGGGCGTCGATGAAGGTGCCCTGAGAGATGGCGATGATCTCGTTATGGGAGAACTTCGACCGTGCGGAGAACTCGTCGTAGCGGAGCCTGCGGATCGGGGCGTCCTCGATGGCGGCGATGGGCGCCGGCTTCGCGGGAGAATCGTCGGTCCAGAAGGCGGTCGCGACGGAGACGGAGCCGATCGTGTAGACGAGGGTGCCGTCCACGGAGACCGTCGCCTTTCCGGTCAGCATGGTCTCGCCGTCGGAGGTTTCCTCCGAGACGACATCGACGACATACACTATTTTCTTGTCGTAGGGACGGATCTGGCCGAAGAAGGAGACGTTCTCCATGCCCATGGTCTTGCCGCAGTTCGGCAGGCCGCGCCAGGCGGCGAAGAAGCGCAGGCACTGCCAGGCGGCGTCCACGCCCCAGCATCCCGGCATCACCGGGTCCCCGTTGAAGTGGCACGGATAGAACCAGTCGTCGAGCTTGTTGTAGCGGACGGCCTCGATGCGGCCGGTCCCGGAGGCGGCGTCCCAGCTGATATTCGTCACCTCATGGAAGGGGACGAGCAAGGCCGCGGGCAGCGCGGGCAGGCCGGCCGGAGCGTCGTCGAGAAGACGGCCCGCGACGAAGGCGAGTGTCTCTTCGCGGCTGAACTGGGCCTTCTTCTGGAAGTCGGAGAATCTCATGGTGGGCGGGTTGATTATACAGAATCGCCGCCGGAGGCGGCGCGTAGACTCCGGGAAGGCGAAATTATAGGATTGGCTTCCATGAAGACGATCGACCGCTCGAGGCTCAAGACGTTGATGGCGCGCGAGCAGGAGATCTTCGCCCGCAAGCGCCCCAAATCGGCCGAGCTGTTCCGCCGCGCGCAGAAGTCCATGATGGGCGGCGTGCCGATGAACTGGATGTCCAAGTGGCCGGGGGCCTTCCCCGTGTTCGTCGCCGAGGCCTCCGGGGCCCATTTCACGGACGTCGACGGCCACGATTACGTCGATCTCTGCCTCGGCGACACCGGGGCGATGACCGGGCATTCGCCCCGGGCCCTCGTTACGGCGGTGACCGAGCAGCTTCAGCGCGGCATCACGACCATGCTTCCCACCGAGAACGCGATCTGGGTCGCAACGGAGCTCCAGCGCCGCTTCGGGCTGCCG
The DNA here is from genome assembly GCA_964537395.1 of uncultured Elusimicrobia bacterium. Lineage (GTDB taxonomy): Bacteria > Elusimicrobiota > Elusimicrobia > UBA1565 > UBA9628 > GWA2-66-18. Next base: position 4,342 of record CAZIBN010000085.1, read on the forward strand.
TACTGGCAGTTCGCGCTGACCGCCACCGACGCCAACCGCTTCTCGCTGCGCCTCGCGCGCCTGGCGACACAGCGCTCCCGCGTGATCGTCTTCAACTACAGCTATCACGGCAGCGTCGACGAGGCCTTCGCGACGCTCGCAGACGGCAAGACCGTCGCGCGCAGCGGCAACATCGGCCCGCCCGTCGACCCCGCGCTCACCACGCGCGTCGTCGAGTTCAACGACCTACCGGCGCTCGAGGCGGCGCTCGCCCCTCGCGACGTGGCCTGCATCCTCGCCGAGCCCGCGATGACGAACGTGGGTATCGTGCATCCCGAGCCGGGCTATCACGAGGCGATGCGCGCGCTCGCCCGCAAGTACGGCACGCTCCTCATCATCGACGAGACGCACACGATCTGCACGGGCCCCGGGGGCTACACCAAAGCGCACGGCCTGGAGCCGGATTTCTTCGTGCTCGGCAAGCCGGTGGGCGGGGGCATACCCTCGGCGGTGTACGGCTTCACTGAGGAGGTCGCAGCACTCGTGACCTCGCGCATCAAGCTGGCCGAGTGCGACACGGGCGGCATCGGCGGGACCCTCGCGGGCAACGCGCTGTCTCTGGCCGCGATGCGCGCGACGCTCGAGGACGTCCTGACCGAGGCGGCCTTCGCCAAGATGATCGGGCTGGCCGAGCGCTTCACTTCGGGCGTCGAAGACGCCATCCGCGAGGCAGGGGTGCCCTGGCATGTGTCCCGCCTCGGCTGCCGCGCCGAGTATCTTTTCCACGAGCGCCGGCCGAAGAACGGGGGCGAAGCCGCCGCCGCGGCGGACTTCGAGCTGGAGCGCTACATGCATCTCTCCGCGCTGAACTCGGGCGTGCTGCTCACGCCTTTCCACAATATGGCGCTGATGAGCCCGGCGACCAGCGCCGAAGACGTGGATCGTCACACGCAGGCGTTCCGGCGCGCCGTGGGCGAGCTCGTGGGTTCGGCGGCCGTGCTTTAATTGATAATATCGCCGCCATGAGCATGGTAAAGGAATTCAAAGAGTTCGCGATGAAGGGCAATGTCATCGACATGGCCGTCGGCGTCATCATCGGCGGCGCCTTCGGCAAGATCGTGAGCTCGTTCCTCAATGACGTGGTCATGCCCCCGCTCGGTATGCTGATGGGCGGCGTCGACTTCACGGACAAGCGCCTCGTCCTCAAGGCCGCGGAAGGCGCGGGCAAGGCGGTGACGTTGAACTACGGCGCCTTCGTCACGAACATCGTTGATTTCGTCATCATCGCCGCGGCCGTGTTCGCCGCGATCAAGGCGATCAACTCTTTGAAGCGCTCCGAGCCGTCGGCACCTCCCGCCCCGACCGAGAAGGCGTGCCCCGAGTGCCTGCTCAACATCCCAATCAGGGCCAAGCGCTGCGGACATTGCGCTCAAGCCCAGCCGCTCTGATCCGATATGTCGCGCATGATCCTCGTCGTCGACGATGACGTCACCTTGGTCGCCCCGCTCAAGGACGGCCTTGAATCGGCCGGCTATCGCGTCGCCGTGGCCTTCGACGCCACGCAGGGCATCCTGCTCGCGCAGGAGCTGCGGCCGGACCTCATCATCCTGGACTTCTATATGCCCGGCGTGGACGGGGGGGCGGCCTACGAGCGCCTGCGCGCCTCGCCGCTGACGAGTGCCACGCCCGTCATCTTCTCGACGGGGCTGACGCTCGAGGAGCTCAAGGGCCGGGTCAAGCCCGGGGCCAAGACGTTCTTCCTGCGCAAGCCCGTCGGCTTCTCCGGGATCCTGTCGGTCGTCAACCAGGTGCTCGGCGAGGACCGCCAGGCGATCACGAACGTGACCTTGCCGAACACGACGGGCACGCCGGCGCCGCCCGAGCCGAAGGCCGAGAAGCCGGAGCCCAGGCCCGAGCCCAAGGCGAAGCCCGCCGCGCGTAAATCAAAGTTTCACGAGTTCCAGGTCCGCGTGACCTACGCCGACACCGACAAGGCCGGCATCATCTATTACGCGAACTACCTGAAGTACCTGGAGCAGGGCCGCACCGAGCTGCTGCGCTCGCTCGGCGTCCGCTACCGCGACCTCGAGGTCCAGCGCAAGCTGTTCCTGCCGGCCGTGTCGGCGAACTGCGAGTATCTCGCGCCGAGCCGCTACGACGACCTGCTGACGATCCGCACCTGGATCTCCGAGCTCGGACGCGCGAGCATCTCGTTTGCGTGCGAGGTCGTGGATGACGAGCTCGGCGGCAAGGTCGTGGCGCGGGTCCGTTCTCGGCATGCGATCGTGACCGACCTGTGGCGGCCGGCGCGCGTGCCCGCCGACCTGCGCGTGCTGCTCGCGCCCTACGTTCAGCCTTGAGCCGCCTTCTCCCGGCGCTCGCGCTGCTCCTGCTCGGGGCCGCGCCTCCGGATAAGACGAAGATCGATTGGGTCCTTATCCCCCGCGGGATCTTTCAGATGGGCTCGAACGAGTACCCGCAGGAGCAGCCCGTTCACACCGTGACGATCCAGCCGTTCGAGCTCGGCCGCACTGAGGTCACCAACCGTCAGTACCGGGCCTGCGTGAAGGCCGGCGCATGCACGGACGTGGATATGAACTGCCTCGGGCCCGCGTTCCGCGGGCCGGAGCAGCCCATCGTCTGCGTCTCGTGGCATCAGGCGCGCGCGTTCGCGAAGTGGGCCGGCGGCCGCCTTCCGAGCGAAGCGGAATGGGAGTACGCCGCGCGCAGCGCCGGCGGCACGGGGCGCTACGCGTGGGGAGATGCGCCCGCGACCTGCCGCCGGGCGGTGTTCGGCGAGCGCTCGGGCGCGCTCGGGTGCGGCCGGGATTCGACCTGGCCCGTGTGCTCCAAGCCCCTGGGCAACACCAAGCAGGGCCTGTGCGACATGGGCGGCAACGTCTGGGAGTGGACCGAGGACTGGTACCACGACTCCTATGAAGGAGCCCCGGCCGACGGCTCCGCCTGGATCACCAAGTCCGTGAGCTCCATGCGCTCCGATCGCGGCGGCCAGTGGGACGGCGACGAGCACAACCTGCGCGTCTCCAACCGCGACAGCGAGAACCCGGAGATTCGCAGCGAGCGCGGCACCGGCTTTCGCATCGCTCGGGATTTGCTGAAGCCCTAAGAGCGGCCTCGAGTTATCCCCAGCACTTTCAACGTTGAAAACGCTGGGGATAACCTCGTAGTCGTCAAACCCGCAAATCGGCGGAGGTCGCGCGCCGTTGAGCTGAGAGGTAGGCCGGGGAGATGATCCGGAGGGAGCCGGCGCGCGGTCGCCGGGCCCGGAGGATCATCTCCCCGGACGCGACTACGCGAGCTCAACGAGGCGCGACCGGCCGCCGGTCAGGTGTAGGGGACGCCGGCGCCTTCGGCGGCGCCGAGGCCCATGCCGCGCTCGCTCGAGTACCAGGACCAGGTGACCGAGACGAGCGCCTTGATGATGCCGGCGGCGGGCACGGCGAACACCAGGCCGAGGAACCCGAAGGTCGCGCCGCCGACGATCAGCGCGAAGAGGTTGGTCATCGCGTGCATGTGCAGCGAATGCTTCGCGATGATCGGCTGGATCAGCATCTCCTCGACCAGGCGGATGCCGACGAAGAGCGCGGCGACCTTCGCCGCGGCCCAGAGCGTGCCGAACTGGTAGACGGCCATCGCCCCGCCGACGACGATGCCCATCGCGAGGCCGAAGTAGGGCACCACGGAGCTGATCCCGGAGATCGCGGCGATGATCAGGGCATTGTCGATGCCCATCGCCATCAGCCCGAGGAAGGAGATGATGAAGATCACCGTCACGACGATGATGAGCCCGCGCAGGTAGTTGCCGAGCGCGGTGTCGATCTCGCTGAGCAGGTGGATCGCCTGCTCCACGTAGCGGCTCGGGCAGAGCTGGATGCCGCCCTCGACGCCATCGGGGGCGTCGAGCAGGAAGAAGAAGCCGATGAAGGGCACGAGCAGCGCGTGCGCGAAGAAAGGAAGCAGCGCCAGGACATGGGAGGGAAGGTCCTGCAGCACGCTCAGCGCGCCGCCGAGCGCGGATTCGAGCGCGTGCTCGGCGATCTTGGGCGGCAGAGGCAGCTTCTTGGTGAGCTGGGCCTGCTGGGCGTAGGCCATCTTCTGGAGCTGGCTGAGATAGGCCGGGGCGCGCGTCTGGAACAGCTCGGTCTCCGATTGGATCACCGTCTTGAGCCCGGCGTAGGCGACGACGCCGAGGGCCGCCGCGGCCAGGTAGCCGAGGACGACGAGCTGGGCGCGCCGGAGCCCTCGCGCTTCGAAGTAGCTCACGATCGGATTAAGGACGTACGCGAAGGCCGCGGCGAGCACGAAAGGCGTGAGCGCGTGATGCAGGCGGGAGAACGCGTAGAGCGCCGCTCCGCCGACGACGAATACGGTCAGGACGGGGAACTCCCGCCGCTCGCTAGTCATTCTTGCCGGAGACGAGCTTCGGATCGGTGCTGAGGCGGCGCAGGCGGGCGGAGAGCAGGCGCGCCAGATGGCTCATGATGGTCACGCCGATGCGCGGCTCGCCTTGAAGCAGGGCGTCGAGCTTGCTCTTATAAAGAAGGTGCAGGTGGGTCTTCTCGGTCGCCGTCGCGGTGGCGGTCCGGGGCAGGGACTCGAGCAGGGCCATCTCGCCGAAAAAATCTCCCGGCTTCAGTTCATACAGCACGCGCGGCTCTTCGCCAGGGGCCCGGAGCGTCAGCTTGACGGCGCCGCTTTCGAGCACGAACAGGGCCCGTCCTATGTCACCCTCGACGAAGATGACCTCGCCTTCACGGTACGTCCGGGAATGGAGGGACGAGACGAGATAGCCGAGCTCCCGGTCGCGCAGGTCCTTGAAGATGTCGAGCGAACGCAGGAACTCCTTTTTGCGCGCGAACTGCGGGTCGATGAACCAGCGCTTGATCGATTTCAGCGCGCTCATGTCAGCGGCGCAGCAACGACATGCCGGCGGAGATGATCGTGCTCAGCGTGCCGCCCCAGCCGGAGCGGAAGGTCTCCCCGACGGACAGCACCTCCTGGTCCACGCGGTAGGCGGCGACCTCGACGGCGGCGGCGGCGTCCTTGACCTTGATCATCGCGAAGGCGAAGACGGCGATCATGACGGCGAGCTCGAGAACGATCAGGGCGAGGCAGACGGCGATAAAGGTGTCCATGGAGGGCATACTATCAAAATTTGTAGGATGGGGTAATGCCCGAAGCGCGCACCGACTGGTCGGCGACCATCAACCTTCCGAAGAGCGATTTCCCCATGAAGGGGGACCTCGCCAAGCGAGAGCCCGAGCTCCTCAAGGTCTGGGAGGACGCCGGGATCTATCAGAAGCTCCAGGAGCGCCACAAGGGCCGGCCGCCCTTCGTCCTGCACGACGGCCCTCCTTACGCCAACGGCAACATCCATATCGGCCACGCGCTCAACAAGGTTCTGAAGGATATGACGGTCAAGGCTCGCGCGCTCATGGGGCATCAGGCCCCTTACGTCCCCGGTTGGGACTGCCACGGCCTGCCCATCGAAACAGCTCTTCTCAAGGAAATGAAGATGAGCAAGCGCGGGGTCACCGACATCCCGAAGTTCCGCAAGGACGCCGCCGCCTTCGCCGAACGCTTCATCGGCCTCCAGCGCACGGAGTTCAAACGCCTGGGCCTGTTCGGCGACTGGGAGCGCCCGTACAAGACCATGGCCAAGGACTACGAGGCCAAGATCCTGCGCGCGTTCCGCCTGCTGGTCAAGCAGGGCCATGTCTACCGCGGCCTCAAGCCCGTGCTGTGGTGCCCGACCTGCGAGACTGCGCTCGCCGACGCCGAGGTGGAGTACAAGGACAAGACCTCGCCCTCGATCTATGTCGCGTTCAAGATCCGTGCGTTCAAGGCCGAGTTCGTGAAGGGGGACAATCAGCTCCTTGAGAACGCGGAGCTCGTCATCTGGACGACGACCCCCTGGACCTTGCCCGCCAACCGGGCCGTGGCCTTTAATCCGGCTCTGAAATACACGCTCGTCGCCGCCGAGATCGGCGGCGCGAAGCGCTCGCTCCTCATCGGGCACGATCGCCTGGAGGCGGTCAAGGCCATCGTCGGGGCGACGTCCTGGGCCGAGATCAAGACCTGGGACGGCGCGTTCTTCGACGACGCGGCGATCACCTATGCCCTGCCCTTCCCGCCGTCCCCCGGGGACGATTCCGGCCGCGCGGTGAACGCCGATTACGTCACGGCGGAGGACGGCACGGGCATCGTGCACACGGCCCCCGGGCACGGCGAGGACGACTTCCACACCGGCATCAAGTATGGATTGCAGATCTTGAACCCGGTCGATCACTCCGGCGTGTTCAGCGACAAGGCCCCGCGCTGGAAGGGAAAGCACATCTTCAAGGAAGGCAACCCCGAGATCGTGGCTGATCTCCTGGAGCGCGGCCTCCTGCTGGCGAAGAAGGACATCTCGCATTCCTACCCGCATTGCTGGCGCTGCAAGAACCCGGTCATCTTCCGCACGACGGAGCAGTGGTTCTTGAAGCTGTCCGAAGCCCTGCGCAAAAATCTGATCGAGCAGATCGACAAAACCCAATGGGTCCCGGCCGAAGGCCGCAACCGCATCGCCGCGATGGTCACCAACCGCCCCGACTGGTGCCTGTCCCGCCAGCGCGTGTGGGGCACGCCCATCACGGTGCTGTACTCGGTCTCGACCGGCAAGGCGGTCCTCGACGACGCCGTCCTCGAGGCGATCGAGAAGAAGGCCGCCGCCGAGAGCACCGATTTCTGGTTCGAGCGCTGGGGCGAGGTCCTGCAGCTCTCCGACTGGCCCTTTCTGCCCAAGCACCCCGATCTCGCCGGCGGCTTCCGGCGCGAGTCCGACATCCTCGATGTCTGGCTCGACTCCGGCGTCTCCTGGCTTTCCGTCCTGGGCGAGGACGCCGTCGCCGATCTTTACCTCGAGGGCTCCGACCAGCATCGCGGCTGGTTCCAAAGCTCGCTCGTCATGTCCACGGCCCTGCGCGGCAAGGCCCCGTACAAGGCGGTGCTGACGCACGGCTTCGTGCTCGATGAGAAAGGGCGCGCCATGCACAAGTCCACGGGCAACGTCGTGGCCCCCCAGGAGGTCATCGCGGTCTGGGGCGCCGACCTGCTCCGCCTCTGGGTCGCGCTGAGCGACTACTCCGATGACGTGCGCATCTCCGACAAGCTTCTCGCGGGCCCGGCCGATTCGTACCGGCGCGTGCGCAACACCTTCAAATACCTCCTCGGGTGCCTGGAAGGCTTCGACGCGACGAAGGCCGTCGCCTTCGACACGCTTCCCGAGATGGAGCGGTACATCCTTCATCGCCTGGCCGCGCTCCAGAAGGACGTGCTCGAGGACTATCGCGCGTACCGCTACCGCGACGCCGCGCGCCGGCTCGTGGATTTCTGCGCCTTCGATCTTTCGGCGCTTTACCTGGACGGGACCAAGGACCGCTTGTACACGTTCAAGCTCGGCTCGCCGGAGCGCCTCGCGGCGCAGACGGTCATGGCCGAGACCTTCGCGCGGCTGTGCTCGTTGATCTCGCCGATCCTCTCCTTCACGGCCGAGGAGGCCTGGCGCTTCTGGGCCGCCCGTCCGTCCGACAGCGTGTTCCTGTGGGACCTTCCGGCGCCTGATGCGCGCTGGACCGATCCCGCTCTCGCGGCGCGCTGGGCGAAGGCCCTCGAGCTGCGTGAGCGCGTCATGAAGAAGATCGAGGAAGCGCGCACGGCCAAGCTCGTCGGCAAGTCTCTCGACGCCAAGGTCGTCCTGCCCAGCGACGCCGCCGAGTTCAAGAGCCTTAATATGGAAGAGCTTCTCATCGTCTCCCAGGTGGAGTGGGGCGCCGGCGCGGAGATCTCGATCGTCCACGCCGACGGCGCCAAGTGCCCGCGCTGCTGGCGCTGGCAGACCGACCTCGGCTCGAACTCGTCCTTCCCGGAGCTATGCGGACGCTGCGCGCGGCAGCTCTAGTCGCGCTGCTCGCGCTCGACCGCGCGACCAAGGTGTGGGCGGCCGTTTCGCTCAAGGCCGTGGGCACGATCCCGCTCATCCCGTTCTTCGACCTGACCTATGTCGAGAACACGGGTGCGGCCTTCGGCATGGGGCGCGGCGCCAACAAGCTCCTGACCGCGGTCTCCATCGGCCTCGTCATCGCGCTGCAGGTCATCCGGCGGCGCTGGCCCAAGGACGACCTCTGGCTTCAGTGGGGGGCCTTGCTCGTCACGGCCGGCGCGGTGGGGAACCTCTACGACCGCCTGGCGTTCGGCTACGTCGTGGATTTCCTGCACATCCACCACTGGCCGGTGTTCAACGTGGCGGACTCATGCATCACGATCGGGGCCGGGATGCTGGCGTGGGGGATGAAGGACGAGCCGGCGGCTAAGACATGATCCGCGACAGGCTGTAGCCGATCAGCCCGCCGACGAGGAGGCCGATGCCGAGCCCCGTCATGCCCCACAGCGAGCCGATCAGCAGCCCGACCAGCGAGATCTTGACGCCGCTCAGGATGTGCTCCCGCTTGAGCCACTCGTTGGGCTTGGGCGCCGCGATCTCATTGTCGGGGCCGGTCGTCGTCGCCGCAAGAGCGGCGCGAGCATCGGCCTTGGCCTGCTCGTCCTTCGCGATCTGCTCCGCGGTCCGGGTATCGGCCGGGGTTCCCGCCGGCACGAGGGTGCCCTCGGGACGCGCGCGCGCGCCGTCGAAGCTCACGGGGTCACCCGACACGGTGCGCGCCTGGCTGAGCGCTCCGCCGGCGACGGCGTAAGCCGGGGCGGCCAGGGCGGCGGCGACCATCATGGGCAGGAAGCTAGCTTTCATGCCCATAGGATAGCGGCCTGCGCCGCGCCCTGTAAGGGGCGTTTGGCCCGGCTCGTTCTGGGTCTTTAGACCCGGAGCGCTATTCCTGGAGCTTCGTCACGCCGTAGAACACCGCGGCGCCAAGCAGCGGTCCAGCGATGAGCCCGATCGGCCCGAACAGGGAGCCGATCAGCAGGCCGACCAGCGCGCCTTTCGCCGCGACGACCAGGAGGTCCTGCGTGATCCACTTGCTCTTCTCTTTGGCCTTGATCTCGGTGTCGTCGCCGGTACCCTTCTTTATGTTGCCGATGCCGTTGGTGGTGCCGTTGTCGACCTTGCC
>CAZIBN010000086.1:0-13299 GCA_964537395.1 uncultured Elusimicrobia bacterium
AAAGAAGCCCGAGGCAGTGACCGAGGCGGCGCTGACGACATTGCCGTTGGCTCCGCTGAGATTAATGCCCACGTTAGTCATACTGAGCGCGCCCGTCAAAGTCAAAGCTCCCAAGCCGGTGATCGGATCTCCGCCCGCGCCAGCGTGCGTCGCCGCATGGGCGGATCCAGAGCCGGCCGTGGACACCCAGGCCGAGCCGCTCCAGTACTTAAGCGTGTTCGTGCCGGTATCAAACCACAGGTCCCCGGTCCCAGGCCCGGCGGGTGCGACGGCGGCGTTGGTGTACTTCTTCCCGGAATGCATAAGGGCGTTGAAGGCGTAGGGGATCGAGGAGAGCGTCTCGCGCGGGGTGAGGGCGATTCCATCTATGACCACTTCAAGGACCGGCGTGGTGCCTTCCCAGTCCACGCCGGTGGGCGCGAAAGTGGAGATGAACTGCCCGGTGGTGAAGGCGAGGTTCTGCGTGGGACCCGTCCAGACCGGCACGATATCGGCCAAAGCGGCATAGACCTTGAAGACGACGGTATGCGTCCCCGTCGCCGGAACCCCGTTCTGCCGGAGCTGTCCCTGATAGCCGATGCTGTAATTCGCCGCGTAAAGCGTTGAGGAATTCAACACGAGCAAAGCGGCCAAGGTCATCCCCAGGGCTTTGCGCGCGGCAGTTAGAGTTTTCATCGTATCACCACTAGTTTCCCGACCTTGCTGTTATTTCCGGATTGGACGCGCCAGAGATAGACACCGCTGACGACGTTGCGACCGCCGGGAGTACGGCCATCCCAGCGCAGTTGAGGATTGGCGGGCGAGATCGCTAAAGTTTGCACCAGCGAGCCGGAGAGCGTAAAGATCGTGATGGTCCCCTCGGAAGGGAGGTTCGTGAAGGTGATGCCGCCCGCGTGCGTCCCATCGAGGAGGTTGCCGGAATTGGGCGCCCAGGGAACGGGGTAGGCATAGACGCTCTCCACGGCCTGATCGGCGGCGCCGATCAGAGCGAAGACGGACAAATGAGGGGCGCGCGCGCTCACGCGTTGAGCCGTCGTGTCGAGGGTCGAGCCCGGCAGGCGCACCCACAGCCCATGCGACGAATTCAAGACATAAATCCCCAGAGCTTTCACGCGGATGGGGGGATTGGAACCGTCGACGATACCGTCGTTGTCGGCGTCCTTATAGGCGAGGCTGATCTCAGCCGTCTGCGCCAGGGGCGCATCCCAGAAGTTTCCCGACTCCACCAGCAGATTCAGCTCGACGATGCTTTGCGGGACTAAGGCCGCCTGGGCTCCGAGCGTTGAGGAGAGCTTGAGATTCGCCGTGGTGATGGCGCCCGGATTGGCACGCAGAGGATTGGCGGTGGGATCGGTATTAATGAAGAAGTCAAAATCCTCGGGCACGGCGTACTTGCTTAGAGAGAAGCTGACCGGGCTTTGCGCGATCTGATTGTTGAGGGACTGAAGATACTGCAGTATGCCTCCCGGCCCCGGGTAAAGCGTATTCCCCCCGGTCGTGGACAGCGGGTACTGCGTGGCGAACATGGCCCGCGCAGCGCCTCGAAACGAGAGGGTTCCGCCGGCGGTGGTGAACTCCCCCGAAGACACCGGACCCATGGCGTGCTTGCGCATCTCGAAGGGCCCGCCGGTGAGCGTCTGGGCCGAAGTCGCCGCGGGGACCAGCAGGAAGACGCTGATGAGGAAGCGGATCATTTCGCCACCTCCTTGAGTTCCTGCTCCACGCGGGCCAGCGCTCGCGCCGCATAGGTGTGCTTCGGGTCGGCGGCCAGGGCCCGGCGCAAATGCTCCGCCGCTTGGACGCGCTGGCCCTGGCTGTAGAACACCAGGCCCAGGCCATACAACCGCTCGGCGTCGGCCTTCCGGCGGCGTGTCTCTTCCTCAAGAGCCAGGCGAGCGCGCAGCAGCATCTGCGGGGCGGTCGCATGCGCCGGCGCTTCCGCGAGAGTCCGCTCGAAAAGTTCGATGGCTTCCTCGAAAAGACCGGCCTCCAACTTCACGATGCCCTGAGCGTAGGCCGTCTGGCCGGGCTGGGCGATAGTGACGGGCGCCTTGCGCTCCGGCTTGCTCTCCGGTTTGCGGCGCGCGACTGGCAGCTTAGGGGCCACGACCGGGGCCGCGATGGGGGCCACGACCGGGGCCGCGATGGGGGCCACAACCGGGGGCACGGTGAATCGAGACAGGTAGTAGCGCACCCTCTCATCGGAGAGTTCACCGGCGGCCTCGCCGAGGGCCAGCGCATCGCGCAACGCCTGACGGGCCTGCTTGGGCTGACGGTCTGTGATGAAAAATATTCCGCGATAGATCAGCCAGTCTTTATTGCGCCCCATCGCCGGTCCCGCCAAGGCCCGCGCCACGCCCATGATCGCGTCCTTCTGCATATCCTTGGCGTCGGCGTGGAAGGGATTGTCGTCCAAGATGCGCGACGCGTCGTCATAGGCCCGCGCCCACAAGCCAGAGGCGGCGGAGGCGCGCGCCTGCAGCATCCAACCAGTCCAGGCCTGCGCCTGAAGACGGCCGTGCTCGAGCGTATCGCGATAGTCTCGGAACAAGTCGCGATGTTCGCCGTCGAGCTGATCGATATCCGAGGCGATGAGGCGTTCCCCGGCCTGACGCATATACTCGCGCGCCCTCGCGTCGGAGGGCCGCTCCAGGGTCGCCAGCATCATCTCCCGGAGCGAAAGTTCATACTGCCCGCGCTCGAAAGCGCGGCGCCCGGCGTCAAAATGAGGGGCGCCCGCGAAGGGTGCTGCGGCCGCGGGAAGAGCGCGCAGCAAACCAGCCCCGATGAGCGCCGCGGCGAAAGTTCTAGCGAGGAGCATCTGTCTTCTCCTTATCGGCCGGCTTTTCCATCGCGCCGAGCGCCTGGCGCATCAACTCCAGGGCCGCGCGGTTGCCCGGGTCGACTTCCAGGGCCCGGTTGAACTGGGTCACGGCCTCGTAATAGCGCTTCTGCTCAAGGTAGCTTCGGCCGCGAGCGATGAACTCCGCCGGGCTGATTTCCGCGACATCCGAAGCACCCCCGAAGCGGTAGCTGACGCCGAAGCGGTGCATGTCCCCCAAGCCGCCGAAGCCGGCCATGGCGTAATCGATCGTGACGCGCTTGAGGCGCACCCCCATGCCGACGCGCAGTCCCAGGCCAGAATCCTGCCCCGAGATGTAGCCGAAGCGCAAGGCCCAAACCCGGCGCACCCAGTACTCGAGACCGAACGAAGCCGCGAGGTCGCCGTCGATCGGGGACTTGAGGTCGAAGGCGAAAGTCACGGGGTCGCCCCACGGCTGACCTTCCCAGGCCAAGCCCGCCGAGTAGGTCCGGGGAAGCGGGGTGCGCTCGCTGTGGAACTTAAGCCCGGGCCCGATGTTGCGTACGGCGAGCCCGAGCTTAAAGCCCCGGGCACTGTCGCCGAAGGCGTTGTCAAATCGAGCAAGCAAGAGGCCCAAATCTCCGGCAAAGGTGCTCGCTTTGGCCGTGACGAGGCTTTCCTCGATCCAGCGCCCCCCCGCTCCCAGCCGGACTTCGGGAGCGCGCGCCGAGCTCAGGCCGAGGAGGTGGCCGTAAGAGACGGCCACGGCCGTGTCGCTCGCGTCGGCGGAGCCGCGGCGAACTCCGTTGGCGTCGTAGCTATCGATCGTGCCGGCCGACAGGCGGGTGAGACTGCCGGCGAGGGCATGGCGAGGTCCCACCGGCTGAGCATAGGCGATGTACTGCTGGGTGATACCCTGTCCCATCTGGTTATGCATGAGCGCCGCCTCGGGGTACTTGACCTGGCTGAGTCCGGCGGGATTCCAGTAACCGGCATAGGCGTCGTCGGCGACGGCCGTGTGCGCCTCCCCCATGGCCACAGCCCGCGGCCCCGCGCCGATCTCGAGAAAATTCGCCCCGGCCGTGCCCGGCTCGCCGCCCTTGGCCGAAGAAGCCAAGAGCAGGACGGCAGCCAGGTGCGCCGGGCTCAGTCTCATTTTCCTCGAACCTTGAGGACGGCATCCATGCGCAAGAGGAGTTCGGTGAGGTTGAAAGGCTTGCTCAGGAAATCGTCCGCGCCCGCTTTAATCCCCGCGACCTTATCATCGGGAGAGAGGCGATGGCCCGAAACCATGAAAACAGGCGTGGCATTGAGCGCGGGATCGCCCTTGAGCCGCTGGCAGACCTCCCAACCTTCCACATCCGGGAGTTCGATGTCGAGCAGGACGATGTCGGGCCGCAGAGAAGCGCTTTTCTCGAGCCCCTCGGCGCCTGTGGAGGCCCCGTAATACTCCCAGCTCTTGCGCTTCAGGAACCGCGAGACAAGCAGGTGGATCTGCTCGTCGTCGTCGATGATCAAAAGCTTACGCTTCATGGTCGCTTCCTACGGCGATGGATGCGACCATTTCTTCGCGAGGCTCAGTCATAATTCACTCCCTATTGCAACTACACTAATAGTAAGTGAAGTATGTTTTATTTATATTTGTTTTATATTTTGTTTATGTATAAAATTTGACCACCTCCAATAATACACCGGGACCGTTTTTCGAGCCGCCGGGACCCTTCGGGCCCGGCGCAAACGCATTTTCGGAAAGCCTTATAGCGTTTAGAACTTCAGGCAATAGCCGAAGCCGCGACGGGTGGTCAGGCAATGTCCCCAACGGGCGCCGAGCTTGCGCCGCAGCTGGAAGACGCAGAGGTCGACGACTCGGGTGCGCACGGCGCTGTCATAGCCCCAGATGTTCTCAAGGAGAAAGCGCCGAGTCAAAACCCTCCCCGTATGACGCAGGAAAAATTCAAGTAAAAGCAGCTCCTTCTTGGCAAGAAGCATGTCCACACCGGATAAAGTGGCGATCCCCTGCTCGGGGTCGATTTCCACGGGCCCGCGGCGCAAAACCTTAAGCGGCGGGGCGGGCGATTCGTAGCGACGCAGGAGCCCGCGGACTCTCCAGAGCAACTCCGCGGAGTGGCAAGGTTTATGCAGGAAGTCGTCGGCGCCCTCGCTCAAGCTGCGGTTGACCAAGACCTGCTGGCGCAGGGCGGACACCATGAGGACCGGGATGCGGTTGCCCTGGCGGTCCGCCTTGATTCGCCGGCACACCTCGAGCCCGGTCAATCCGGACAAAGTGACGTCCAAGATGATGCACTCCGGGCGCCACTGAGTGACGCACTGCAGCGCAGACCGGCCGTTGTCTTCCGTGCGGACGAGGAACTCCCCGCCGGAGAACACGGTGCTCAACTCCCGTCGTTGGTCGGCGTCTGGGTCGGCGATCAGCAGGCGTCGGAGCATGGCGTATCCCCCAACGGCAATGTGAAGAAAACGCGCGTCCCCTTCTTCAATTCACTCTCCGCCCATATTCGCCCGCCATGCTGTTCGACGAACCCCCGGCAGATGCTCAAGCCCAGCCCCGTCCCCAGGTCCGCATGGCCGTGCTTGACGCCTTCCATGCCGGTGAAGCGCGTGAAGAGGGTCTTAACCTTGGCACTCGGGATTCCGGTCCCTGTGTCTGAGACGGCGATCGTGACATGGTGCGCCCCGCCGGCGGCCTTTAAGAGTATCCGCCCGCCCGAGGGAGTGAACTTGAGCGCGTTCGACACGAGGTTGGTCAATATCCGGTGCAGTTGAGACGCATCGGCCGGCACGGAAGGAAGTCCCAATGGGGCTTCCACCTCGAGAACGACATCGAGGCGCTTGGCGACGACATCGAGCAGGCGCCGCACCGAATTAAAAGCCTCCTCCAGGTGCACGGGCCTGCGGACGCTCTCTAGGCGGCCCATATTAAGCTTGACGAGGTCGGTCAGGTCGTCGGCCATGACCGACATGCGGCGGGCGTTCTCCTGGATCAGCTCGGCCGATTCCCGGCGCTCATCGGCGGTGGCTTCGCCATCGGTGAGCAAAATCTCCGCGTGACCGGAGATCGCCGACAAGGGAGACCGCAAGTCGTGGGTGATGCTGGCCATGACCTGCTCTTTGAATTTATTGATGCGCTCCAGCTCGGACGCCATCCGATTGAATCCGGCGGCGAGATCCCCGAGTTCATCGGCCCGCGCAGTCTTGAGGCCGATACGAAAAGCCAACTCGCCTTGCCCCAAACGCTTAACTCCCTCGTGCAGGACGCGCAGCGGGGTCGTGAGGCTGCGCGCCAGCCAAGCGGCGCCCAAGGAGGCGAGCACGGACAGCAAGAGGGCCGTCGCAAGCAGAGGCTTGCGGCTCTCCGCCAGGTCGGCGCTCACGGACTTGCGCAAGACCTCCGTGTCAAAGCCGATGTGCACGGCGCCGAGGGCGCGCTCCCCTGCGAGCACTGAGCGCGACCGGTCGAGCACTCCCGAGGGGGCCGTCGTGTCCCAGGGCAAGCCCACGACGAAAGCTCCCTCGAACATCGCCGTGTGCACGCGGATGCGGGCGTTTTCATCGACGAGTGCGGCGTACCGGATCTCCGGAGAATCCTTGAGAACTTTCATGTAGTTCAGCAGGAACACTTCGTCGCGCTGAAAGCTCGCATCATTCGCCACGCGAGCCAGGCGCTTCAGCGAGGTCTCCTGCTCGGATATCTGCTTGTGCTCCAGATGCCGCTTCTCCTGGCCGTGCTGGAGAACGAGCGCTGCGAGCATCGCGCTTTCGGCGAGGACCAAGGCCGCGAGAGTAAAGCGCGTGCGCAGTTTCATTCGTTAGGCGCCTTCTCTTGGGAACCGCTCTGAGGCAGGCGATCGAGACGGGTCAGGATCCCCTGGGCCGCGGCTTGGACGCGGTCGGCCGCGGCCAAGAGCTCCTCTTTTTTCTTCTGACGTTTTGCCCGCTCCCGCTGCAGCCGCTCAACCTGCTCCCGCTCAACCTGTTCCCGCTGCAGCCGTTCAACCTGCTCCCGCTGCAACCTCTCAGCCTGCACCCGCTCCTGCACCCGCCGCAGCCGCTCAGCCTGCTCCCGCTGCAGCCGCTCAGCCTGCTCCCGCTGCAGCCGCTCAGCCTGCTCCCGCTGCAGCCGCTCAGCCTGATCCCGCTGCAGCCGCTCAGCCTGCTCCCGCTGCAACCGCTCAGCCTGCTCCCGCCGCAACCGCTCAGCCTGATCCCGCCGCAACCGCTCAGCCTGCTCCCGCTCCTGAGAGGGCCGATCGACCGGAGTATATGCCGAGGCCGGCGTAGCAACGGATTTTGGAAGCGATATTTCCTCGCTTGAGGCTCGGGCAGGCATGCCCCTTCCACTCGCCGTTGCTGAGGGGCCCCAATCCCCTTCTAAACCCTCCGGCAGAGTCGGCGAAACAGGTCCTTTAGGCCAAGACGCGATTCGGCTGTGCAGACGATGGAGCCATGCCTGTGCCGTCTCTTCGGGGCCGGGAACCCCGACCTCGGGCTCCGAGAGCAGGGAGGCGATCCGGGGGGGATTCTCCTGGCCGTAGCGGAGCGCAGGCTCAAGGACCGTTCCGTCGGCTCGCAGGCGGACCCAGACGATTGGATGCAGCGGGTCGTCAAGCCGTGCTGCGACGACACGTCCTTTCTCCCCATTTTCGAGAGCGACATAGGAGCCAATCGGGTAGACGGACAGAATCGAGACGAGGTGCAGTGCGCTGCCCTCATCGAAAAGAGCATGATCCCCATAAATGGAGGCCAGCGCCCGCACTCCACTCCAACCATCCGCAAGCCGGTCAACATAGGCGCAGGCCGCCGCGAGGATTCTGACCGGGGCATCGAGATCCTCCCCACTTAGGCCCATCGGACCGCTGCCGTCGAGGCGCTCACTCCGGCACCGGAGCAAATGCAGAACCTCGGCCCGAAGGCTCTGCCCGCTCGGGCGACGGATGCGTTCCTCGGCGAGGCGGTGGACGTCGCTGAGACTGAGGACTCCCGCCAGGGCAAGATCCAAACACGTCTGCCGCTGAAGCCCCGCGATTAAGCCCATGCGCAAAGACAGAAGCCCCCTGGCCAAAGGCCGTAGTGACGTGGAGGGCTCTGCGAGGACGCGGAAAAGCCGTTCGTCGTGCTCGGCGCTCGTGTCCGAACTCACCGCCTCCAAGAGACGGCAAAAGGCCCTCAGCGAGTTCATGCGCGTCGGCTGATCGAGGGCGATGCGGGGCAACAGCCGCATCAACTCGTCGAAGATCATCCGCCTATCATCGACGGTCATATTGAAAACTATATAGCAGGCCCACTATTGCGCTGTCAATACCATAAAGCTCCCAGTTCATGGGGTTTTGAAACGATCGGGAGGCGGCTCACTGGGGGTCGGAGGAGATGACCGTGATGACGCACGGCGGCGCGCCGCCGCCCGTGACGACGACCCTCGGGAGCGCCCCGGCGCTCGGACAGGCGCAGTTGCAGGTGTTGGCCCCCACCCCGGCCCCGGCGCAGACGAAATTGGCGTCCGTCGAGCACACCGAGTTCGTTTTGTTCCAGTAGGTGAGGGCGCGCTGAAGCATGGCTTCGGCTTCCTTGCGGTTCTGGCCGCCCTTGGTCGCCCGGTCGACGGCGATGTAGTTCATCATGACCATGTGCAGCAGGCCGGACGCGATGAACGCGACGATGACGCCCGTGATCAGGACGTGGATCAGAACGGAACCGCTGCGGTTCATCTTAATCAAGGGTGTTGTTGTACTGTTTTGACATGCCGATGCCGAGGTCGAAAGGCGTGAATTTTGGGATGGGCTCGTTGGTGGTCGCGACCTGCTTGCCGATGACGTAGCGCAGGCGCACGCCGCCGATGCTGTTGTCGCGCAGGAACACGTCCTGCCCGCCCAGCTTTTCCATCCGGAAGCCGACCACTCCCGTCTCAGTCCACGTTCCGCCCGGGGCCCCGGTGCAGGCCACGGGCACGCCCGGGTCCGGGCAGACCACGCCCGCGCCCACGTTCGAGTAGCGGCGCAGGATCAGCTCCGGCGGGCTTGTGGTGCTGTCCACGCAGAATTGGGTCACGGTGACCAGGCCGGGGGCATTCGCGTCGAGCTTCCCGGCGACCACCCGCGACCAGTTCTTGCACACGAGCAGGGAGTCCGAGGACGCCCCGTTGGCGATCGGGAAGGCGAGGACGTTGGCGTCCTCGATCTCCTTGGACATGGACAGATAGCTGACGAGCGACCACCCGGTCATCGTGCCGGAGCGGATGCCCTCGATCTGGCTGCGCGCCATCTGTGCGGCGATGGTGGCCACTCCGACCAGGACGAACGAGGACAGGGATATCGCGATCACGAGCTCGATGATGGAGAAGCCGGAGGGATTCTTCACGGATCATCCCAGGTCGTCGTGATGCTGACCGAGGGGACGGGACGTCCATTGACGGTGTCGGTCGTGCTGATGAAATAGGTGACCCGCGCGTTGTACGGCGGGTCCTCGAAGGACTGGGGCATAACGCCGGTCAAGGTATGGCTGCCGGGGGTCAACGCGTAGCAGTTGGCGCAGCTCGTGTCGTTGATCAAGCCCGTATCCATGGACCAGCTGGCGGCGCCGGCGCCCGTGCCGGGCCCAAGGATAGTCGTGCTCAGGGGGTCGCCCGTCACGTAATTCTTGAGCTGGGTGGCGACCTGCTTGGTGGCGGCCGCGGCCTTGAGCTTGCGCTCGCCCTTGCTCCCGCCGGTCTTGACCGTGAGCGTGACGCTGAACACCGACGTGACCATGATCGAGGTCAGCAGCATGGCGACCATGACTTCGACGAGGGTGTAGCCCCTCTCTGAAGCACGTCGCGTGCTAATAAGTCGGTGCCGGCGCTGTGCCATGATTGGTGATAACCCCCGAGCCGTTCTGCGAGTAGCCCCAGGCGACATACGTGCCCGACTTTCGCTTCGCCCCCGCCGTCGCGTTGCTGCCGCCGCTTGCTCCGCAGGGGCCGAGGGCGGGATCGCACGCGTAGAACGTGTAGGGCTTCGAGCCGAAGTTCTGATCAGACAGGTACTTGCACCAGACGAGATTGCAGGCGTTCGTGTAGGTCGTGGGCGCGCAGGCTCCGGCGCCGCAGCCGGTGTTGGCGACGGCCGGGAAGGTCCCCACGATGTAGTTGTTCGAATGATCGAGGGCGAACATCTTGTTCGTCGTCCCGATCATGTTGACGAGGGCGACCGCGTCGTCGGCCTTCGTCGTCTCGACGCTCTTCATGTAGGACGGCACGGCCACGGCGGCGAGGATGCCGATGATGAGCACGACGACAAGGAGCTCGATGAGCGTGAAGCCGGCGTCGCGACGGCGTTGAGTGGTCATTATTTCCCCAGGCTCGACAGCTTAAAGATGGGCAGGAACACGGCGAGAACGATGACGCCGACCAGCATGCCGATGCCGACGACCATGATCGGCTCGATGATCGCGTTGAAGCTGCGGGTGAACTGGTCGATCTGCTCCTTGTAGAACGAGGAGAGCGTGACGAGCATGTCCGGCAGCTTCCCCGACTCCTCGCCCATGAACATCATCTCGGTCACGAGCGACGGCAGCGCGCCGGTCTTCTTGAAGGACTGTGAGATTGATTTTCCGCCCGCGACGTCGCTCTTGACGGATGCCAGGACGCGCTTGAACACGATGTTATTGGCAAAGACACCCTCGAGCACCGAGATGGCGTTGAGGATGCTGACGCCTGACTCGATCAAGGTGGAGAGCGTGGTCAGCATGCGCTCGATCATGATGTTCTTCAGGAAGTCGCCGATCAGGGGAAACCCGAACAGGATGGCCCACTTGGTCTCCTGCCCGGATTCCGTCGAGCCGTAGGCGTTCAGGACGAACCAGATCGCGACCATTGTGACGATCAGGCCCGCGAGGTGGTGGACGAGGATGTTCGAGACGACGATGATCGCGGCGGTCAGGGGAGGCAGCTTGACGTTGAAGCTGGCGAAGATGTCCGCGAAGACGGGGACGATCTTGAGGATGAAGAAAAGGAGGACGCCGCCGGACACCGTCATCAGCACGCCGGGATAAGCCATCGCCGAGATGATCTTCCCTTGGATCTCGGCCTGGGAATGGATGTAGTTGCCGATCTGCTTGAGGACCTTGGGCAGCTGGCCGCCCATCTCGCCGGCCTGCACGAGCGAAACCCACATCGTGTCGAAGGCCTTCGGATGGCGCTCCAGGGCGCGGTAAAGCGCGGTGCCGCTTGAGACGTCCTTCGTGACCTGGGCGAGCGCGAACTGCAGGGCCTTCGAGCTCGAGTTCTCGCCAAGGAGCGACAGGGCCCGGACGAGGGGCACGCCGCCGTTCAGAAGCGTGGAGAGCTGCTCGGCGAAGAAGATGAGGTCGCGCAGGGCCGGCTTGCCCCCCCCGCCGGAGGCCTTCCCGCCCGCCGAGGAGCCCGCCTTGTCGGCGATGATGGACAGGATGAAGTAGCCCTTGGCCTGAAGGGCGTTGATGGCCTCGTTCTCGCTGTTGGCCTCGAGGGCCCCCGAGGAGGTCTCTCCCTTGCTGTCCTGCACGGTGTAGGCGTAGCGTGCCATTATTATCTCAGTGTAACAGGCGTTGGAAGGCCTGTCAATCCGCCACGGTCACCGACATGACCTCGTCGATCGTGGTCAGGCCGTTGAGCACTTTGCGAAATCCTGAGGTGCGCATGGTCCACATGCCGGCTTCCTCTCCGGCCTTTTTGAGCTTGCCGATGTCAGCGCCGTAGCGATAGATGATCTCCTTCATCGCCGCGTTGAGCTTGTAGACCTCATAGATCGCCTTTCGGCCGGAGTACCCCGTCCGGGAGCACTTGTCGCACCCTCGGGCCTCGTAGAACACGATCGAGGCCGGATCCGGGGACGGATCGAGCAGGGCCTCGCGCACGACCTGCTCGGCCAGGTCCGCCGGGACCTTCGCGGGCTTCTTGCACAGCGGGCACAGCAGGCGCACGAGGCGCTGCCCGGCGGCCAGCTGCAGAGAGTTCGCGAGCATGAAGGGCTCGATGCCCATATCGATCAGACGTGCGACGCACGACAGCGCGTCGTTGGTGTGGAGCGTTGAGATCACCAGATGGCCGGTGAGCGCCGCGCGCAGGCAGGTCTGCGCGGTTTCCTGGTCGCGGACCTCACCGACGAGGATGATGTCGGGGTCCTGGCGCAGGAAGGAGCGCAGCGCCGAGGCGAAGGTGAGCCCGATGTTGGCGCGCACCTGCACCTGATTAATGCCCTCGATCTTGAGCTCGACGGGGTCCTCGATCGTCATGATGTTGATGTCGGGGCTCTTGACCGAGTTGAGGATGGCGCCTAAGGTCGTGGTTTTGCCGGAGCCGGTCGGGCCGGTCATGAAGAACAGGCCGTGAGGCTTGTTGGCAGCCTCGATGATGTCGTCTCGCTGCCTCGGATCGAGGCCGACCTTATTGATGTCGAGCTCGACGGCGCCTTTGTCGAGAATACGCATGACGACCTTCTCCCCGAACACGCACGGGCAGATCGAAACGCGCAGATCGATGACACGGTTCTGCACCTTGATCGAGAACTGGCCGTCCTGAGGGAGGCGGCGCTCGGCGATGTCGAGCTTCGACAGGATCTTGATGCGCGAGATCATCCCCGCGAACAGATGCTTCGGCGGCGGGCTGCGCTCGTAGAGAACGCCGTCGATGCGGAAGCGCAGGGCCACGCGCTCGTCGTACTTCTCGATGTGGATGTCCGACGTGCGTTCCTGGATGGATTGCTTTAAGATCGCGTTGATCAGCGTGACGACCTGCGCGCCCGCCGCGTCGACAGTGAGTTGGTCGAGGTTGAGGCGCTCGTCGCCGACTTGAGGCGCCTCCTCGATCTCGTCCTCCCCCTTCTTCGAGTTGAGGGACGAATCGATGGCGCTGCTCCCGACATAGAATTCGTCGATCGCCCTCAGGATCTGGGTCTTCGTGGCGATGAAGGGCTGGATCTCGTGGCCGCTCAGGAGCTTCAGGTTGTCGATGAGCATGACGTTGTCCGGGTCCGAGAGCGCGACGGCCAGGATGTTCTCATCGAGGAACAGAGGCAGGACCAGGTTCTCGCGCGCGTAGTTCTCGGGCACGACTTTTTCGAGGTTCTGCCCCTTTTCGGACTTCAGGATCTTGTTCTCGCGAGAGGCGTAGGGGATGCCGAGCTGCTTCGAAAGGGCGACGGCGATGTCGTCCTCCTTCGTGAAGCCGAGCTTGATCGCGGCCTCGTTGAAGGTGCAACGGCTCTGCGTCGCGGCCTTTTGGGCCTTGTCGCGCTGATCCTCGGTCAGGATGCCGCTGCTCACCAGAATCTCGGCCAGATTAGCCATAGTCTTTTTTACCCTCCCTTAACCGAAGTATACCTCGACTGCCCCGATTGTCAAGCCCCTGTCACCTTAATAGTGCCTTCCGCTGACACAAGGGAGCCCGACGGAGTCGTGCCGGCCGGGGACGCGCGGATTGACCGCGCTCCGGGGTAGACGCGGCTATAAAGCCCATGGCCGCGTCA
>CAZIBN010000087.1:0-13058 GCA_964537395.1 uncultured Elusimicrobia bacterium
GCGGGTCCGGTGCCGGTGGTGTTCTCGCCCACGGTTTGCACCGTGAAGAGATCGCCCTCGCCAATCTCGGTGTCGCGGACACTGGCGTTGCCCTGATAGGTCACACCGGTGACATTGCCGTTGCCATCCAACGTCAGGGCATAGGGAGGCGCGCTGTTTTCGGTGCCCCAGCACGTATTCGCCGCGCAGTTTCTTGATGATGGCGTGGGTCTCGGGAAGGTTCTCACAGGAGGTGCCTTCCCGCTCGAAGAGATAGGGGATGGCGTCCAGGCGCAATCCGTCCACGCCCAGGGAGAACCAGTGGTCCAGGACGGCCTGCATCGCTGCTCGCACCGGGGGATGCTCGAAGTTCAGGTCGGGCTGATGGGAGTAGAAGCGGTGCCAATACCAGGCCTTGGCCTCCTCGTCCCAGGCCCAGTTCGACTCCTCGAAATCTTTGAAGATGACCCGCACCCCGGCATAGCGCTTGGGCTCGTCGCTCCAGACGTACCAGTCCCGGTCCGGGTGCCCCACCGGCGCCTTGCGGGCGCGCTGGAACCAGGGATGGCGCTCCGAGGTGTGATTGAGCACGAGCTCGGTGATCACGCGCAGGCCGCGCTCGTGCGCGGCCGCGACGAACGCCTTGAAATCCTCGAGCGTTCCCACCTGAGGATTGATGCCCTCGTAGTCCTCGATGTCGTAGCCGTCATCGCGCATCGGAGACGGGCACAGCGGCAGGAGCCACAGCGCGGTGACGCCCAGGTCCTTCAAATAGTCGAGCTTCGACGTCAGGCCGGCAAGATCGCCCAGGCCGTCGCCGTTGGAGTCGCAGAACGAGCGCACCCGCAGTTCGTAGATGACGGCGTCCTTATACCAGTCCGCGGGCGGCTCCCTCATAATGGGCAGTATACCCCTGCAATGGACGGACCGCCAGCGGCTATCCTTAGGAGCGCGCGGCGGCGTACATACCGCCGAGGACGAGCGCCCCGCCGGCCATGCTCCAATGCGTGAGCGGGTCGCCCTGAAGGCCGACGCCGAGGAGCACGCCCACGACGGGCTGCAGGAAGATGAAGCCGGCCACCTTCGAGGCCTCCACCTTTTTCAGCGCGGAATTCCAGAGGATGACGGCGAGGAAGCCGCCGCCGACGGCGAGATAGGTCGTCGCGAGCCAGGCGGAGGTCGGGGCCGCGGCCCACGCCGAGGGATGCGCCCCCGGAGCGGCCCAAAACGCCACGCCCAGGAAGCCGATGATCGAGGTGACCGCCGTGAAGTCGAGAGAGTCCACGCGCTTGAGCGCCGACTTGCCCAGCACGCTGTACAGCGCCCAGCAGCAGCCGTGCGCCGCCAGGATCAGGTCGCCCTTGAGGCGGTCCGAAAACGCCCCCGACAGGTTCGGGAATCCCTGGAACGCGATCAGCATCGCTCCGCTCAGTCCGAAGACGAGCGAAAGGATCTTCAGCCCCGTCAAAGCCTCGCCGAGAAAGAGGGCCGAGAGCAGGATGATCGTGACCGGCTCGATGCCGATGAGAAGAGCGGCGCTGGTCGCCGACGACATCTTCACGCCGTAGGTGCCGAGCGACATCGGCAAGGCGTAGCCGAACAGGCCCACGGCGATCATGCGCGCCCAGTCGCCGCGGGCCGCCCCCGCCAGGCGCCGCCGGCCCCGCCAGGCCAGCGGGATGAAGAGCGCCGCGCACAACGCCATGCGCAGGAGGATCAGGTCCTTCTCGGAGAAGCTCTTGAGGGCCGAGACCGAGACGGCGTAGGTCGAGCCGCCGATGATGTTGGACAGCGCGATGAAGATGTAGGGCATTCGCCCTAGCGGGCCAGGACGGTGGCGACGGCGTGGCAGGCGATGGCCTCGCCGCGGCCGATGGCGTCGAGCCCTTCGTTGCTCTTCGCCTTCAGGCTCACGCGCGACTCGGGGAGCTTGAACAACGTCGCGAGCGAGGCTTTGAGCTTCTCGTAATGCGGCTTGAGCTTCGGCTCCTCGGCGATCAAGGTGGCGTCGAGATGTATGATCTCGCCGCCGAAGGCGGCGGTTTTTGCCAAAACATGAGCGACTATTTCCTTGGAGGCGAGCCCTTTGAATTTCGGGTCGCTGGGCGGAAACGCGATCCCGATCTCCCCGAGCCCGAGCGCCCCCAAAACCGCGTCGCAGCACGCATGCAGCACCGCGTCCCCGTCGGAGTGGCCCAGCAATCCCTTCGTGTGCGGGAGCTTGATTCCCGCGAGCCACAGTTCGCGGCCTTCAACCAGCTTATGAATGTCGTAGCCAAATCCCGTGCGGCTCTCGCGGCGGCCGCCTTCGCGGGCCTCGATGATCGCGGTCGCCATCGTGATGTCCTCCGGGGTGGTGATCTTGAAATTCTCGTAGCTGGATTCGACCACCGTGACCTTGTGGCCGCAGCGCTCGACGAGCTGGCTCTCGTCGGTGGCGTCGGCGTCGCCCGCGAACTTCTCGAGGGCTTCTTTCAAAACGGAATAGCGAT
The DNA here is from genome assembly GCA_964537395.1 of uncultured Elusimicrobia bacterium. GTDB lineage: Bacteria > Elusimicrobiota > Elusimicrobia > UBA1565 > UBA9628 > GWA2-66-18. The sequence goes on from CAZIBN010000087.1 coordinate 2,472, forward strand.
AGGTCTGCGGCGTCTGCGCGGCCCAGAAGCGGGCGCGCTCGGGGGTGTCGGAGATCAGACGCCCCCCCTTTTCGACGATTTTGAGCGTGTCCTTGACCGGAACCGCCGCGACGGCCGCACCGGACTTCGAAGCCTCAGCAAAAGTCGCGCGCACGATCTCAGGCGTGATCATCGACCGCGCCCCATCGTGCACGGCCACGACCTCCACACCCTTGGGAAGTGCCGCGAAGCCGTTGCGCACGGAGCCCATGCGCGTGGGGCCCGCGACGACGACCTTGACCTTGCCGCCGGACAGTCGAGCGCCGTGCTCTTTAAAAGAATCCTCGCCCAGGACGAGGACGACCGATTCGACCTCGGCCATCTCGACAAAGCATTTGAGCGACCACTCGGCGACAGTGGAGTTCACTAGCGGCAGGAACTGCTTCGGACGGCCCATGCGCGAGCCCGACCCGCCCGAGACGATGATCGCCGCGGCGCGCATCACGCCGGCTGGCGCTCCACGCGGGCTTCAGGCTTGGCCTTCGCGAAGATCATGCGGCCGTTGGAGGTCTGGTGGATCGAGGTCACCGTCGCCTCGAGGCGCTTGCCCACCGAGCGGCGGCCGTCTTCGACGACCACCATCGTACCGTCGTCGAGGAAGCCCACGCCCTGCTCGCGCTCCTTGCCGTCCTTCATGACGAACACGCTCATCGATTCGCCGGGCAGAACGACGGTCTTGAGCGCGGAGGACAGGTCGTTGACGTTGAGGACGGTCACCCCCTCGAGCGTCGCGACCTTGTTGACGTTGAAGTCGGTGGTGACGATCTTGGCGCCCATCTCGCGGGCGAGCTTGACGACCTTCCCCTCGATCTCGGGGATCTCAGGAACGTCCTTGTCGAGGATGCGCACGGGCACGATGTGTCCTTCCTGCAGGCGCGCGAGGATGTCGAGGCCGCGGCGGCCGCGGGCGCGCTTCATCGGGTCCTCGGAGTCGGCGAGGCGGTGAAGCTCGGTCAGGACGAAGCGGGGCACCACGAGCGTACCGGACAGGAAGTGAGTCTCCACGACCTCGGCGACGCGGCCGTCGATGATGGCGTTGCAGTCGAGGATCTTCAGGTCGGAGCCGCGCTTCTTGCCCATCTTGAGGAGGTCCTTGTCTAGGTCGTCGAGCTCGGGAGCCTTGCGCAGCGCGATCACGAATCCAAGCACGCCGAATACGAAGAACCGCAGCAGCGAGTACCGGTCCCAGACCTTGTAGATCTCCTCGTTGCCCATCTGAAAGACGGAGTAATCGACGAGGCGGGAGGTGATGATGCCGACCGCGATGCCGAGCACGCCGGTGATCAGGGTCAGCAGGTTGAGCTCGGCGACCAGGTACTCGATCGCGACGACGACCAGTCCGACCCCGAAGCCGATGCCGATGCCGACGGGAGTCGGCAGGATCTTTCCGAAGTAAACGATGGCGGGACAGATGAGGATGACGGCGAGACGGAATATCAGCGTGTACATGGTATGCCTCCGACGGAGGATATAACGGATGGAATGGTCTATTCTACGAAATGTAGGGCGTCTACTCGACGCCGAAAGCGGCTTCCGTCGCCTCGCGAAGGTCGGACACGCCGATGACAGCCAGGCCAAGGGTCTTGGGCAGGTCCTTGGCCGCGCGCGCGGGGACCAGGGCGCGCTTAAAGCCCGCCTTCGCCGCCTCGCGCAGGCGCAATTCGAGCTGGGGTATGCGCGCGACCTCGCCGAGGAGGCTGACCTCGCCGAGCACGACCAGATCCGACGGGACCGATTTGTCCCGCCACGAACCGGCGACGGCCAGGCAGGCGGCGAGGTCGAGCGCCGGATCCTTGAGGCGCAGGCCGCCGGCGAGGCTGACGAAGCAGTCGCGGTCCTCGAGGCGCAGGCCGATGTGGCGCTCCATCGCGGCGAGCAGGACGAGGACGCGGTTCAGATCGAGGCCGGTGGCCATGCGGCGGGGCAGAGGATAGCGCGTGGGAACGACCAACGACTGGACCTCGACGAGAACCGGGCGTGAGCCCTCCAGGGCGACGGAAACGGCGCGGCCGGGGGCGGCAGTGCGGCCGAGCTCGGCCGCGAAGAAAGCGGTGGCGTCCTTCACTTCTTTAAGCCCAGCCTCGCCCATCTCGAAAAGACCGAGCTCATCGGTCGGGCCGAAGCGATTCTTCTGCGCGCGGAGGACTCTCAGCAGATCATGATTTTCCGTGTCGAAATATAAAACCGTGTCGACGATGTGCTCCAGAACCTTGGGGCCGGCGAGCGACCCGTCCTTGGTCACGTGGCCGAGAAGGAATACGATGGTGTCGTTGGCCTTGGCCGCGCGCACGAGCTCGGCAGCGCACTCGCGCACCTGGCCGACGGAGCCGGGGCTCGAGGCGAGCTGGGGATGGGTCACGGTCTGGATGGAGTCGAGGACCATCGCCCAGGGCTTGACCTGTTCCATGGCCGCGAGTATTTTGGACAGCGAGGACTCGGAGACGAGGTAAAGCTGCTCGGACGAGAGCCCGAGGCGCTTGGCGCGGCTGGAGACCTGGCGCAATGATTCCTCGCCCGAGGCGTACAGGAACGGCCCCTTCTCGGCGAGTTTCGCCGCGGCCTGGAGCATCAGCGTGGACTTGCCGATGCCGGGAGGCCCCGCGAGAAGGATGACCTGCCCGGGGACGATGCCGCCGCCGAACAGGCGATCGAGCTCGGCGATGCCGACGGGCGTACGTTTTTCGGGCAACTCGTTCGCGTCCTTGAGCGCGGTGACCGCGGAAGAGAAGGACGTCAACTGGCCGGCTGCGGCCCCGCCCGCGGCCGAGAGGGTCTCAGACAGGGCGCCAGGGCGGGCCTCGACGACCTCTTCGGCCATCGTGTTCCACTCGGAGCAGCCGGGGCATTGCCCCATCGGCCTGCTGGCCGAGTGGCCGCAGGATTGGCATCGATACACCGTTTTCAGTCGGGCCATGATGGTTGGAGTATATCGTACATGCGTACGACTGTCAAGCCCGCGCTCCCGGCTGCGGAAAATACGCTAGCGAACCAGGACCGCGAGCGCGTACATGTCCCCGCGCCGGTCGAGATACCAGTCGAGGATCTCGGAGCCCTCGAGCACACCGCTCGTCTCCGCCCCGAGCAGGCTCGCCCGGGCCCGGTCCCCGGCCGCGGTGGCGCGCAGGCCGGGATTGTCGATGCCGCGGGCCAGGCCCGCGCCGAACGAATACGTCCTTCCGCCGAAGGTCTCCGACCAAAAGACCTTCTCCTCGGGAGCGCTGACCCTCTTCGCCCAGCCGGGCTTTTTCCTCTGACGCGCGTCGGCGGGCGTCCGGGGCCGGCTCAGTCGTTCCGCGACCCCGCTCGCCTTGGCCTCCCATGCGCGCGCGGGAACCGGCACGGCGGCGCCGAGCAGGACGGCGACGAGGACAACAAGGGAAGCGCGCATAAGGCCCTTATAGCAGGTAGGGCCGGCGGGAGACCATAGCGACCGCGTGACGATATTCCGACGGAGGAGGGACTGACGGGCCGGCTACTTCTTCGACCGGCCCTTGCTTCCGGCCGCGCCGAACGACACCATGCCGAACAGATAGGCGATGTCGGTGTCCTCGAAGGCGACCTTCAGCCAGGTCTGGTAGCGCGGGACCGTCGCCAGATCCTCGACGCGGCCGCCGAGGCTGACGAACTTCTGGACCTTGACCTGCGCGCCGATGTCGTAGGCGGGCTTGTCGAAGCGGCGTCCTTCGATGATGCGGTTGCGGCCGAAATCGTGGGCCTGCGCGACGACGGAGAGGCGGCCAAGCACCGGGTCTTTATGAAACGGCGTCAAGGTCACGCGCGCGCCACCGCCGGAGCGGATCACGCCGAAGGCGAGGTCGGACCAGGCGTTCTCCCAGCCGATCAGGGCGTCGGCGCGGTTGGGCTGGGCGTAGTCGACCCGGCCGCCGCGCTTGTCATCGGAGATATTGGCCAGGTTCGAGCCGCCGACGTAGTAATAGCGGCCTTCGCGCGGAGAGATCTTGAGGCCGATGTCGACGCGCGAGGTGCGCACCGCGTGCTCGTAGCGCCAGTCGTAGTTCCAGAAGACTCGGAACTGCGTGATGCGTCCGAACACATCCTTGGCGGTCCCGGCGGCTTCCTTGACGGAGGCGATGGTTTCTTTGACATCAGCCTTGACCTTCTCGTCGTGCAGCAGGGCGCCGACGGCGCCCTTGTCGGTGGCCAGGCTCGCCATCATCAGGTTGGACTTGGCGAGGAGATCGTCGAGCTTCTGGGTGATGTCGTCGGTGCGTCCAAGCGCCTTCTCGAGCTTGGGCTTGGTCGTTTCGATGAGGTCGTTGAGGTTGGCCGTCATCTCCCGGACGTTGGCCACGGTCTCGGTCATGTTGTCGGCGAGCGTGCCGCGCGGGCCTTCCTTGGTGAAGCCGTCGAGGAGCTTCTCGAGCTTGCCCAGCGCCTTGGTCAGGGACTTCTCGATGGAGACGGGATCGTCGCCACGGACCGTCGAATTAGCAGGAATCACGCCTTTAACGCGCGTTCCCTGATCCACCTGCAGATACTTGGAGCCGATGATGCCGGTCGAGCCGACCTGGAAGACGGCGTCATTGTAGATGTCCACGCCCTTGCGGATCGACATGACCACGCGCGCGCCGCCGTCCACGAGCTCGATGAGACGGACCTGGCCGACCTCGACGCCGGAGAGCTTGACCGGAGCATCCTTTGAAAGGTTGGCCACATCGGAGAACTGAGCGTAAAGGGTGTAGCGCTTCTCGAAGGAGACGTCGCCGAGCAGGAAGATGGCGGTGGCGAGGAGCGTGAGGCCCCCGAGGACGAACGCGCCGACTTTGGTTTCGAGCGACATCATCTTTTCTTGACCACGTGGTTGGACGCGCCTTCCGCCTCGAATTCCTTAAGCTTCATCTTGATCGGGCCTTCGCTCTTCCCGTCCACGAACTGGCGAACATAAGGGTTGTCGCTGATCTTGATGATCTCCGGGTGCGCGACCTGAAGAACCTTCCCCTCGTGAAACATCGCGATGCGGCTGGCGACCTTGTACGCCGCCTTCATGTCATGCGTGACGGCGATCGCCGTCACCTTCAACTGCTTCTGAAGGTCCAGGATCAGATCGGCGATGACGTCCGTCATGATCGGATCCAGGCCCGTCGTGGGCTCATCATATAAAATATATGACGGTTGGGCCGCGATGGCCCGCGCGAGGGCCACGCGCTTCTTCATGCCGCCGGACAGCTCCGAGGGCTTGAAATCCTCGACGTCCTTGAGGCCGACGAGGGCGAGGCAATCCGAGGCGATCTTGCGGTATTTCCCCGAAGGGATATCGGTCAGGTAGCGCAGGCCGAAGGTGATGTTCTCCCAGACGGTCAGTGAGTCGAACAGGGCGCCTTCCTGGAAGAGGTAGCCGAAGCGGCGGCGGTAGTCGGCGATCTCGGCCTCGGTCTTGAGCTTGGCGACCTCGATGCCGTCGACGACGATCTTCCCCTCGTCGGGATGATGGAGGCCGATCACGCACTTAAGAAAGGTGGACTTGCCGCAGCCGGAGCCGCCGATGATGACGAGCGTCTCGCCGGTCTCCACGCGCATATCGATGCCCCGCAGGATGGTGCGGGGCCCGAAGCTCTTGACCACTCCCTCGGCGTCGATCATATCAGGTGATCCCGAATGCGTTGAGGACCGCGGTGGCGAAATAGTCCAGCACCAGGATCAGGACCATGCTGATGACCACGGCCGCCGTCGTGGCCTTGCCCACGCCCTCGGCGCCGCCGCGGGTGGTGATGCCCTTGAAGCAGGAGACGAGGGAGATGACGGCCGCGAACACGAAGGTCTTGAGGAAGCCGTGCACGAAGTGGCGGATCTCCATGTTGTTGATGATGTCGTGCCAATACACGGTCGCGGGGATCTGATACTTCGCGTGGGCCACGAGGTAGCCCCCCCAGATGCCGGTGAAGTCGGACGCGACGGTGAGCAGGGGAAGCACCAGCATGAAGGCGATGAAGCGCGGGATCACGAGATAGCGAACGGGGTCGGTGCCGAGGGTGTAGAGCGCGTCGATCTGCTCGGTGACCTTCATGGTGCCGAGCTCCGCGGCGATGGCCGCGCCCGCCCGGCCCGCGACGACGATCGCGGTCATGACGGGAGCGAGCTCCATGACGAGGGCGAAGGAAACGACGGTGCCCACGAACAACGGTTCATTAAAGAAGTGCTTCGAGGACGCGCCGGTCTGCAGCGCCAGAACCATGCCCGTGAAGAAGGCCGTCATCGCGGTGACGGGCAGCGAATTGACGCCGACGCGGACCACCTGGATCAAGGTCTGGCGCCACTCGATGCGGTAGCTCGTCATCCAGCCGAACGTCGAGCGTACCAGGAAGGAGAACTGGCCGGTCTCCTCCGCGGTCTCGAGGATGAACTTTCCGAAGCCGCCGACGGCTCCTGCGATCATGCGCCCACCGCCACGCGCGGCACGCGGCTCGAGAGCGCGGTCGCCGTTTCGTATGGGATGGTGCCGCACATACGAGCGAGCTCCGCGGCGGATACGATCGCGTTATCCTGGCGACCGATGAGCACCGCGTCTTCACCGACGCGTGCGCGGGGCGCGCCGGTCACGTCGATCATGGTCTGGTCCATCGTGACGCGTCCGACGACGGGGCAGCGTTTTCCGGCGACAAGGATCGAGGCCCGGTTCGACAAAGCGCGCGCGTAGCCGTCGCCGTAGCCGATCGGCAAGGTCGCAATGCGGCTCACGCGCTCAGCCCGCCAGGTCGCGCCATAGCTGACGGTAGCACCTTTTGGAACGGTTTTGATGTAGACGATCTTGCTCTTGAGCGTCAGCACGGGCGCAAAGCCCTCATAAAGGCCATAGGCGGCAAGCCCCGGGCGGACGAGGTCGAACCGAGAGCCGGGGTGGCGCAAAGCCGCCGCGGAGTTGGCGGCATGCACCAATGAGGGCCGAAGGCCTTCCTTGTCCAAGGCTTTCAATACCTGCTTAAAGGCCGAAAGCTGACGTCCCGTGAAGGTCGCGTCATCCTCGGCCTTAGCCATGTGGGTATAGATTCCCTGGACGCGGATCCCTTTGAGGCCCGACAAGTCCCGCATCAGCGACACGGCGGCTTCGGGGCGCAGGCCGATCCGGCCCATGCCGGTGTCCACTTTCACATGGATGTTGATCGTACGCCGCAGGCGCAAGGCCGCCTCGGCCACGCGCTTGGCCGATTCGAGGGAGGCGACGATCGGGGTCAGGTCGTGCGCGGCGGCGGCCAGCACGCTCTCGAACGGATAGAGGGAGCCGAGGATCAGGATCGGAAGCTTGACTCCGGCGGAGCGCAGGGCCAGCCCCTCCTCGACCGAGGAGACGCCCAGCCAGTCGGCCGCGCGGGCCTTTTGCGCGGCGAGAGAGCAGAGCACGGCGTCGTGACCATAGGCGTTCGCTTTCACGACGAACATGATCTTGACGCGGGCGCCTACGCGCTTGCGAAAGAGGCGGAGGTTTCCGACGAGCGCGTTAAGGTCGATTTCAGCCCAGGTCGGGCGAAAGAAGCGCCTCATGGTCGCCTCATGAGAACTGAGTCTGCGTTTCCTCGAAGGCGACAGGTTCTTCCGAGCTCGTCTCGTCGACGAAGCGGGTGATGCTGCGCAGGAAGGTGACGGGGACGGAGCCGGTCGGGCCCTGGCGCTGCTTGGCGATGATGATCTCGGCCTTGTTCTCCAAGGTCGGATCGTTGGGCTTGTAGTAGCCCTCGCGATGGATCAGCGCGACGACATCGGCGTCCTGCTCGAGCGAGCCGGAGTCGCGCAGGTCGGACAGCTTCGGCCGGTTCTCAAGGCGGGTCTTGTCCTCGGAGGCGCGCGAGAGCTGAGACAGCGCGATCACAGGGACGTTGAGCTCGCGGGCGAGCTGCTTAAGGCCGCGGGAGATCTCGGAGACCTCCTGCTGGCGGTTCTCGCTGCGGCCGCCGCCGCCGCTGCGCAGCAGACCGAGATAGTCGATGACGACCATGCCGAGCTCCTTCTTTTCCTGGCGCAGGCGCGTCATCAGCTGGCGCGAGATCGTGCGGACGTTCATGACCGTCATGCCGGCGTTGTCGTTGATGAACAGCGGCGCCTCGGAGAAGCGCGCGGCGGCGCCGGTCAGGTCCTGCCAACGGTCGCGCTTGAAGTAGCCGGTGCGGATGTCCTTGAGGTTGACCTTGGCCTCGGAGGCGATGAAGCGCTGCATGATCGCGTGGCGGTTCATCTCGAGCGAGAAGAACAGCACCGGCAGGTTCTTCTCAAGGACGGCGTGCGCCACCATGTTCAGCGCGAGCGCGGTCTTGCCCTGCGAAGGACGCGCGGCGATGAGGATGAGGTCCGATTTCTGGAAGCCGGTCGTCATCTTGTCGAAGGCGCGCAGGCCCGTGGGGATGCCGGTGACCTCCTGCTTGCTGTGGTGCGCGCGCTCGATCTGCTCGACGACCTCATGGACGAGGTCCTTCATCTCGATGACGCCCTGCAGGGTCTGGCGCTCGCTGACCTTCAGGATCGAGCCCTGGGCGTCGTCGAGGATCTGCTTGGGGTCCTTCTCCTGCGTGTAGCAGGCGGTCACGACGCCGGTGGCGGCCGCGATGAGGTCGCGCAGGATCGCCTTTTCCTTGACGAGGCGGCCGTAGTACTCGACGTGCGCGGCCGTGGTGACCTTGTTGATCAGCTCGGCGAGGTAGGCGCCCCCGCCGACGCCGTCGAGCTCGGACTTCTTGCGAAGCTCTTCGGAAACGGTGACGGCGTCGATCGCCTGACCGGCGCCCAGCAAGGTATGAACGGCGCGAAAGATCCGCCGGTGCGAGTCGAGGTAGAAGTCGGTCTCGTGGAGGAGGTCGACGGCTTTCTCGGCCGCTTCACGCTCGATGAGCATCGAGCCGAGGACGGCCATTTCAGCCTCAAGGGCCTGTGGAGGGGTGGACGGATTCTGCGCCATGCGCCCTTCGGTTACTCGCGAGCGGTAACGGTGACTTTGACCTTGGCGATGACCTCAGGCTGAAGCCGGAGGGACACTTCATGCTCGCCCGTGGTCTTGATCGCGGTCTCGAGGTGGATGGAGTTCTTCGGAACATCGAATCCCGCCGCCTTGAGGCTCTTCAGCAGATCGGCCTTGCCGATCGAACCGAACAGCTTGCCCACATCGGACGCGGGCACCGCGAAGGACAGATTGACGCCGGTGAGCTTCTCCGCCAATTCCTTGGCGACCTTGACATCGGCGGCGACGAGGGTCGCGCGCTTCTCCTTGCCCTTCTCCCAGTACTTGAGAGAAGACTCGGTGGCCATCTCCGCGAGCTTGCGCGGGAGCAGGTAGTTGCGGGCGTAGCCGGTCTTGACGTCCTTGACGTCGCCGGGTCGGCCGAGATTGTCGACGGTGCTGCGGAGAATGACTTTCATGACGGTGCTCCTACTTCTGTTCTTTAACGAGTGACGTACGGCAGCAGCGCGAGGTTGCGAGCGCGCTTGATGCAGCGGGTGAGCTGGCGCTGATGCGACGCGCAGTTTCCCGTGATGCGGCCAGACAAGATCTTGCCCGTGTCGGTCGTGAACGTGCGCAGGATCTGGATCTGCTTGAAGTCGATGTCGCGGACCTTCTCGGCGCAGAAGCGGCAGACCTTGCGGCGGACGGGGTAGGGAGCGCGGCGCCCGCCAGGGGCGCTGCTGCTCGGACGGCGCGCGCCGGCGGAAGGCGCGGACGAAGCGGAAGCGGCCTCAGGGGCCGCGGCGGCGTTGGGCTCGACGGACATCAGAACGGTACCTCCTCAATCTCTGCGCCGGCTGACGGCTCCGGCTCCCCGACGCCGGACGAGCCGGCCGACGAGGTCTTCTCAAGAATCTGAACGCGACGCGCTTCGACTTCGATGCCGGAGCGCTTGTTGCCTTCCTTGTCCTGATAATCGTAACTGCGCAGGCGGCCCTCGACGTGCACGGGCGCGCCCTTCTTGACGGATTTCCCGACCTGCTCGGCGGCTTCCCGCCAAATGACGCAGTTCACGAAAGTCGTGTCGTCCTTGAACTCGCCGGACTTGTCCTTATAACGGCGATTGACGGCCAAACCGAAACGGCACATCGCCGTTCCGCTGGCGGTGTATTTGAGCTCAGGGTCGCGAGTGAGCCTTCCCGTCAGGAGAACCGTGTTCTGCTGTTCGGGCTGGCGCGACTCGGCGACCATTTTTACGCCTGAGCCGCGGCGGCCGGCGCGACGGCGGGCTTGATCTTCTTGGGCTTCTTCTCGCGCATCTTGCGATCGCGGACCAAGACGGTCATTTCCCGCAGCACAGTGTCGGAGACGCCGAAATTGTGAGCCATCTTCTTGAGGAGCGCCGGCGTGCCCTTGTACTTCAGGTACACATAAATGCCTTCGCGCGCCTTGCCGATGATGTGGGTCAGCTTCCGCCGGCCCCAGATCTCGTGGTTGACCAGCTCGCCGGCTTCGCCGGTGATGGTCAGCTTGGTCTTCTCGACGAATTCCACGACTTCGGGATCGGCGAGGACCGGTTTAAGGATAAGGACTGTTTCGTAAATCTGCATGGTGTCCCACAATATACAAAAGATCCACGACGATGACAAGCTATTTTTCGGGGC
>CAZIBN010000088.1:0-12885 GCA_964537395.1 uncultured Elusimicrobia bacterium
ATGCCGCCGTGCTCGCGCATGGGGCCCTCCCCCGCGTAGGCGGAGTGGGTCATGGCCGATGGCATCTCGATCAAGGTCTTGGTGTGGCCGAGGCTGACGGCCAAGGTCACGCAGTAGGCGTTCTGCGCGACGTGGTCGACGAACTTCACGCCCGAGATCTTACCCTCGTCGAGGCGGAAGTAGATCATGTTGCCGGGAGCGAAGCCCCCGTCGAAATCGCGCATCTGCCGCAGAGCCAGGGCGTGCTGAGGGAAGGAGTCGAGGCCCGGGTAGCGGACCATCGCGACCATCGGGTGGTTCTCCAGATACCGCGCGACGTGCAGGGCGCTGTACTGCTGGCGCTTGATGCGCAAAGGGATGGTGGGCACGCCGTAGGTCAGTATGTTCCACGCGGCCTTGGGCGAGAGGATCCCGCCAAAATCCTTGCGGTAGCTCGCCAGCAAGGGAAAGACCTCCTTCGAGCAGCACACGGCACCCCCGACCTCGGTGCCGAAGCCGCCGATGTTCTTGGTCAGCGAGTGGAGCGAGAGATCGATGCCGTGCTCAAGGGGCCGCTGGCCGAAGGGCGTGGCAAAGGTGTTGTCGATGACCGTGTAGACGCGCCGCTTGCGGCCCTTGTTCGCTTTCGCCGCGATCTCGGCGATCGAGCGAAGGTCCACGAGATCCAAGGTCGGATTGACCGGCGACTCGAAGTAGAGCGCGCGCGTGCGCGAGTTCACGGCCCTGGCCACGGCCTTGGCGTCGGTGAAGTCCACGCGCCGCACCGTGATCCCAAGCTTCGGATACCAGTTCGTGAACAGGGAATGCGTGCAGCCGTACAGCAAGGTGTGCGCGACGACCTCGTCGCCGGACTGAAGCAGGCAGCCGAGCGCCGCGGCGACCGCGGCCATGCCGGAGGCGAAGGTCAGGCAGGCGTCGGAGCCCTCCATCGCCGCAAGCTGGCTTTCGAGCAAGCCGCGCGTCGGCTCCTCGAGGCGGTCGTAGATGTACACCGGCGCGCCGTCCAATTCCTTGCGGAATTTACCGAACTCGTTGAAGCCGCGCGCCGCGCGCTTGACGGACTCCAGGCGGAAGGTCGTCGACGCCGTCAGCGGCGGCACCACGTGATGGGCATAGTCCCATCGAGGAGTCTTGGCCGCCCCATGCACGATGCGCGTGGTCTTCTTATACGCGTCGACGCTCTTGGCCATGGCCGTTCCTTATTTTTTCACGGCGCCGATCGGCGGATGACCGGGCGGCAGCTTCACGTCCTCCGAGGAAACGGGAGCGGCGGCCATCCCGTGCTTCATGTTGCAGCTCTTGGATTTCTTCGCCCCGTAGCTGGCCGCGCCGCAGAGGAACCCGAGCAGGCCGACGACGGCGAGCGTCCAGCCGACCACCTGGCCGGTGCGCTTGACGGCGAGGCCGTCCTTCTCGACCGAGCGTAGAACCCAAACGCCGAGCGCGGCCACCACGGCCATCAAGACTATGCTCATGGCTCCGCAACCTTGCTTGGTCGCGCAAGCTCCCGCGCCGCCCGACATCGCCGCCATCGACTCGCAGGCCGAAGCGGCCGCGGGGCAAAGAACCAACGCCGTCAAGATCATTCGTGTCATGTGAGACCTCCGTTCGCGTCAGTCTAAGCAACGTTACGGCCTCATGGCCGAAACGTTGCTAATATCTAAGCATGTTGCCACGAGAGCACGGCGCCTGGGCCATATTGATCGCCCCAATTTTGGTCGGCCTGCTGAGCGCCCCCGTCTTCTCACCGGCCGCCGCCGCCCTCTTCGTCCTCGGCGCGCTGGCGGCCTTCCTGATCCGCTCTCCGCTCCAGGCTCTGCTGGCCAAGCCCGGCGATCGCCGGGCCTGGGGGTGGCTGGCCTTTTACGGCGCGCTGACCGCGGGCGCGTTTCTGCCGCTGATCGTGGTGATGGGATGCTGGAAGCTCCTGCTGTTCGCGGTTCCCGCTCTCCTGCTGATGGCCGAGAATCTGACCGCCAACAGATCCGGTCGGCGCTTCAGCGCCTTCAACGAGGCCGCAGGCGTCTTCGGCCTTTGCCTCGGCGCCCCCGCCGCCTACTATGCGGCCTCATTTCAGCTCGACGCCCGGGCCTGGTCGCTCTGGCTTCTGTGCTCGGCCTTCTTCCTCGGCCCCATCTTCTACGTCAAGATGGCGGCGCTGCAGCACCGCGCCGTCGCGGATAAGTCGGCAGTGGCCGCGATCGCGCTCATGAGCCGGAGATCCTTGATCTATCACGGCCTGACCTTGGCCGCCGTCGTCCTCTGGGCGGCCACCGGAGGGGTGCCGGCGCTGACGGCGATCCCGTTCGCCGCCGCCCTCGTCAAGACCGTCCTGCGCGGCATGCGCGCGCCCGAGCGCGTCGACTTCAAGTCGCTCGGCTATGCCGAGGTCGGCTACTCCGTCCTGTTCGTCGTCATGATGGGATTCTCATTCACGTCCTAAATGACTCGCGCGCCAAAAGTGTTGTAGGATTGCCGTGCGCAAACCCCCTGGATACAACGGAGCTCCCATGAACACTCTTTGGTCTGACATCGAAGCCGTCATCGAGAACAAGTCCCTTCTGAAGCACCCCTTCTACCAGGCCTGGACCGCGGGCACGCTGACGCGCGAAGACCTCGCGTATTACGCCCAGCAGTACTACGCCCAGGAAGCCCGCTTCCCGCGCTACGTGAGCGCCGTGCACTCCAACTGCCCCGATCTGAAGACGCGCCAGATGCTCCTCGAGAACCTGACGCACGAGGAAGCCGGCGCGGACAACCACCCCGAGCTGTGGCTGCGCTTCGCGGAGACCGTCGGCGCCGACCGCGCCTCGGTCCTCGGCGCCCAAGCCAACGCCGGCACGACGAAGTGCGTGGAGACCTTCGACCGCCTGTCGCGCGGATCCTGGCAGACCGGCCTGGCCGCCCTGTACGCCTACGAAGCACAGCAGCCCGCCGTCGCGAAGACGAAGATCGAGGGCCTGAAGTCGAAGTACGATCTGTCTTCGGCGAACGCGCTGGGCTTCTTCACGGTCCACGAGACCATGGACGCGTGGCACTCGGCGTCGGAGAAGCAGGTCCTCGTCGATCAGCTCGCGCAGGATCCCGCCCTCGGCATCGAGCTCAAGGCTGCGGTGTCCGACGCCTGCGACGCGCTCAACGCGCTCCTCGACGGCGTCTGCGAAGCGCGCGGCATCATGGCGTGCGCGACCGCCTGACCGGCAACCCCTGATCTACTCTCGATGATAATGACTCGTTCCGGAACGAGTCATTGTTTATTGCCGTAGATCCAAGTCGGGTCGGCCCCACCATGAGCGCTCGATGCAGCTACTTACGGATTGTAAGTAGCTCAATGGAGATCATCTCGCCCGAACCAAAGATCGGCGCCGCAGGTTCCTAGGGCAGGTTCCAAAGGTGGTGCCACTGCGGGCGCAGGAACACCTCTTTGACGGCGCGGCGCGCGATGGCCTCGAAGCGCAGGGCGCGAGCGGCGGGGATCGGCTTGACCTTGCCGATCGGCGTCGCGGGCTGAAGGTAGAGCTGCAGCGGATGCGGGGCGTGCTTCACGAGCTCGACGACCTGCTTCCACTCCGCCTCGGTCGCGCGGTCGCTTAAGACCACCTTCACGAAGGTGTGCGGCGGCACGACGCGCAGGAAGTCGCGGTGCGCGCTCCACGTCTCGCGGCCAGTCGAGGACGGCAGCTTGATGTCCATGGCGACCGCGTCGCACAGCGGCGCCAGCGCGGACATGGGGACCGGCAAGGTCCCGTTGGTCTCGAGATGGTTCTCGAGGCCCTTCTTATGCGCCCAGCGCATCAGCGGCATCAAAAACAGCGGATGCAGCAGAGGCTCGCCGCCCGTCCATGAGATCGAGCGGTGCGCGCGGCCGTGAGCGAGCGTCTCGATCTCGCTTTTGACCCATTCCGCGGATCGAACGAGGCCGGACGGGATCGGGATGGTGTCGGGCTCGTCGCAGTAGTCGCAATGGAGGTTGCAGCCGCCGAGGCGCGCGAAGATCTGGCGCTCGCCCAGGCGCGGGCCCTCGCCCTGGAGCGAGGAGAAGATCTCCACGACCCGGGCGCGGGACTCGTCGGACAGCTTGAGGGCCTCGGTCACGCGGCGGGGTCCTGAATACCGGCTTCGCGGAAGCCCTTGGCGCGGAGCTTGCACGAGTCGCAGGAGCCGCACTGACGGGCGCCGCCCGTGTAGCACGACCACGTGAGTTGAAGGGGAGCGCCGACTTTTTGGGCGAGACGAACGACGCCTTTCTTATCGAGGCGCAGGAGCGGGGCGAGGATCTTGAGCGGCTTGCCTTCGGAGCCGCGCTTGGTTCCCTCGACGGCGACGCGGCCGAACGCGTTGATAAAGGGCGGGCGGCAATCGGGATAGCCGGAGTAGTCCAGGGCGTTGGCGCCGATGACGATCGCGCAGGCGCCGACGGCGTCGGCGAGAGAGACGGCCAACGACAAAAAGATGGTGTTCCGTCCGGGGACGTAGGTCGAGGGGATCCCGCCTTGGCCGATCTTTTTTAACGGCACGTCTGGGATTCGAAGGGACGAATTAGTCAAAGACGAGCCGCCGAGCCACGGCAGCGATATGGCGACCTCATGGAGCCGTACCTTCGCCGCCCGCGCAACGGCGCGTGCGGCGGAAAGCTCTTTAACGTGGCGTTGACCATAACGGATGGATAAAGCGACAACGGAAGAGTACTCCCTCTTGGCCCAGTACAACGCCGTCGTGGAGTCTAAACCACCGGAGAGAAGAACAACGGCGATACGCTTCTTCGCCACTAACCCTTCTTCTCGGGGAACTTGCCTTCTAATGCGTCGCGGCAGATGCGCGTCACGTCCGCGCTGAAGTTGGCCTTATCGACCATCCAGCTCAGGTAGCTGCGGTCGGAGCGGACGACCTCGCGCAGGGACTTGCCGTTGTGCTTGGCGAAGTTGAAGACCGCCTCGCCGTTCTTCCAGATGAACTTGCCGTCGGCGTCGACGCGGCCCGGAGGGATCTTGTTGGTCCACTCCTCGATGCCGGCGACGTCCTTGGGAAGATCGGCGTAGCGTTCGCTCTGAGCCCAGAGGATCTCGGCGGTCGCCCGCACGTCGGCCTCGGCGCGGTGGGCTCCGGTCAGGTCCTTGCCGCAGTAGAATTTATAGGCCGCGGTCAGGTCGCGCTTCTCCTTGAGCGCGAAGATCTTGTAGGAGTCCACGACGCGCTTGCCCGCCTCGGGCCATGCGGAGCCGAAGCGCTTGAACTCCGCGCTCAGCAGCGGGATGTCGAACTTGGCCGCGTTGAAGCCGGAGAGGTCCGCGTCCTTGAACATCTCGAGGATCTTCGGTGCGAGATCGGAGAGCCGGGGCTGGTCTTTGACCATCTCGTCGGTGATGTGATGGATCGCGGAGACCTCGGGAGGGATCGGCACGCCGGGGTTGACGAGCGAGGAGAACACCGTCTCCGAGCCGTCGGGCTCGCGGCGCAGTATGCAGATATCCACGATGCGGTCCTCATCTACTTTTATACCCGTGGACTCCAGGTCGAAGATGCAGATGGCGCGGTCAAGCTTGATCATTTGGGCGGCTCCTGTACGGCGGTAGCGGTCGAAAGCTCCACGGACGGCACGATGAGGATCGCGCGCGGGGTGCCGGTCGACACGCGCGGCGCCTCGAGGACCGAGCCCTTCGGACGGCATTCATAGATCAGGTGCTCGAACGGCGCGATCTTGAAGTGGTCCATGCCTTTGTCGAGGTTCGTCGTGATGTCCTCGCCGGAGTAGGTGATGTCGGTATCCTGGCGCAGGTACTCATCGAGGACCTGGGGGGACAGAAGCTTGCCGCAGTTCTTGCGCATCAGGCGCAGCGCGTGGCGGCGGCGGCCGGCGACGAACCAGCTCCAGCCGTCCGTCGAGTAGCGGACTTTTCCCCCGCCCAGATCGACGAAGCCGACCATCTTGATCGGGCCCTTGCGCGGGCGGCGGCGCTCGACGGTCTCCGCCACGCAGGAGGATAAGAGGGCGAGCGACGCCAGGAGCAGGAAGGTCTTTTTCATTTTAGGGCCTGCAGCGGGGCGGCAGACGAGGACTCGGGCGCCGCGTCGGCGCCGGTGAGGCGGTCGGCGCAGCGCTTGCCGTCGAGGATCGTCTCTTCCATGAAGGAGTACTTCCAGCCGCCGTAGCGGCCGATGGATTCGACGCCGAGCGCCGCGAAGTGGCGAAAGATGGCGTTGACGGCGGGCGTGCGCGCCCGGTCGTAGACGACGTAGCCGACCGGCACCGGCATCCAGATCCTGGCTGAGATCTCGTCGCTTCGGCGCAGGAGCCCCGCCTCGCGCAGGCCCTTGATCATGGCCGCCTCAAGCTTGTCGCGATCTAAGTAAGACCCACCGGGTCTTGTCGCCTCGAGATAGAGCGCGGCATGGCCTTCAGGAGCGAGGTTCGCAGAGAAGTTGCTTGAGTAGCCGACGCGATAAAATGGGAATCTCTTTTCCGGGTAATAGATCCAATGCTTGTCCGCAGGAGCCGGACGGTCGATGCCGACGTTGAGATTCCAAACGGTGTTCCAGCGCAGGTCGCCTCTCGCGGCCTTCACGTCGGCCGGCAGAGGCGTCGCGAGGTCGAGGAAGACGTTCAGCGGCAAGGTGTTCACGAGCTTTTCGTAATGCACCTCGCCAAGGCCCTGCACCTGTGCCACCTTCTCGCGCAGGTCCACCGCGGTGACCGGGCTCTCGGTCCGCACGACGCCCGGCTCGAGGCGTCCGGCGAGCGCGTCCGGCAAGGACTGGATGCCGCCGCGCACCGGATAGCGGAAGGAGGCGTTGTAGCCGAACAGGGCGCTGTTCTCGGTCAGCGCGCCGTACACGACCTCGGAGGCGGACGGCTTCGGCACGAAGCGTCCCTGCCACTCGGTCGTCAGCTTCGACAGCGGCAACCGCCACAGCTTCTCGTTGTAGGGCCGCATGAAGCGGCGCGTGATGCCGTCGCCGAACGTGGCGCGGCTCCACGACAAGAAATCAATATCTCGATCCAAGGGTCTCGGCCGGTGCACGGTCTCGAGGAATCCGGCCACGCATTCGATGACGGTCTTGGCGGGCAGCCCTTTCGTATTCGCCTGGAACGGGTAGCGCGTGAACACCTTTTGTGAATAGATCCACGCCTTGCGCTCATGCGCCGCGTGGTTGTCCTTGAGCAGGTCGAGGATCAGCGCCTGCCCGTACGGATCGTGCAGATGGAGCAGATGGCCGGTATAGTCGAACGTGAACTTGCCCGTCGTCACCGAGCCGGCCGTGCCGCCGACATCCGCCTTCGCCTCGACGACGAGGCGGGAGCGCACGCCGCGCTCGCCGAGATGATAGGCGGCCGACAGTCCCGCGAGGCCGCCGCCGAGTATCAAGACATCGGTCTTCATTTCATCTCGACGAGCGCCATGTGGCGCCCGACCCAGCCGACCAGGATCGCGACGAGCACGTACACGACCACCGCGCCGCCCAGCGGAAGCTGGGTCACGAGGAACGCACAGAAGCCCATGAAGCCCGCGGCCGCGGCGGCCATCAGCACGACCTGGCCGCGCGAAAATCCCATCTTCTCAAGGCGCAGCGCGAAGTGGTCCCGCGAGCCGAGGAACGGGGACTTCCCCTTGTTCAAACGCAGAAGGCTCACGAAGAAGGTGTCGAAGGCGGGCACGAAGAGGATCAGCAACGGCGCGAAGACGCCCGCGTCGTTGACATCGGAGTAGCGGGTCCCAAGCGAGATGCCGGCGAGCAGGAAGCCGAGGAGCAGGCTTCCGGAGTCGCCCATGAAGATCTTGCGCTTGCTTGACAGGTTCCAGGGCAGGAAGCCCAAGGCCGCGCCGGCCAGGGCGGCGGAGGCGAAGTTGACGTACAGCTCCTCCGACGGCAGCGAGATCATCAGGAAGGCGAGCGCGGCCATCACGGCCTGGCTCGCGGACAGGCCGTCCATGATGTCGACGATGTTGAAGGCATTCGTCACGCCGACGACCCAGATCACGGTCACGAACGCCGCGACGTAGGCGGGCTCGAGGAAGTGCATGCGCAGGCCGAACATGATCAGCAGGACGGCGGCCAGTATCTGCACGAAGAACTTCGGCTTATAGTCCACGCCCTCCGGCCGCTTCAGGTCGTCGATGAGGCCGAGCGCGAAGATCAGGGACCCGCCAAGAACGAGCGCGCGCAGGTTGTACAAAGTGCCGGTCGGGAAGTTCGTGGTCATGCGCAGCAGGAGCATGGTCGCCATGAAGCCCAGATAGATCGCCACGCCGCCGAACACCGGCGTCGGCTCCTTGTGCGATTTGATCGCCGAGCCCGGCGCATCGAGCACGCCCAGGCGCAGGGACAGCAGGCGCACGAGAGGGGTCATGAAGAACGAGACCATCGCCGAGCAGACGAAGGAGATGATGAGCAGGCCCGCGTAGCTCTTCACAGGCGCCCCACGACGCAGCCGCGGCCCGTGAACTCGGTCTTAAGAGAATCCTCGAGGCCCTTCCAGTTGACGGCGCCGGCGGGCGTGAGCTCGCCGAGGCTTGCGCCCAGGCGCGCGGCCTCGCGCGGGACGATCAGCACGCGCTTGAAGCCGTCCGCGCGCAAGGAGTCGAGCAGCGCGGCGGCGTTGACGGAAGAGTTAGCCCGGCGGATGAAGAGATTTGACATGTGCACGGTGCTGGGGAGATGGTCGGCCGGCAGGTAGTAACCGCGCTGCTCTCCCACGACCAGGATTTTATCATTCTCGACGGCGTTCCCCCGGAGCCAGTCCGCGCAGGAGTAGTAGTCGAGGCGGCGCGCCAGGAACGTGTCCCGGTCCTCGAGCCCGAAGGCCGTCGCGCCCGAGCCGAAGGTGGCGTGCACGAACACGAACAGGAAAAGATGAGCGGCCGTCATGACCGCCAGCGAGCCGCCGATGACGACGCGGGTCCAGCGCGTCAGCCTCTCCCAGAGGCGGACGAGCCCGCAGGCGCCGAGCAGGGCCATGAGCGGCACGAGCACAGTCAGGAACCGCAGGACGACGGCGGTCAAGAACCACGTCGCGACCCAGATCGAGCAGAACAGGAGAAGGCCGCGAAGAAGCTTGTTCTTCGACGCCGCCCACGCGCCCAGCGGCAGGAGCCACAGCAGGACATCCCAGCCCAGGTCGCCAAGCACGTCCATGCCCCCGCCGTAGCTCAAAGGATTGCGCAGGAGCTGGATCGGTAGCAGGATGAAACGCGAAAAGAATCGCCCGGCATGGCCGTACTCGGCCAGCACGCCGAAGTAGCCGGCCGCGTGCTCGGCGTTCAAGCCGTCTCCGGTGCTCGTGAACCAATCGTGAAGGAACGGAAATACCGGGTTGCGCACGCAGATCCAGTTCTTGATCAGCCACGGCGCGAACAGCGCGCTCACGATGGCCGTGAACAGCGCCAGGTCGACGAGCCTCTCCTTGCGGCGATCGACGGCGAAGGCGTAGAGCAGGCGCAGGCCGAACGCCAGCGCGCCGATGCCCGCGTAGTACTTCGTGCCCAGCGCCAGGCCCATGAACAGCGCCGACAGGATCAGCCAGCCGCGCGGCGCTCCGCTTTTCGGCGCGAGCTGACGCCAGCGCTCGTAGGAGAGCGCGGCCGCCGTGACCCAAAGCATGACGAGCGGCTCCACGTAGGTCGTCGAGGACATCAGCAGGACCGCGGAGTGCGTGGCGATGAAGATCGCGGCGAGCGCCACCGCGTTCATCGGAGCCTCGCGCCGGCCGAGCGCGAAGATCCACCAGATCGAAAGCACCGTCGAGACCCACATGTACATCTGCGCCAGCAGGTCGGAGCCGAGCAGGAGCGCCAGAGAGAAGAGCATCTCGCCATTCTGCGGGAAATGCGCGTAGATGGTGCCGGCCGGAGCGAACAGACGCCCCTCGCGCAGATAGGCCTGCGGCAGAGCCAGATGATAGACCAGAGAATCGTACTGATGCGGCGGCACGAGGCACATCCAGAGCGTGGCGAGCAACGGCAGGGCGACGGCCGTGGCCGCGAGCGGACGCTCGCGCAGAAGGCTCTGATCCGGCGCGAGGGATGCCAGCGCGGGCTTGAGCTCCGCGTAGCCGATCACCCACAGCCCCGCGAGGAAGGTCGAGGCCGCCCACGGCTTGAACAGGCCAAACGCCCCAAGGAAGAATCCGCCAAGCGCGAGCAGCCCCAGGCCCAAAGTCGCGCCGCAGAGAGTCTTCTGCGACTCGCTCATGTCGCCGAGCCCCAATCTCTCCACGAGCGCCCGGCCGGAGCCCGTCGCCAAAAGGAGGGTCAGCGCGAGGAGCACGAGCGGGATGAACCCGGGGCGCAGGGCGACCCACAGGGAATCTCCGGCCGTCAGCGCGCCCAGCAGCGCAGTGAGCAGCGCGAAGGCCGCCGCGGCTCGGCTCATGCCCTGGGCTTCGGCTCGAACAAGGGGAAGCGCGCCGCGCCCAGGCGCTGCAGCACGTACTGCCCCAGGCACCACATCGCTTCCAGGCCGTACTCGCAGGAGCGCTTGAAGTTGATCGAGGACGCTTCCGGGAAGTAGCGCGCGGCGACGGGCACGTCGCCCAACCGCTGCTTCAGGTAGGCGGCCTGGATGAGGAACTGCTGATCGAACACGAAGTCGTCGGAGTTGCCCTCCCAGGGCACGGTCTCCAGGCACTTGCGCGAGTAGGCGCGCAGTCCCGAGTGCCACTCGCCGAGGTTCTGGCCGGTGACGAAGTTCTCGAACATCGTCAGCAAGCGATTGAAAACATACTTGTACACCGGCATCCCGCCGTCGAGCGCTTCCCAGCGCGTGCGGATGCGGTTGCCGCAGACCATGTCGCAGATGTCATTGCTGATGAGGCTCGACATGATCGGCACGAGGCGCGCGTCGTACTGATAGTCGGGGTGGACCATGACCACCACGTCGGCACCCCTCTTGAGCGCCTCGGTGTAGCAGGTCTTCTGGTTGCCGCCGTAGCCCTTGTTGGTCTGGTGCTGAATGACGGTCAGGCCGAGCTTATTGGCCAAGGCGACGGTGCCGTCCTTCGAGCAGTCATCGACGAGGATGACCTCGTCCACCGTGCCGGGCGGGATGTCCTTGATCGTGCGCTCAAGGGTTTTTTCCGCGTTATAAGCGGGCATGACGACGATGACTTTGGGCTTGGCCATTAGACGGACATTATAGGAAATGGCGGCGCGCCAGATATGGGGCGGCACCCGCCGCGGCCAGCAGGCACAGGAACGGCTCGAGCGGGACGCGGTAGCGCAAGGTCGTCAGGAACACGGAGTACACGGCGGTGTGATAGAGGAGCACGGCCCACACGGCCCCCCAGGGAGAGCCCGAGCCGCGCACGGCCTTCGCGCCGAGCAAGGCGAACGCGAACAGAACGGTGAAATAAATACCCATGATCGCGCGCTGCCAGCCGGTGTAGGGATCATATAGCCACGGCCGCCAATACAGGACCGCCTTCCCGGCGACGATCGCGACGGACTCAAGAGGGTTCGCGCGCACGAAGGCCTTCCACTTGGCGTAGAAATGAGGACCGACGTCACGGCCGCCGAGGCCCAGCCGTATGGCCTCCTGGCCCATCTCGAGCGGGCGCTGGCGCACGGCCTCCCGGTCGAGCGTGAAGCCCTCGTACAAGGTCCAGCCCATCTGCCCCGACAGAGGGACGAGCGCGCCATATTTCTGATAATTGCGCGCCGTCCACACCGCCGACGGCAGGAACCAGCCCGGCGCGAGCAGGAGGCAGAAAAGCAAGGCGCGCAGAAAGCCTTTCGAGCGCCACATGACGAGGAACAGCAAAGCGGGATAGGCGCCGAACACCGAGCGGCACATCACGCACAGGCCGCCCCACAGACCGAGAGCGCCGTGACGCCAGGACAGGGGTTTGTCCCACAGAGCGAAAAGCCCCAGGAAAAATCCGAGCATCATCGTGATGAACACGGTTTCTGTCTGCAATTGCGGCGTGAAGAAGATCACCGCCGGATCGAGCGCCAGCCACAGCGCCGCCAGACGCGCGGTCTTCTCGTCGAGCAGGAAGGCTCCGGCGCGCCTCAGCAGCACGACCGCGCCCGCGCCGATTAAGACATTGAAGATCAGGATCGGAAGCTGGCTCGTCGTCCTCAGCAGGCCGAGTATGGCCGCGATCATCAAGGTGTACAGCGGCGGATGGGTCGCGTCGAAGGCCGGCACCGGCATATGACCGAGCCAGCCCAGGGCGAGATTGAAGTACAGGTCCCGCCCGTACGCGTCGCCGAGCCCCTTCATCTGGAACAGGATTAGAGCGGCGAGGCGCACGGCCAAAGCGAGCGCGAAGACGGAGAGATCGAAGCGCCGCGCACTCCAGCGCGTCAGGAACGAAAAGCGGCTTTCCATTCCTCTTCCTTGAAGCCGAGAAGTCCGCGGTCCTTGAGCAGGACGAACGGCCGCTTCACGAGCTTGCCGTTCTTGGACAAAAGCGCCAGCGCCTCGGCCTCGCTCATCTTTTTGAGCTTCTCCCCGAGGCCCATCTCCCGGTAGACGACGCCCGAGGTGTTGAACAGCCGGCGCAGGTCGCCGGTGAAGGCGAGCATGGCCTTGAGCTCGGCCACGGTCGGGGGCTGGTCGACGATCGGGATCGCCTGATAAGCCGTTTTACGCGCGTCGAGGAATTTCAGCGCCTGGCGGCAGGTCGAGCATTTCGCGTACTCATAGACCCGAACGGGAGCAGTCGCCATGGCAGGGATTATAGCGGTCCGAACCCAATTAAGGAAGGGGGGTCCATCGGGCACCCTGAAGAGGGGCCAAAGAAGCCCCCAAACTGGGACTTAGGGCCCCGACGATTCCGACGGTGAACGGCTAAACTTAAGACATGAAGACCTCCCCCCGCCGCGCCCTGTCCGTCATCCTGGCCGCCGCCCTCCTCCTGGGCTCCGTGCCGCAGGGGGTCTCGGC
>CAZIBN010000089.1:0-12801 GCA_964537395.1 uncultured Elusimicrobia bacterium
CCCCCTCGCCAGCAGCCTCCCCGTCAGGAGCCCCCTCGCCAGCAGCCTCCCCGTCAGGAGCCTCCTCGCCAGCAGCCGCCGCGTCAGGAGCCCCCTCGCCAGCAGCCTCCCCGTCAGGATCCGCCGCGTCAGCAACCTCCTCGCCAACAGCCGCCGCGTCACGAGCCGCCGAGGCAGCAGCCTCCGCGTCAGCAGCCTCCGCGCCAGGAGCCCCCGCGTCAGCGGCCTCCGGTGATCGTCCCTCCACGACATGATCAAGGGCGCCCCGGTCAGCCGGGCCGCGGACGGGTGATGCCGATTCCGCCCCGCAACGATAATGGCGGAGTCCTCGATCCTCGCCGCCACGGCGACGGGCACGCGAACACGCCGCCGAACCGACGCTGGGACGGCAACCCCGTCTCGCAGCGGCCCTGGCAGAACCAGCATGGCCGCTACATCCCGCCTGGACATAATCACATCACCATCATCAACAACACGACGATCATCAACAACATGCACGGCGTGCACCGCGGCTGGAATACGAATGATCACGGTTACAGCTGGTACGAGTGGAACGGCCACCGCACCTGCCACCGCTACGACACGTTCGGCTACCACTGGTGGGGCTTCTACATCGGCAATGACTACTTCTGGACCCGCTACAATAACGGGCGCCATTGGTGGTACGACCCGTACTACCAGCGCTGGGTGTACCTGCACGACGGCCGTTGGTGGTGGCAGGACCCGGTCACACCGACCGTGGTCTATGTGATCATCGACAACAACTACTACCGCTACCAGGACAACGCGGGCACCATCATCACGCGGCCGGATCAGACGCAGCCCGTCGTCACGCCTCCCGCGGAGCCGAACGTCCCCACGACGCCGGCGCCGGACCAGGACACGATGTACAGCCTGGACGGCACGCGCTCGGTGCAGATACTGGGCGACGCGAAGGAAGCCTACCTCTACGACCTGACGGCCACCGACTCCAACGGAGCCGCGGCGGGCGGGCGCTGGCTGGCGAGCGGCGTGAAGTCGGCCAAGTTCGTCTACGACGACAAGCATGAGACCGACGGCTCGACCTCCCAGGTCATCCGCCAGATCGAGCTCGACTACGAGGATCCCCTGATCGCCGCCGTGGCGGACCCCAACGGCGAGCGTAAGATCATGATCACCGGAACCGAGCGCTCGGCCGACCTCTATAACCTCGACGACGAGACCGTCGCCCCGCAGTACCTGGCGTCGGGCGTCAGCGAGATCAAGCTCGTCAACGGCGAGAGCACCGATGCCTCGGGCGAGGTCACCCGCGAGCTCAAGCTCGTGATCGTCACGGCCAAGGACGCCGCGGGCGTGGACGCGCTCATGATATTCAACCGCGACGGCGGACCGTACGATGCCGCGGCGCCGCAAGCGCCGTCGACTTCGGGCACGGCGCCCGTCGAGCGGATGCAGAAGTCCGCGGCGTTCAACGAACTGCTGTCGGGCCAGCCCGGCTGGTAGAAGCGAGCCGTCCCTAAAAGAGCCGCCCCGGCCGCTTCGGCCGGGGCGGCTTTCTATTTCTCGAGCTCTGAACTGTTTCCGGAAATAATGCCGATCACTTAAACGCTTTCAGAGAAAATGGATTAACCACCAAGACACAAAGTCACGGGTAGAAACGAATATAACCGTCCAGCCCCTGTCACTACTGATAATAATCACTAGTTCCGGAACTAGTGATTATTAAAAGTTGAGTCCTCCCGACCGAAATCGGCTTAATTGATCGGCATTGTTTCCGGAAACAGTTATCATTCCCGGAATGCTTCTGCTCGCCGCGCTCGTCGTCCTGGCCGCCGTCTGGGGCTTCCCCCGATTAATGAGCCTCGCCGCGGTCGGCTGTTCGTATAAGGCGAAGGCCCTCGCCTCCGCGCTTTTCGTGTCGGGCCTCGACACGGACCCGGAGCGCGCGCCGGAGATCGCCGACGAGGCGTACTGGCTCATGCGGATGTTCCGCGCGCGCGTCGACCGCAAGAAGAAAACGGTGACCGTCTCCTTTTTCGGCCTGCAGCCCAAGACGGCCGCGTACCGCCCCGGCCTCGGCTCGACCTTGACCCCGGGGCCTCTGCCTCCGGCGCCCGCCTGGGCGGCGCCCACTGGCGTCGCCCCCCTCCCCCGCTCCGAGCTTGCGGCGATCGCGCCCATGCTCGACGCCGCCCTGACCGAACCGGATCCGCGCCGCCTGCGCCGGACGCGCGCCGTGGTCGTGCTCCGGGACGGCGTCATCATCGGCGAGCGCTACGCGCCCGGCATCACCGCGGAAACGCCGCTCAACGGCTGGTCGATGACCAAGAGCGTGACGGGCGCGCTGATCGGGACCTTGGTCGCCGAAGGCAAGCTCCATCTCGAAGACAAGCGTCTGCTGACGGAGTGGAGCGCGCCGGGAGACCCTCGCGGGGAGATCTCGCTGAAGGACCTTCTGCGCATGAGCAGCGGCCTGCGCTTCTCGGAGATCTACGCCGACACCTCCTCCGACGTCACGCGCATGATCTTCAACTGCTACGACGCCGCCGGCTTCGCCGCCTCACGCCCGCTCGAGGCGACGCCGGGAACGGTCTGGAAATACACGAGCGGCACATCGAACATACTCTCATTGATCGCGCGGCGCGCGGTGGGTGAGGAGGATTATCTCTCCTGGCCGAGGCGCGCCCTGTTCGACCCGCTCGGCATGACGAGCGCGATCCTCGAGCCCGACGCCGCGGGAACCTTCGTCGGCTCCTCGTTCCTGTTCGCGACGGCGCGCGACTGGGCGCGCTTCGGGCTTCTCTACGCGGAGGGCGGCCGCCGGCTTCTGCCGGACGGCTGGGTCCGTTTTGCGACGACCCCGACGCCGCTGGCGCCCGACGGCAAGTACGGCGCACACTGGTGGCTCAAGCTATCCAAAGAGCTCGGCGGCGAGACGCCCAACGCGGCCAGGATCCCGGCGGACGCGTTCCATGCGCTCGGCCACGAAGGGCAGTGCGTGACCGTGATCCCTTCGCGCCGGCTCGTCGTCGTCCGGCTCGGCCTATCCATCGACATCAAGGCCTGGGACCACGCGGCGTTCCTGGCGGGATTGCTCGACGCCCTGCCGGCTTAATTACAGCTCGAGTATTCCTTGCCGCCGGTGTTAAGGATCGGGTAGCCATTCGAATTGCGCGTCACGGACAGCCCGGTGTCCTCGAGCGGCGCCCCGCCCCGCGACATGAGCAGCGAAGAGCCCTTAACCTGCCAGCGCCCTCCTGAGGAGGAATCCGTCTGCCCGGCGACCGTCCCCGCCGCGCCGCTCGAGTAGCTCTCCGCGCGCGCCCCGGAATCCCAGGACCCGTTTGAGCGGAAGGAGACGCGCTCCTGGTGAGAAGCCCCGGAGAACTTGTTGTAGCTGAAGGAGCACCACGATGAGGACAGGAGCAGGGTCGAGAGCTTATCCTTGCCGGCCTTCTCCAGCGGCGCCTTTGCCGTTTTGGATTTAGACGCGGCGGACTTCGATCCACCGCGGGTGTAGGTCTCCATCTCACCGTCCATGATGATGGTCAGGACGTTTTTATCGAGGATGAACGCCATCGTATCCTTCTTGCCGTTCGCGTAGGTCAAGGTCAGGCTGCGGGCATCCGCGACCCACTTGACGGATTCCGGACCGACCTGGCCCGTGTGATCCGCCCGCAACTCCGCGTAAGGGGCTCCGTTCTTGTTCCACACGCCGACGAGAGGAGCGGCGGAGCGAGCAACAGGAGCGCTGAGAAGAAGCACGGCCGCGAGCAGGAGTCGTTTGGTCATGGAGCCATGATAATTGTTTTACTCTCGTCATGGAACACCGCTGCCTGTCGCCGTGGAAGGGAGCCGTCGTCGGAGGGCTGATCGCGTTCGCGTGGTGCGCGTTCTCGTGGATGGCCCTGCCGTTCCATGCCAAAACGATCTCGGCGTTCGGCGACCCCGCCGCGGTCGTGAACGTCATGACGGCCAACGCGCCGCATTCGGGCATCTACGTCCTCGCCAACGATCCGAAGGGGCAAGCCGCGCCGACCGATCCGTACCTCTTCGTTTCTTACGATAAGAGCGGCTACGGCTCGATGGGCCTAGCGATGGCCTTCGGCCTGCTCGCGCAGATGATCGGAGCCTTCTTCTGGACCTGGATCCTCGGAAAGATCCCCGGCCTCACGCTCAAGGACTCGGCTCTGTACGGATGCTTCTTCGGGCTCAGCCTCGGCGCGCTCGGCGCCATGTCCAACTGGGTGTGGTGGAGGTTCTCCCTTCCCTTCACGGCGATGTCCATCGTGGACGCCGTGATCGCATGGACCTTGGCCAGCATGGCCCTGTCGCGCTGCTACGCCGCCGCCTGCGCCCTGCCGAAGAAGCCTTAAGGCTTCTTGCGCTGGACGAAGGTCAGGTCCTGGAAGATGATGCCAAGGCCGAGGTACTCCGCCTTGCGGTTCTTCACCTGCAAGGTGCTGTAGCCGATGATCAGCGGCGCGTCGCCGTGGAGCACGGAGACCTCGGCGCGGTGAACCGTCTGATGCGTCGCAAGGGCGTCCCGCACGACCGTGCAGAGGGCGGGAAAGCCGCCGAGCGCCGCCTCGTAATTCTTGCCGATCAACGCGCCGATGTCGGTCAGATGCAGGATCTTCCCGGCCGTGGGGTTGATGTAAACGACCACGCCCTCGAGGCTCACGGACAGGAATCCGCCCGTGAGGTTGTCGAGGATGCTCTGGTAGTATTCGGCCGTGGTGTACATGGCCCGGGATTCTACGACATTCGGGTCAGGCTACGGCGGCGTCGATGGCGCGCAGGAGGTCGTCCGGCAGGGTCTTTCCGGACGCCGCGGCGTTGTCGGCCACCTGCCCGGGACGGCTCGCGCCGATGATCGCCGAGGCGACCTCCGGGCGGCGCAGCACCCAGGCGAGCGCGAGATGCGTCAGGCTCATCCCGGCCTGCTCGGCGATCGGCCGCAGGCGGTCCACCTTGTCGAGGTTCTTGTCGGTGAGCCAGTGGCTCATGAAGCCGCCCATGTCCGGGCTCGTCGCCCGCGTGCCGGCGGGCGGCGGCGCGCCGCGCTTGTATTTCCCCGTCAGGATGCCCTGCGCGAGCGGCGACCAGACGATCTGGCTGATGCCGTTCTTCGCGCACAGCGGGAACACCTCGGCCTCATGCCGGCGGGCGATGATCGAGTACTGGGGCTGGCTCGAGACGAATCTCGCGCCGCCGGAGATCCTGATCGCGGCGGCGATCTGCGCCGGGCTCCATTCGCTGAAGCCGATCCAGCGCGCCTTGCCCGCCTTGACGACCTCGGACAACGCCGTCATCGTCTCCTCGAGCGGCGTGTCGTTATCGTAACGATGGCATTGGTATAGGTCCACGAAATCGGTGTTCAGCCGTTTGAGCGAAAGATCGATCTGCTTGTGGATCTGAGCGCTCGAGAGCCCGCTGTCAGAGGCGGTCATCGGGAAGAAAAGCTTCGTCGCCAGCACGTAGGATGACCGCGCCCGGCCCTTCAGCGCCCGCCCGAGGAACTCCTCGGCGGCGCCGATCCCGTAGATGTTGGAGGTGTCGATGAAGTTGATGCCCGCGTCGAAGGCCGCGTTCACGCAGGCGAGGCCGCTCGAGTCGTCGACGCCCGCGCCGTAGGTGAGCCACGATCCCAGGGAGATCTCCGAGACGGACAGGTCGCTCGCGCCGAGCTTGCGGTATTTCATCGGGCTTTTTTATCAAATACCGGTTCAAGAGAGGCGGCCAGGCGGACGACGGCCCGCATCCTCGAGGTTTTCGCCGCTTCGAGCACGCTCCGGGCCTCGGATTTCGAAGCCCCCTCCTCCGCCGCGCGGGCGGCCTGGCGCAAAGCGACCAAGGACGGATAGGCGAGCGTGACCTCGTCGCCAGATTCGCCGCCGCCGGCGGCGGAGGCCGTCGAGCAGTTCTCCAGGCTCAGGCATGGGGGCTCGGCGGCGACCGCGCGAAGAAAAGACCAGTCATCCCCGGTCTGCAAATTCTTCCCGAGCAGATAGACGATGGTGCCTCGCTCGTTGAGCCGCTCGGGCGCCAGCGCGCGATATTTACCCCGGAACAGGCGCTTGGCCTCCTCGGAGAGGCCGATGAAGTCCCGGTCCAGGCGCGGATCGTTGTCATTGCGCGCGCGGAGGATGTCCTCGAGCGTCGCGAGCTTAGCCTTAGCCGCCGCGGAGGGCGTCGGCGGGAGGAGGCCCCGGCCGAGCAGCGCGAGCGCGGCGAGAGCCGCCGCGCCCGCGAGCCAGGGGCCCGGCCTCACTGCTTAAAATCGTCCTTCATCTCCTGCTTGGCGTCCGCGTCGATGATGCGCCCCATCTGATCGTCGGCGTACAGGCCGGCGTCCATCTTCACCTTGTCGGTGCAGTTCGTGCAGAACTTGGCGATGTTCTTGAGCATGATTGTGGACGAGCCGTAGGAGCCGAGCGGCGTCTCGTCGCAGGCGGGCTCGCCGGCGAGCGTCGCCCCGGTCCAGATGCTCTTCATGTCCTTGCCGTTCGCGTCGCGAAACGGGGTCGGGCAGGTCGCGTGAGACCAGTTGCCGTTCTGCGACTCGGTGTGGCGGGACTCATGGAACACGACCATCATGCGCGAGACCTGAGGGTGGCTGAAGCGGATGAAGTTCTGGGTCAGCCACATTTTGGAGGGATCGCGGAACGGGATCACGCAGGCGACCGCGTTGCCGCCGCCGCAGGAGCTCATGCCGATCGCCGAGACGCGCGTCTCGAAGAACTTCGTGTAGTCGGCGCCGTCCACCTTGCCGAATATCTTCCGATGAAGCGCTGAGGCCGCTTCGCCGGTGATGCCCTTGATGAACGCGAGATCGGCGCGCATCTGGGCCTGGATATCGGCGGGCACGTCCTTGTCGAACGTGAAGCCCGGCTTGCGCGGCGCCTTCGGGCGGAAGGCGAACTTCTCCTTCGCGGCGGCGGCCTCGTCCTTTGAAAAGGAATACAGATCGGCCTTGGACCGGCGCGCATCGGCCGCGGCCTCCCGGAGCGCTTCCATATCCGGCTTCGGGACCTCGATCCCGGCGGAGACGGATCCGTCGAACGGGCTGGCGGCGCGAGACGGCACGGCGGATAAGAAAAGCCCCAAAGTCAGAAGACCCAGGGCGCGAGCGGCTCGAACCATAGACGTTCTCCGTGGTACCCGTCGCGACCCCTCGCGACGTCCGGCCTGTCCGGTATACCACATTGTGGGCCTGGCGGCCCACTACGTGCATGGGCCTTTTGGCCTACTTTGTTTTGGAGGACGCCAGGAGGCGCTGGAGCGCGATGACGGCGCTGAAGCGCACATCCTCGTTCCTGTCGCGCAGAGCACGGCGCAGGTCGCCCTCGACGCCGTCGACCGCGCCGGCGACGCCGCCGAGGGCCAGAACGGCGCTGGCTCGCACGCGGCGATCCCGGTCCTTGAGCGCCCGGCGCAGAGCGGGCACCGCGGGCAAAGCGGACGCCCCCCGCTTTCCAAGCTCGTCGGCGGCGCGCGCGCGAGCGCGCGGCTCGGACGCAGCCAAACGCTTGATCAGCTCCGGGACCGGGTCGTTCTCGGGCTTGCCCGTGCCCGCGTCGTCGACGAGGCTGGCGGCGCCGGGCTCTGACAGCTCATGGTGGATTCCGGGCCCGGCGGCGGGGAAGGACTCCGCCGCCGGCAGGGGCGCGCGTGGCGGAGCCGGCGGAGTGGCCTCGACCGGACGGGCGCCCGGAGCCTTGGCGAAATCGACGGACGGCGCTGGAGCTTCCCGCGGCCCGAACCCGGGCCCGGCCTTAGGCATCGTCTCGGGCGCCTTCGCGCTCAGGAGGTCGTCGAGCTCGGGATTTTGGGTCCGCCTCTGCGGCTCCTTCGGGGCGGGGCTCGCGATCCGCGCCACGCTCGGCGCCGCCGGCTGATCGGGAGGGAAGGCCTCGGGGGCAGGAGGACGCTTCTCCGACTCCTTGGGGCCGGGGTTCGGGATCTGAACCTCGATCACCACGACCGGCGCCGCGGGCGGAGAGTCGGGCAGACGCTCGGGCCTCTTCACGGCGGCCTTCGCGGTCCGGACGGGCGGCGTCACCACGGGCTCGAACGAGTCGGGGCGCGGCGGCGCCTCCCGGCGAACGGAGGCCGGAGCGGCCGCGGCGGCACGAGCGCGGGAAGGGACGATGAAACGCTTGCGCCGGTTCGCGTATTCCGAAGACGCGCAGACGCGCAGATCGAGGCCATGGTTGAAGAACTCCGCGGTCATGCTCCCGCCCGGGGCGTCGATGATGAGCGGCTTTCCCATCCGCTCGGTCCCGAAGCGGTCGGGGATGCTCTCCATCTCGGCCTCGTCCTCGGGCGTCATGACGTCCCTCAGGATCTCCCGGCCCGCCGCGCCCATCCCCGTCAGCCAGCGCAAGGCCGAGACCCGCACATACGGGCAGGGCTCGACGCGGACGATCTCGCCCAGCGCCGAGGCCGCGGGAGCGCCGAGCTTTCCCATGAAATGCACCGCGGTCAGGCGCACCTGCCAGTCCGCGTCATCGGAGGAATAGCTCAGCAGGGGAAGGCCGTCGCGTCCCTCCTCGCCCAGGTCGTAGAGAGTCTGCACCCGGTTGTTCCACAGGCCGTAGTCGAGGACCGCCCTCTGCCTCTCGGAATCCGCGGCCGCGGCTGACAGGCTTAGGCCAAAAAACAAGACAAACAGATAGTAACGCCTCGCCCTCATGACGCCAGTGTAGCTCCGCACGGGAATTCGTCAAGGGGGCGTCGCGTGCCGAATACGGCACGCGCGCTAATCCCGGGACGAGACCACGTGTCTTTTACGGCACAGCCGCGTCGCGGAGGCCGTCTTCGCGCCTCCGGTGCGGTAATTTGGATAGAATCAATCCATGATCCCCGTGTGCGCCGGCGTCATCCTCCGCTCGGGCGCGGTCCTCCTCGCCCGGCGCGGCCCCGGCCGTAAGCACGCGGGGAAGTGGGAGTTCCCCGGCGGGCGCATCGAGGAAGGCGAGACGCCGCAGGCGGCGCTCGTCCGCGAGTTGCGCGAGGAGCTCGGCATCGAGGCGACGGTCGGCGCCGAGGCCGCCCGCACGCGCCACGTCTACGACTTCGGTGAGATCGAGCTGATCGCCTTCCTCGTGCCCAAATATTCGGGAGAAATCAAGCTCGTCGACCACGACGAGATCAAATGGGTCGAGGCGCGCCGCCTGCTCGAGTACGACCTGGCGCCCGCCGACATCCCGATCGCGGAGGTCATCGCGGCCTACCGCCGGCGCGAGCGCTACACGGGGACGCATCCGAAGACTTTCGAGGAGAAGTACAAGGAGCTCGGCGCCGATCCCGACGCGATCGCCAAGGCGAAGGCCCGCGGCTCCACGCCCGCGGGCGCGCATGTGCCGATCATGGTCCGGGAGATACTCGAGGCGCTGGGGCCGCTTGCGGGCGCGAAGGTCCTCGACTGCACGCTCGGCTGGGGCGGCCACGCGGCGGAGCTCGCGCACGCCGGCGGGTCCGTCATCGGCCTCGACCGCGACGGCGAGGAGCTCGCGCGCACCGAGAAGCGCCTGCGCGCGAGCGGTGTCGCGATCGTCGCCCGCCAGAGCAACTACGCGGGGGCCTTGGGCGTGCTTCAAAGCCTCGGCCTCGACGGCGTGGACGCCCTGCTCGCCGATCTCGGGGTCTCGTCGATGCAGCTCGACCGCCCGGAGCGCGGGATGTCGTTCAAGACCGACGGGCCGCTCGACATGCGCATGGATCGCGCGAGCGGCCGAACCGCGGCGCAATGGCTCGCGGGCGCCGCGGAAAGCGAGATCGCCGACGCCCTCGTCCGCTACGGCGACGAGCCCGACGCCGCGGCCATCGCCCGAACGCTCGTCTCGCTCGCCGCCGCCGGGCGCTCGCCCCAAACGACGGCCGAGCTCTGCTCCGCCGTGGGCGTCGCCAAGGGGCTGGGGCCGGGGCGATTCGTCAAGAAGGACGCGTCCTCGAAGCATCCCGCCGCGCGCACCTTCCAGGCGCTGAGGATCGCCGTCAACTCCGAGCGCGAGGCGCTGTCGCAGCTGCTGCGCGACCTGCCCTCCCTGATGCGCCCCGGCGGCCGCGTCGCGTTCCTGACGTTCCACTCCGGCGAGGAGGCGCTCGTCGAAGCATCTCTTCGCGAGCAGGCGGCCAAAGGGCTCTGGACCGCGCCCCCCGCCGCGCCGCGCAAGGCGTCGCCCGAGGAGACGCGCGAGAACCCCCGCTCGCGCTCGGCCCGCCTCTGGCGCGTCGTGAGAGCTTGACGCGGGCGGGCCGTCCGAGGCACACTGCTACCATGAAATCGACAGCGCCGGCCGCTCTTCCATACAAAAAGGTCGACCCCAAGGTCGCCGAGCATCCCCTCGAGCGGCGCGGCTTCGTGAATGCGCCTTTCGATCACTCCAAGCCGGCCGGGCCGTCCATCCCGATCTTCTACCGCCTCATCCCCGCCTACGGCTCCCGGCACGACGATCCTTCCCATCCGGTCATCGTCGTGATCAACGGCGGCCCCGGGATCTCCTGCAGCGCGTACCGCCCGCTCGGCTTCGACTACGCCGATCCGGCTTCGCCGAAGAACGGCGCGCTCGACCGCTTCAAATATCTCCTGAACTCCTACCGCATCCTCCTCGTCGACCAGCGCGGCACCGACGGCCAGTCCGCGCCGCTCGACATGGAAGACCCCGCGATCGACGCCGACGCGATCGCGCGCGGCTTCTCCTCGGACAGCCAGGCGCGTGACTACCTCGCCGTGATCGAGCATGTCATCCCCAAGGGCGAGCCTTTCTTCATGATCGCGCAGAGCTACGGCGGCATGGTGGGGATGCAGTACCTCAGCCTCACGCTCGCCGGCGCGCGCAAGCCCAAGGGCATCGTGTTCTCCTGCTCGGCCCTGCCGTACGACGACGTCGCCGCCGCCTGCCTCGCCCGCCGCTCGGAGCAGCTCAAGCTGAACCGGGAGCTGCGCGAGGCCTTCCCCGACATCGAGGCCCGGCTCGCGAAGGTCCGCGCCCACCTGAAGGGCCTGGACCTCGACCCGGACCAGATCAACGGCCTGTTCGGCTTCCTCGGCAAGGGCGAGAAGGGCGTCTGGGAAAAAGCCTTCGTCGCGCATCTCGAGAAGATCCCCGCCCAGACGCGCGAAGAGATCGTCAAGAACAACAAGGACGATTTCGGCGAGGTGAACCTCCTCAACTACATCCTCTCGAGCGCGAACTTCACCCCCGGCGAGACCGACCGGACCATCGCGGCCCGGACCTCGGAGCTCGTCCCCTACGAGCCATGGATGATCGACGAGAACTGGGTGACGATGCAGGCCGGCGGCGGCATCGCCTGGCGCGAGGCCTTCGTCACCGCGATGGACCGGCGCCCTCCTCCCATCACGCCTTTCGCGAGCGTGGAGGATATCCGCGCGGCGATCGGGATCAATTCGGTCCTGTTCACCCCCGCCGACAACGACGCCTTCGTGCCCGCGGAAAGCTACGTGCGGGCGATCGCGAAGTTCGAGGTCGACGGGCACACGCGGGTCAAGCGCCTGCCCGGCGGCCACAACGCGATCTTCCTGGAGAAAGGCCACCCCGCCTTCCTCGATTGGGCCGGGACGCTCGCCTAGCAAGCTTCGCACAAATATCGCTTGCGAACCCGTATCCTGCACACCATACTATAGGCATGTGGGCCCTCCATGAGTCCTACGACCCGGCGACGCAGGTCCTTTACCTCGACCTCGTCGCCGACCCAACCACAGCACCCGTGCATGCCGGGCTCGCCGAGCCGAAGGTCCTCGGGACGTTCGATAATGCCGACGACGCCCGGAAATTCACGGACGGCTACCTGAAATCGCTCGCCTATCAAAAAGATCACGTCGTCAATGAAGTCCACTGCGGGGAACACCGTAAGGATGGTTGCAGCGGACCGGGGAAGCCGTGCTTCCTGGGCCTCGACGCCTACCACTGCAAAGTGCGCGAAAGCCGGTGAAGCGCCTGGACCTGTTCGAAGTCCTCACGGTCGGCCTGCCGTTCTGCGGCTTCAAAATACTGGCCGGGCTCTCACTGACGTCCTCCCCCCTCCGGCCTCTCGGATTTCTTCTCATCGCATTGGGCGCGGTTGACGTGATCATCAACGCGGTCAATCTCGCCGGCCTGCTCTTCTACGGACGCCGGCCTATGGCCGCGTGCACGCTGGCGCTCGCGACGGCCCCGTTTCGCGGACCTTCGAGCTCGCTCTCGAAATGGCGCGACCTCGGGAATTCCCTCGACGTCCTGCTCGCCTTCGCGCTGGTCGCGCTGATGATCGGCTTCGGTCGCCTGCGCCTGATGCCGCCGGACCGGCTCGCGGCCTGGAATATTTGCGTGATACTCAACGTGCTCGGCGCGGGGCTCGGGCGCTTCGGAGCGTCCGTGCGCGATCTCGCGAGGGAATAACCATGACCTCCAAAGAAAAGCCTCACTCGGCGGAATACTTCGGCGACCAGCGCGATTTCTGGTGGAACGCCGATTTCATGGCCCTGATGGCCGAGCGCTGGCAGCTGTCGCAGGCGCGCTTCATCCTGGACGCAGGCTGCGGAGTCGGCCACTGGGGCCGGGTGCTGGCCCCTTTTCTTTCCCCTGACGCCGTGCTCACGGGCGTGGACCGCGAGCCCGAATGGGTCGAGAAGGCGACCGCGATCGCCAAGGCGAAAGGCCTGAGCCGCTTCAGCTACCGGCAGGGCGATGTGAATTCCCTTCCGTTCGGCGAGGCGCAATTCGACCTGGTGACGTGCCAGACCGTGCTGATCCACGTCCCCGACCCGCGCGTGACGCTGAAGGAATTCATGCGCGTGCTGAAGCCCGGCGGCCT
>CAZIBN010000090.1:0-11201 GCA_964537395.1 uncultured Elusimicrobia bacterium
GATAATAATCACTAGTTCCGGAACTAGTGATTATCGTTAGCGAAGGGCTTAGCGCAGCTCGATGACGGCCGCCCGGCCGTCGGTGTGGAAGAGGTAGCCCTTGTCGTTGGCGCCCTCGCGCGGGATGGCGGGGATCGCGACGAGCGTAACGCGCTCCAGGCGCGGGGAATCCTTCAGCGACTCGGCGATGTAGTCGCGCTCGGCGTCGATGTTCGCGTCGCGGACGTGCGACAGGTCGTGCCACCGGATCTTGAGGTCGTAGTCGCCGGCGCCCCACCAGATCGCGCGCCCGTGCGCCTCGCGCATCCCCGTGTCCCAGACCCGGAAATGATGGCGGGCCGAGAGAGCCTTCGTCGAGATCGCCCAGTTCATGTTCTGGCGCCGTCCCTCGAGCCAGTACTCGTTCATCGGCGGGAACGAGGAGAGCGGCCTTCCCGCGAACAGCTCCGCCAATCCCTCCCAGGTCGATGCGCGGATCGTCGGCGGCACCTCGGTCCAGCCCGCGTTGCTCAGGGCCTCGCGCAGGCCCGTCTCGGTGCCGACGAAAACGAGGTTCAGCGGGTTGCCGACGCGGCCGAAACGGCCTTTATTCATGCCGGGCAGGGCCGCCACGGCCTCGTCGAGAACCACGGTCCGGCGGGACGCCGGAGCCTCGGGCCTTTCAGGCAGGACCCGGTCGAGGCTCAGGAGCAGGAACGCGACCGGCAGGAACAGCACGAACTTCTTCACGCGCTAGATCTTTCGCGGGAACAGGATCGGCCCCTTCTGGATCAGGCCCGAGCGCTCCTTCGTGCCGTTGAGCACGTCCTCGGCCGTCAGCGCGTCGGGGAACAGGCGCACGCCGAGCTGCATGTGGATCTTGGCCGCGGTCGAGGGCATGAACGGGTCGAGCCAGCCGCTGACAAGGCGCAGGGACCAGACGAGGTCGAAGAGGACGAGCTCGCACTGCTGGGGGTTCTCCTTGGCGAGCTTCCACGGTGATTTCTCGTTGACGCGGGCGTTGAGGCTGCGCACGACCTCCCAGATCACGTCGAGCGCGCCGGAGAAATCAAGCTCCTCCATCTTGGCCGAGATCTCAGAGGTGCGTTTGGCCACCGTCGTCGTATAGAAATCCTCGCTCAGCGGCGGCTTGGTCGGGAGGCGGCCGCCGAGGAACTTGTCCACCATCTCTGAGACGCGCGAGACGAGGTTGCCGAGGTCGTTGGCGAGCTCGGCGTTGTAGCGCTTGGTGAGCGACGCCTTCGAGAAGTCGCCATCATTGCCGAAGGGCATCTCGCGCAGGAGGAAGTAGCGCAGGGCGTCCACGCCGAACTCGACGGTGATGTCGTAGGGATCGACGAAGTTGCCGGCCGACTTCGACATCTTGGCACCATCCACTGTCCACCAGCCGTGGGCGAAGACCTTCTTCGGCAGTGGCAGGCCGGCGGCCATGAGCATCGCGGGCCAGATCACGCCATGAAATCGAAAAATCTCTTTTCCCACGATATGAACGTCCGCCGGCCACAGATCGGTCCCGGTCGACGCGGACCAGTAGTTGATCAAGGCATCAAACCAAACGTAGATCGTGTGGTCCGGATCCCCGGGCACCTCGATGCCCCACTTCACCTTGGTGCGCGAGACCGAGATGTCATCGAGTCCGTCTCCGACGAAGTTCAGCAGCTCCTTCGCCCGGTGCGAGGGAGCGAGGAAGCCGGGGTTGGCTTTGTAGTGCTCGAGCAGCGCGGGGCCGTACTTGGAGAGCTTGAAGAAGTAGGTCTCTTCGGACAGCTTTTGCAGAGGCTTGCCTGAGTCGGGGCCGAGGAGAACCCCGCCGGGGCCCTTTATGGCGTCCGTCTCTTTGACGAACGACTCGCTGACCACGTCGTAGAGGCCCTCGTACTTGCCCTTATAAATATCGCCGTTCTTCATCAGGAGCGCGAACAGCTCCTGGACCTTGTCCTCGTGGCGCTTTTCGGTCGTGCGGATGTAGTCGTCCACATGCACGTCGAGGTGCTTCCAGAGGTCGCGGAACTTCGCCGAGGTCATGTCGCAGAAATCCATCGTGTGCTTGCCCGCGGCCTTGGCCGCGTCCTCGATCTTCTGCCCGTGCTCGTCGGTGCCGGTGAGCAGGAACGCCTCGCGCCCGCGGCCGCGGATGTGGCGGGCGAGGACGTCGGAGGCGATCGTCGTGTACGCGTGGCCGATGTGGGGGGCGGCGTTGATGTAATAGATCGGAGTCGTGATGTAGTAGCGCTTCATTATATTGTCACCGTGCGGCTTCGGCCTCGAGGGCCGCGAGAGTGAGGATCAACTTCGGGTCGGCGTTGGCGCGAAGGGCCGAGCGCAGGCGGGAGAGCTCTCGCAGCGGGCCTTCAACCTTGGTGAAGGCGGCTTCGCCATCGAGATGCCGCTTGCGCAGCTCTTGGCCGAGGGAGTACAGCGCGCGCTCCACCTTCACGCGCGCGGCCGGGAGGTCCTTGGGCAGGCCGTCGGACGCGGTCACGGCGGCCAGCGGACCGCCGCCCTCGGGGAGGCCGTCGTCCTCGGCGAGCTCGAGCGCGCGGCCGGCGGAGCCGTCGGAGAGCGCGGCCAGGCGCTTGGCCTGGGCCGGCGCCATGCCGCGGCCCGTCAATATCCTTTCAAGCACCGGCTCGGGCAGGGGCCCGAAGGGCACGGTGAAGCAACGCGAGGAGATCGTGCGGGGCAGCCGCTCGCGCTGGGTGGCGCCCAGGATCCACAGGGTCTTGGGCTGGGGCTCTTCTAAAATCTTGAGCATCGCGTTGGCGGCGGATTCATTCAGGCGCTGGGCGTCGGGGATGACGGCGATCTTCCAGCCGTCGAGCATGGACTTGAAGCTCAGGTCTTTGAGCAGATGCCGGATGGTGTCCACTTTCCAGATTTTTTGTTTTTCGACAGCTTCTTCTTCCAGCCCGGCTTGATAGCTCGCGTCCACGATCACCGCGTCGGGGTGAATGCGGGAGTCGACGCCGCGGCAGTCCTGGCAATCCCCGCAAGAGGCTTCGCCGGTGAACGGGCGCTCGCGGCACAATAACGCCTTGGCGAACTCGATTGCGGCCAAGGACTTGCCCACGCCCTCGGGCCCGACGAACAGCATCGCGGCCGGCAGGCGCTCGGAGGTCAGGAGCCCCTCGAGGGTTTTGACGGCGCGGCGCTGGCCGAGGACCTTGTCGAGCCGCACTATAATTTCTTCCCGACCAAAGCGAGGATCTTGGCTTGCAGGACGTCGGGCGGAAGCTTGCCGTCGAGCACGACCGCGCGCGGGTCGGCCTTCGCGGCCTTCAGATAGCCCTTGCGGACCTTCAGGCGGAACTCGGCGTTCTCGCGTTCAAGCCTGTCGAGCTCTCGGCCCTGGTCGCGCGTGTCGAATTCCGCCACGGGTATGTCGAGAAGGATGGTGATGTCGGGCTTCAGGCCGCTCGTGGCGATCTTGTTGAGGACCGTGGTTGTCGCCAGGCCCAGGCCCCGGGCCACGCCCTGGTAGGCGTCCGTCGACATCGTGAAGCGCTCGGAGATGACGACCTGCCCGGCTTTCAGCGCGGGGATGATCTTCTCGTTCGTGTGCTGGGCCCTCGACGCCTCATAAAGGAACAGCTCGGCCAAGGGATCGATGGTGAGCGCCGGGTCGAGCAGGACCTTGCGTACGCCCTCGGCGACCGAGGTCCCTCCGGGCTCGCGCGTGTGCAGGACCTCGTGCCCTCGGCCTTTCAACGTGTCGGCGAGCAGTCGGGCCTGCGTGGATTTCCCGGATTTGTCGGGGCCTTCGAAGACGATGAACAGGCCTTTGGCGCGGGGCATGGGGCCATTCTAACAAATCCGGCCGCCGGTCCCGACGAGCGCGGCGTCAGCGCGGGCGGTTGAAGACGGGCCGCAGCTGCAGGCCGGCGCCGCGGAAGCGGGCCCAGGCCGCGCGGCGCTCCAGGATCGGGCGCCGGTCGCGGTGCAGTCCTCCTGTTCCGGCGATGACGGGAGTCTGGTGCTCTCCGTAGAGCATGAGGCGGTAGATGTTCCTGGCGTTAGCGGTGCCGATCTCCTTTATGGCGGCGGCGACCTCCGGGCGCTTGAGCCTGAGCTCGAGGCCGGCGGGGTCCGGCAGCAAGGGCCTGTCCCGGCCGACGAAGATGACGTCGCTGTCTCCCAGGGACCAGACGCTGACCGAGGGGAATACCGACGAGAACGTGCGCGTCACCAGCGAAAAGGTTGCCGGATCCATGTCGTACAGCTGGAACCACTGGACCATGAGGCCGCCCGGACGCAGGCGCCTGGCCGAGAGAGCGTAGAACTCGGCGGTGAAGAGATTGGCTTCGCCTGATGTCCAGGGGTTTGACGGCTCGCTGATGATGATGTCGTAGGCGCGCCCCGGACGAGCCACGGCCGTTCGCGCATCCTCGACCGTCAGCGTCAAGCGCGGGTCCTGTGCGGCGCGGCCGTTCTCGGAATCGAAGAAATGGGACGCTTCGACGACCTCGGGCGATATCTCGTAGACGTCCAGGCGCTCCAGGGGATGGGTCAAGGCCGCGCCGGCCGTCATCCCGCTGCCCCAGCCGACGATCATGATGTCGCGCGCCTCCGGCAGCAGCAGCAAAGGCAGGTGCGCGACCATGAACTGCACGCCCTTGTCCGCGGCGTTGGAGGCGTCGGCCTTGGCATTGACGTGCATGGTGCGAAATCCGCTGCCGCCCTCGATGATCGCGACCGTGGCGTTGAGGCCGTCCTTGGAGTAAAGGGTGCGGCTGTCGCCGTAGACGGCCTTCTTGAACGCTTGATAGGAGGAAAGCGGAAAGCCGCGGACGCGGAAGGCTCCGGTGGCAAGCGACGACCGGTCGAGGGGCGGGCAAAGTACGGGAACGGCAAGGGAGGCCAGGGCCAATGCGGCGACGCGCCCGCGGCCCTCGCGCAAGGCGACGGCGGCCGCCGCCAGCGCGCAGGCCGCGGCCGCGGCGCGTACGGCGCCGTCGAGCCCGGCGTGCGGCAGCAGGAGCACCGCCGCGGCCGCGCCGGCCAGGCTTCCCGCGCCGCCCGCGGCCAGGACCAGGCTCGCGCGACGGCAGCCTTCGGCGGCGAATGCCAGAGGGACGACGGCGCCGGCCGCGACGGTGGCGGGCAGCAGGATCAGGCAAACCGCGGATAGCTTGGCCGCTTCAAAAAGATAGAAGCCGGCGATGCCGTCGGGAACGACGGCGCGGATGAGCGCGAAAACATACGGCAGACGCGCGCAGGCGAGCAGGCACAGCGGGAGCGCTATCGCCTGCGCCGCGAGCCCGGCCGCAAGCGCGTCCCGGCCGAAGCGACGCGACAGCGGCCCGGCGGCGAGGGCGCCGAGGGCTCCGCCCAGGATCACCGCGGCGGCCGCGCCCGCGAACGAGTGCTCGGACGATCCTCCCGATAGAGCCGTGATCCGCATCCAGACGAGCTCCGCGGTCATGGCCGCCAGCGCAGCGGCGAACGCCGCGGCTGCGCCGGTTCCCGGAGCGAGGAGCGGCATCCGCTCGGCTTCCTTCTGCAGCGGCAAAGGCCTGCGCCGGAGCGCGTCGTATCCCGCCGCGGCGCACACCGCGGCGATGCCCACGAGGGCGCCATCGAGGCCGAGCGACGGGAGGAGGATAAAGCTCGCGGCCAGGGCGCCGAGAGCGGCGCCGCCGGCGTTGGCGGCGCATAAGCCCTGGAAGAGCACCTCAGAGCGGTGCGCGTGGGCGCTCAAGGCCGGGAGGACGGCCCCCTGGAGCACCGCCGGCGCGAAGATGATCAGAAACGCGGCGGCGGCGCGTACGCCTTCGGGAAGCAGGCTGAGCGCCGCCGACGCGGGCGCACTCAGGATGACGAGTGCTGCGACCGCGAGCTGAAGCCTCCCTGCCGCCTCGAGCGGTCGCGTTGATGATTCCGCGCGGCGGCCGAGCGTCGCGGCGCCGAGCGCCAGCCCCGACAGGTAGGCGCCGAGCACGAGCGCCTGCGTTTGAGCGCCGCCTCCGAGCTCGAGCGCGGCCGCCCGGGCCCATATGGCCTGCGCGGCGAGACCGGTGAACCCGGACGCGGCCGCCTGATACAGAAGGAAGGTGCGGTCCGTCCGCCTGATCATGCCCTAAAGGCCGGCGGGCCAGCCGTAGAGCACGTCCTGCCAGGACACTCGGGTCAGGCTGACGTTCGTGGTGACGAGGCTGGCGGTCGCGCCGCCGTTGTAGTAAAAACCGACCGCCGAGTTGTTCGAGAGAGTGGAGGTCCCGACGGCGTACATCACGCCGTAGACGTCGCTGAGGCCG
Source organism: uncultured Elusimicrobia bacterium (assembly GCA_964537395.1). Lineage (GTDB taxonomy): Bacteria > Elusimicrobiota > Elusimicrobia > UBA1565 > UBA9628 > GWA2-66-18. Next base: position 6,255 of record CAZIBN010000090.1, read on the forward strand.
CCGCCGCCGCCGCCGTTGTTGAAGTTGCCGCCGACATACAGGAAGCCGTCGACCGCGACCTTTTTGGACTGGAGGGCGGTCACCGTGGCTGAGTAGGTTGATTCCAGGCCGGGGAAGGCCGCGTCCTCGGTCGAGTCATTGCCATAGGCCCTGTATGCCGCCCAGTCATTACAGTACTGCTTCCAGGCTTTGACGGGCATGGTCATGTTGACCGTGCCGTCGCCCCAGGCGCCGGCGGGCAGGTTTATGTTCCCCATGACGATCATCGTGCCGGTGTGGAACATGCCGTTTGAGACTATGGTGAGGTCACCCTCGACGAACATGGTGCCTTTGGTGTCCACGTTCCAACCGGTGACATTGCCGGGGAAGTAGCAGGTGTTCGTCGCGGTGCCTCCGCCCGTGCTGTTGTAGCACTTCATCGTGGCGGCGGCCGAGGTCCGATAAAAATCAAAATCGATGAGGGGTGGACTGGGGAGGCTTTTCTCGTAGGAGTGCCACTGGCAGCAGCCGCAGTCCGGCGGGGTCTGGCAGTCGCAGTTCGACGGGTTGGGGTCGGTGTCCTTGCCGATGATCGAGCTGGCCGACCAGAATTGGGGGTAGCTGCGGCTCGTCGCGTCGATGGAGCTCGGGCTCATGACCCCGCCCCAGTGGACCTGGGCGCCGCCGGAGATCTGCGCGCCGCGGCCGGAGTAGATCGCGGTGTCGCCGAGAATGGTATTGCCATAGACGAGCTTGAGGGCGCGCGTTTCCTTGCCGTACTTGTCGCGCCCCACGGTGACGATGGTGACCTGCTGGGTACCGGGGCCGCTCGTGATGCTGATCGCGTAGCTGCCGCCCACGATGTCGGTGTAGGACTTGTCGAAGCGATAGTCGTCCTGCGCCGTCCCGTTCTGGATGGCGTTCCAGGTGATCGTGGAGAGGGAGATGTAGAGATAGGCCTTCTCGGCGCCGGCCTCGGCCATGTGAAAGGCGGTGGTGTTCATGGACTGCTTGCTGGCGAAGACGTTCTCGCGCTGGATCCACATCACCATGGAGGGGACCATGACGGCCAGGATCACGAGCATGGCGACCGCGCCGGGGAGGATCTGGCCGCGGCGGTTGAGCGCTGGATGGTTTTTCATGTTAATTCATCACGCGGATCTTCTGAATGGTCAGCTCCAGCACCTTGCGCTTCCCGAGCTGGATGCTCTTGCCCATGGTGATCGAGACGCTGACGATCGTGTTGTCGTCGGTGTGCGGGTAGGTGAAGGCGATGTAGACGATGTTCTTGCTGACGATGGATTCGGAGGTGCCGATGACCTGGATGAGATTGGCGCCGCTCTGGCGGAACTCCATGTAGCGGCCGTCCACATGCTTGAAGCGGATGCGGGAGAACGGCCCTTGACCCGTGGGGGTGTCCATGATCACCGACCGGGCCACGGCCTGTCGCATGTAGCGGTTGACCGTGTCGAGGGTCGTGCGCGCGTCGCGCTGGATCTCGTAGCGCGCGCTCGTCATCAGAAAGAAGTTCTGCATGCTGGTGAGCATGGTCGGCGCGACGGTCGCGAGGATCCCGATGATGGCGACGACCATCATCATCTCCGTCAAGGTGTAGCCGCGCTTGTTCGGGAGCTTCATCAGGGGATCACCACGTGCTTGGGCGTCGCGGCGGCCGGAGCGACGACGATGCCGCTGTAGGTCTTCGTTGTTATTGATACTGACCCGGAGCCCGAGATCACGGGCACATAGACCGAGAGGTAGTAGGTGGCCCCGCCGCGCACGGGCAAGACGAAGGTGCCGTCGGCTTTGCTCGAGACCATGTACATGGGCGTCTGCGCCGGCGCCGAGGAGCCGACGATGGCACTGGGCGTGCTGGCGATCGTGTTGGTCGACGCGAGCAGCAACGCTCCGGAGGTGACCAGGCCGGAGGCGTCGGTGACCGTGCCCGAGATGCTGCCGAACGCGCCGATGACGGTGAAGGTTCCGACGAACACGCTTCCGGTCGAGGTCAGCTCCGCCGGAAGCGTGTTCGGGCTCACATCCTGGCCCGACTCGAGCACGGGGAAGACCGTGTAGCTCCCCGTTGAGATGTTGCGTATCGTGAAATTCCCGGCGGCATCGGTGACGGCCGCGCCGGCCTGGCTGCCCACGCCGTACGTGGCGGCGACGGCTTGAAAGGCGAGCGGCGTCGTGCCCGTGGTGATGTAGCCCGTGATGCGTCCGCCGCGATTGAGCGTGAAGTCCTGTATCGTCACGGCGCCCGCCGTGACGGTGGGCGCCTCGATGGCCTCGACATAGTTCGAGTCCGAGATGTTGTTGGCGTTGACGACGATGGTCACCACGCCGCTCGGCACGGCCATGAAGTAGACGCCGTTGGCGCCGGTTAATTTGGAGGCGCCGCCGCCGGCGACGCTGATGTTTGCGAGGGGCACGCCGCTGGACGCATTGGTGACCACGCCTTTGACGAAGCCCGAGGACGAGCTGCTCGTGAGCTGTACGTGCGCGAGCCCGACTCCCGGCCACGCGGGCGTGGTCGCGGCGTTGGGGACGCCCGTGTAGGCGTTCTGGGTTACAGTGACGCCCGTGTACGTGTTGTTGTAGGAGCCGTAGGCGGCGACGACGTCCCAGGTTCCGGTCGACACGCCCGCCAATTGAAAACGCGAGTACGGCAGGCCCGGAGCCGGAACCGCGCCGCTCGTGACATAGGCGGTGAAGGCGACGGTCGAGCCTGAGTTCGGGTCGCTGGAGGAGACGTAGGTGGTGCCGAGCTCGGTCGGGATCTTGCCTGCGATGGTCGTGAAGGCGCCGGAGGCATGGTTCTTGGGCGAGACGAAGTTCGTGAAAGAGTCGAAGTAGGTGCCATCGTAGAGGAAGTCCCTGTTGTTGGAGTTCGAGTCGTATGCCCGCCCATAGGTCGCCAACGTCGCCGCGTTGATTCCCGGGCTCGAGACCCGCACGATCTGCTTGCCCGCGGGGGTGCCCAGGCCGTCATTGCCTGGGACGAGGTTGTCGGGGATGTAGGTTCCTTCGTAGTACCAGGGAGTATCGCCGCCGTTGGCCGCCCAGCCCACTTGGTCGATGTAGGGGTCCGGATAGGCGTACGCCCAGCCGTAGTACATGAACACGCCCCCGGACGTGTCGTTCGCGAAGTAGTTGGGGTAGGTCAGCGGAAGCCCCAGCGCATTGTCCGTGTAGGCGTCCGCCGCGATCCATCCGCCGTTGATGTAGAAGTAGGAGGCGTTGGCGATGAGGTAGTAATGCCCCGGCGCGATGTAAGTGGTCACCTGCGTCATGTAAAATTGGTTGGCCGCGCCGAACAAGGGGGAGTCGTATCGGATCACGCCGGGTGCCGAGTACCCGAACATGATGTTCTTCTGGCCATCGTTCGTTTCGCCGACGTTGAACGGGGAGGTCGTCGGATTGAAAAGCTCGACATATTCGATATCTCGATCTATCCCGTCGCCGGACTGCGTGAGCGTCGAGGCGACGACCTGGCTGATCACGGGCAAGGTGTTCATCCAGGCGGCGCCGGTGATGTAGCCGGCCGCGATGGGGGTGAGGGGTATCGCGGGGGCGACCGTGGGCGTGACTCTGTTTGCGACCAGGACCCCGGAAATGCCGTCCGAGAAGCCGGTGGAGGAGGCGCGGATGGTGTAGGTGCCGTGATAGACCCGGAACGAATAGGCCCCGGAGGCATTCGCCGTGGCGCTCCAGTCCTCGTTCTGCTCGATCACGACGAGGGCGCTCGCCACGAAGCCGCCCGCCGAGTTGGTGACGGTGCCGGAGATCGTCGCGTCGAGCGGGTTGATGTTCGGGTTCTCGAGCAGGTTGCGCAGAGACCAGCTCTTCTTTTGGTTCGCCTCCGACCATACGATGCTCACGGTGATCTGCTTGAGGCCGGTGTCGGGATAGGTGAAGGTCACGGTGCTGATGTCGCTGCCCGAGAGCTCGGCCATGCCCACGTAGGTGTAACGCGTGAAGGTGATGCCGCCGATCGCGATCGTCTCCGGGGGGTAGTTGACGGTATCGTAAACGACGGCCGGCGTTACCGTCGAGTCGGTCAAGGACGTGGTCGTGATCTGGAGGGCGTAGTAGCTGAGATTTTTAAGGGACTCGATGCGTTCCTGGCCCAGGTTGGTGGCCATCGAGGTGGCGCGCGAGATGACGGTGGAGCGCGCGATGTACTTGAACGCGCCGAAAAGCCCCAGGACGCCGACCGAGAGGATGACGGTGGCCACCATCAGTTCGGTCAGGGTGCCGCCTCGTTGGAAGGTTCGCTCGCGCATGGGCCTACGAAGTATAGGTCGTTGCTCAGGACAAATCAAGGAAACTTCCGCGTAATTAAGGTAGCGACCGCAGTCACACCTCGGGGCTCGACGAGCGCGGCGTGGACTGCTATCCTATGCGCCATGACCTGTTCCCAATGTTGGGCTACCGTAGCGGCGGGGCTGAAGAAATGCCCGCGTTGCGCTGCCCCGATGACCGGCGCGCGGCCTTCCTTTCTCGGCCTGCTGAAAACCTATCCGTGGCTGATCGTGGTCCTGGCGCTGAGCGCCATGGTCACTGTGTGGGCCGTCACGCGCCGCGCCCCGGTTCCCGTGCCGATCCCGCCGGCGGCGGCGCCTGTGGCCGAAGCGCCCGCGCCTGCTCCCGAACCCGAGGAGGTTCCTTTTCCCTTTCCCACCCCCGCCCCAGTTCCCGCGCCGGCGCCGGCGCCGAAGACGGTTTCAGCGCCTGAAGTGCCCGCGTCCAATCCGACGAGCGGGCAGTTCGGGCCGATAGTCCCGACGAGCGAGCAGTTCAAGCCGATGGTCCAGGGTCCGGACGGCGCTTTTAAGGGCGGCCCTCCGTTGCCCAGCCGCTAGGAACTCGAGCAAGTAGTCGGACGCTCAGGGCCGTCGCTTTCGGCGACGATCTTTGGTCCGGGCGGCATGATCTTCATTGAGCTACTTACAATCCGTAAGTAGC
>CAZIBN010000091.1:0-11056 GCA_964537395.1 uncultured Elusimicrobia bacterium
GGCAGGCATTACACTAACGTAGCGTAAGAAAAGAGAGAAAAATATGGCTACTTTCCTCGACAAGAACAAGAAAAAGAGCGCCCTTGCGGCCTTGCTTCTGTTCATCAGGACGCGCAAGACCGTGATTGCGCTGCTCCTCCTGGTGGCATTGGCCTCGTTCTTGTTCGTGAGCCCATCCAACCTTCTCCTTCACTTCCCGGGCGGCGACCGGGCGGCGGCGGGCTTGGCTTGGATCGCGGGGAAGGTGGGCGTGGATACCTCTAAGTGGGGCCTGGCCGGCGGCAAGCGCGACTACGGCGACCTGCTGGCGGCGTTCCGCTCGGCCAGGGACGGCGGCGGCAAGGCCGGTTGGTCCGCGTTCATGGGTGGAGGCAACGGGGCGGGCTCGGGCGGCATCGGCGGCGCCTCCGGCTCGCTCGGCTTCGTGAAGGGCAACGCGAAGGACCTTGAGGCCGCGGGCGGCAGCGGCGCGAACCTGCCCACGCCCGGCGCGGTCGAGGGAGTGCTCAATCCCGACGACGCCAAGAACCGCGGCGAAGGCGAAGGCGTGGCTTTGAACGAAGGCGACGTGTCCGGCGAGCGCGAGGGCCTGGTCAAGAGCGCGTTCGCGGGCGGCTTCGGAGACGGCATGCGAAACTCCGGCGTGAGCGGCGAGGGCGCGTTGTCGGGCGGCGCGTTCGCGGCCTCAAATTTCTTCGGTAACGGCAGCTTCGGCGGCGGCAAGGGGGCTTCGACCGGGAAGCTCGGCGACGTGGTCAAGGGCGGCCTCGAGGGCATCAAGGGTCAGACCGCCAAGGGCGTGCAGATCCAGGGCGCGGCCAAGGGCCAGCTGTCGAAGGCGAACGCCTCCCGGATCAGCGCTCGTACCAATAAAGGACTGGTCGGCACGCACACGATCAGCGGCCAGCGCGCCTTCGTCCAGCTCGCCGCGGGACGCGGCCGGGCGGCGATCTCGGTCGCGCCGAACTGCACCCCGGGCTCCGGCTGCCCCGGCGAGTTCGCGGCCACCAACACCGGCGCGGTGTACGACGGCAACACGATCAGCGGCGATCGTACTGATATTCTGACGGCGCCCGAGATCGACGGCATCTCAAGCCCGAACCTGCCCGACTCGGGCATGGCCGACGACTATATCCGCGACGCGGAGAAGATGGACGCCGACGCGAAGAAGTGCCGCGAGCTCGACGACAAGTACGGCCCGACGGAGCTCGCCTACGACAAGCAGCAGGAGGCGCTCTCCAAGCAGTTCGACTCGATGGGCTGCGGCCAGGGCGGCTGCAGCAAGTCCAAGGCCAATGCATGCCGGCGCATGGGCGATCAGATGAAGCAGCTGTGCCGCGACTCGATGGGCGTGCGCTGCAAGCACATCCACGAGTGCCCGCTGACGGCGAAGAACAACTGCTCTCCCGCGGAGTGCGACGGCCCCGCGCGCCAGAAGTCCCAGATCGTCCAGGTCAACGACGGCAATCGGACCCGGACGGTGGACCAGGGCGATGCCATCGACACGAGCCCGACGAATGAGACCACGCAGGAGCAGAGCCCCCAGTGCGTGAGCTCCAAGCAGTACATCATCGAGGCCCGCGAGGCCACGCAGAACGCCGTCAACGATTACCGCAGCAATAGCTGCGAGGCGATGTACTCCGACGTGACGCTTTCGGGCAAGCTTAAATACATGAGCAAGTGCGGGGGCCGCGAAAGCCAGGTCGTCAACAACTGCAAGCGCTACGCGAACAACCTGTGCCTGAGCGCGAAGGCCTGCTCTGACGCCCAGTGCTCGGGCGATACGGACGCGTGCGTGATCACGGATTTGAAGGGCATCGAAGACTTTATCAGCCACTAAGCGAAGCACCAGGAGAATTGATATGGATCAGCAACCGAAGATCCCGACCTTGAAGGACGCTCAGAAGCCCCAGGTGAAGATCAAGGGCATGGGCGCCGGCTTGACCCTCTTCGATCGCCTTAAGCAGTTCAAGAAGAAGGATCTGGCCTTCATCCTGGCCGGCCTGGGGACCTTGTTCATGGCCCCGCTGGCGGAGCACTTCATGATGGCTCCCGAGAACGGGGACATGAGCGCGGGCTTTCGCGGCCCCGGCGGCGGGTCGGGCAGCAACCTCTTCGGCAGCGGCAGCAGCCCCTACGAGAACGGCAACAACAGCATCGCTCAGGGCGGAGCTATCGGCGGCTCCGGCGACATCATCACGCCTTTGAACGTGCGCGACCCCAGCGCCCTCGTGATGGGCCCTGGCGGGACGCAGCAGCCTCCGGCGGGCTCGGCGGCTCCGGCGGTCGCTCCGCCCACCGCTCCAGCAGAGAAGACGGATTATAGGGACGCTCTTGCCGGCGCGGCTTCCCGCGCGGCCTCGGCGGCCGTGAAGAAGGCGCCTCTCCCGGTTCCGAAGATCGCCCTCGGCGGCAGCGGCGGCCTTCGCGGCCTGGGCGCGGCCAGCGGCGGCAGCTCCAGCGGCTCGGGCAGCCTTGGCCCCATCAACAGCGGCAACCTCGGCCAGGCGGGCACGGGCGGAGGCGGGCTGAACCTCGTTCGCTCCAATCCCAACTTCCGCGGCGCGGCGGGACCGCGCGGCAACAGCCCGACGGGCCTCGACGGCACGAAGAAGGCCGGCGCCAACGCCGGTGACGCGTTCTCACGCACGGGCAGCGCTTTGGGCGGCCTGAACCAGGCGGCAAGCGAGCAGATTCCCACCGGCGGCCAGGGCTTCGGCGGCGGCGGGCAGGGCGGCGCGGGTGCCAACGACAAGCCCGGCGGCGGCGCGGGCGCGGCGGGCAGCAAGAGCGTCGGCGAGTCCTTGGCCTTCATCGAGGCGAAGGAACGTATGATGGAGAATCTCAAGCTCGAGTTCGAGAAGCGCAAGCTCAAGGACCCGGAGCTCCTGCTCTACGGCATCCGCAACGACTCGCTGAAGGCCATGGCGGCCGAGGCGACGAAGATGCTGACGAAGTCGGCGCTCGGCTTGTTTGCCGATGCGGCCGGCGGCAAGAAGACCATCCAGTGCGGGACGGGGTCGGTGCTGCCGTTGTCGACGGCTGAGAATAACCCGTGCTCTGCGGAGCGCGAAGACAAATGCTATAGGTCTTGCGGCACCGATTGTTACATCTACCAGGCGATAAAGGGTGGCGTTGGGGTTGAATGCACGGTTAAGTCGGATAAGGGCACGACTGCTCCCTCAAAGACCGATACTGCGGCGGCTAATGCGGAGAAGGATCGCGTGGCGGGAAAGGTGACTGTTCCGGCGGGGGCCGCGCAGGGCTCGGTTGATGATATCTGCCTGCAGCTGGCGTCCACCGCCTTTACGACTGATGAAGCTCTCGTAACCGCGCAGGGGAAGAAGGGTGATGCTAGGGATGAGGCTCAGATCAAGAGATTAACGGATCAGCAAACTGAGCTGGGCGCGGGCAGGGTGAGCATCGGAAATCTTATCGCTGCTCAAAACGCCCTTTCTGGCCCCCGCCCGGTTAATACAACGGTTAAGTGCAAGGGCGATGGGAGTATTAAACCTACGACGGTACCCGACGACAAATCCGTCAATGAGCATATTATTGCCATGAGGAAGGCGATAGGGGGCGAAGATGGCGCGGGTGGGGTCGTTAAAGACCTCAAGGGTGCGCTGGGTGATTCGAAGACTGATCCGAGCGATAAAAGCTTGAAGGCGGCCGGCGGAGTGGTGGATGGAATTGCTGCGGAGTACAAAGCCACCGAGGAGCTTCTCAATCAAGCCCGCGCCGCGCTTGCAAAGAATCCGGCGCTGACATTAGATAAATTCAACCCGGGTGAAGTTCAAAATAGGATCGGGACATACGATGTGGCCTGGAAGGACAGCACGAAATTGGGCGAGAATCTGGGCAAAATAATGGAAAGCCTGAAACCCGCTGTCGACGGCCTTGTCGCCGCGGCTGGCGGCGATGGCGGGTCGGTCAAGGCGGTCGTTGATGCGAGCCTCGCCTTCGATAAGTCTCTCGATAGGGCGAAAGAGGTCAAGATTAAGAAGGCCGACGGTACGGACGGGACGGATACGGTTCTGAAGCCTGACGACGTCACCAAAGCCAAGAAGTTGAGGAGCACGGCTCCGGAGGGTGGCGCTAAGGAAGAGTCGGGAACGCCGGGGGCTTCCAAGGATGCGACTGCCTTTGTGACTGGCGCTAAGAAAATTGCTGAGGATGCCAAGACGGAAAAGACACAGCTTGGAGAGGTGGACCAAAAGATGACTGGGGCGAGTGTCACTGAAGCTGACGCCTCTCTGATTAAGACGCCACTCACCGCGCGGTTCCCGAATAATATCGCGAAGGTCATCAAGGAGCAGGGCTCGATCCTTGTCGGTATTGGCAATCAGTCTGATATGTCTTCGAAGGCCGGGGGAGCGCCGGCGGCAGGCGCGCCCGTAAAAAACTAGGTCTTTAGACCCAGGCGAGAATTTGAGTTTGGAGCTACAATAGGAACGGCGTTATAGTCGTACCGGAGAAGCCATGAAACCCCTGAATCCCATCATGGCCGTCTTGGTGATTGCGTCCGTCGGGGCCTCGCCCCTGCGGACGCTCGCCGCTGACGGCGACAAGCCCACGGCCGTTGCCGCGGCGGTCGAGAACACCAACTCGATCAACGCGCTGACCAAGATCCTGACCGAGAACCCCGACGCGCGCAAGGATGCGGGCAAGCGCTTCGAGGAATTCCTCCTCAACGCCGACAAGAGCGGAAAGAGCTTCGTCGCCATCGACGTGAACGCCACGGCCGCCGGGGCCGTCGCGCGCGAGTGGGGCGAAACGAAGGGGGCGATCGGCAGCGTCGCCATGTTCTATTTTGTCGCCGGCCCCGGGCTCGTGACGCCGGGCTGGGTGAAGACGGACCCCATCCTGTCGAAAACCTTCGTTGCGGACGGCAAATGGGAGCCCCGACTGCGCATCGCGCTCGCCGACTGGACCGGTAAGAGCCAGATCACCAAGGCCCGGGAGAAATCTCAAGTCACGGCGTTTCTGAATAATGCTGCCGAGAAAGCCGCAACAGTGTTCAAGGATACGCGCGACAGCGCCGAACGCGAGCAGAGCATCAAGGACAACGATAACACCGCGACGAAGGTTCCGGATGCGAGCGCAGGCTCCGGGACGCGGCTTAACAACGGCACGACGCGCGATTACACGTTGAAAGATCTTTATGAGGATGGCGCGGAGGTGACGGAGATTTCCGGCCCCAACGATCCCAATTCGCGCAAGATCTCGATGAAGATCTACACGAAGCGCCTGGACAACGGGCAGCTCGTCAACGAGATCGGCATCTTCGACATCACCAATACGGGCGACATTTTCGGCCAGCGCTTCTCGCTTGGCGATGGGGATCAGTCGTTCGTGCTGGATGACCGGACGCCGGGACATAAAAAGTACGAGCTCACGTTTGGTCCCGCGGATAAGGACGGCAATCGAAGCATTACTCTCGCGCGTCCGGACGAAGCGAAAAAGGGCGGCGGCGTGCCTTTGAAGACCTCGGTCTCGGCTCTGTTCCTCGCGCGCGCCGATCAGGCAGCGAAGTTTGGCTCCATGGGCGATGTCGCCAAGGTGGGCGATCAGGAGTTCTACGTCCTGCCTCAGGGCGGCGCCAAGAGCGGCTTCGTGTTTTTCCCGAAAGCGGCGACGGATGCCCGCAGCAAGGACAACATTCGGGCCTTCGCGCCCGGGCTTTACGCCGAGACCGGCGAGCGCGGTCCCGATGGCTGGTCCCAAAGGATCGCGACCGGCCCGAAAGGCGGCCCGCACCTGGGCACGGTTGGCGACAAGCAGTATCGCCTCGTATGGAACGGGAAGCTCACGCCTCCGGCCTGGGAGGTTACGGATGGCGGCGGCGACGTTACGCCTCCGAAGCCCAAGCCGGGCGAGGGCACCACTCCGGGCGGCACTCCCGGCGGCACCCCCGGCACCACCCCCGGCGGCGGCACGTCGCAGGACGGGATGTCCGTCGCCGATCTGGAGCTTCATCTGTTTAAGCTTGCGATCGAAGAGGGGAAGTGCCAGAAGGCCGACATAAAGCTCATGGCGGAAGATCTGAAGGATAAGTTCCGCCTCGTCACCTGCGGCAAGGCCGGGGAGAAGCAGGTGATCCTCCTCACTCCGCTGAGCATCGAGCCCAAGCGGCAGATGATCTTTTCGAACATTGAGAAGCCGCCCCTGGCGCTTCTGAACGGACGGATCGTGGATCATTACCTGGTCCTTCAGTTCGACAAGCAGGTGCAGTACCTGGACCTGAACAAAAAGACCGAGAAGAAGGGCTTCGCGATCGGAGGCTTCGTCTCGAACTTGGTCGCGGGCGGCGATCCGGACGACAAGGAAAAGAGCGGGATGACGAACATGATGATCTTCATCGACGCCCTGCGCTACTACATGGATGTCCCGTCCAGCAGCGCCGTCTTCGCCGAGGTCCCCAAGCGCGTCAAGGCGGCTCTGGGAGACAAGCGCTTTGACCTGCAGGCCAGCTATTCGGATGGGACCCTGGTGGTCATCGGCCGTGGCGAAGTCGGCGGCCCGACCTTCCAGGTCTGGCCCGGGGTCAATACGCCGGCGGCTGATCCCGCCAGCGGTCTGTACGCTCACCTGGGCGGACCGACCAACGTGTTCGAGCCGGAGACGAGCTCGATGGATGAGTCATTCAAGGTTAAGATCGTTGTGTCCAAGTCGTTCGAATATCATCTGGTGGGGAACGCGCAGACGGACATCGCCCTGTACAAGCTCGTCGACCCGACCGGCAAGGACAAGACGGATAAGCACTTCCTGTCGTTCAAGTATAAGGGGCTCGATACGGCGAACGCGAACCCTGAGAGCGCGAAGGTCGTGAAGATCTTCCGGACGAATTTCTTCCAGACGTTCGACGAGGGCGCTCCGCTCCCGAAGGAGCGCACGATGCAGGGGCTGACGCTCGAGAAGGACCCCCTGGTCCGCGGGACCTTGGCCTATCGCTTCATCGCGGGCTCGAACGAGAAGCGGGGCGTGGTGGGCGTGTTCCAGAACCCGCAGCTCGCCGGCGAGGGCCAGAAGGACGTGAAGGCCAACTGCGTGGGGCCGATCGTCTGGTGGGGCCTCTCGAACCGAGAGGCGGCCCTGAAGGTCTGCATGGAAGACAAGTTCTGATCGCTGAGCGGCCCGGGACCTAAGGCCTATATGGCCTGGGTCCCGGGCCTTCTTTATTAATGGGTCCATAGGCCCTGACAGGAAGGCCCTCCTCTGCTACACTCAAGGCAGGTCGCGCCCCTCATGAAACCCCTCGCGCGTCGGACCGTCGCCTCGCTCGTTTGCGCCGCCATGCTCGCGGCGCAGTGGCCCGCGTCGGCGTGGGCCGCCGCCGGGACCCCTGAGCCGAATCCCGCCGAGGCCATGAAGGTGCTGCTCGCCTTGGGCGTGTATAAGGACGACGCCGACCCGCTGAAGACCTATCTCCAGGGCGCCGACGGAAAGCTCACCCCGATCGGCCGGACTTTGTACCTCTCGCTCAAGTCACGCTACAATCCGGCCGAAGAGGTCGAGGCGATGAAGCCGATCTTCGAACGCCTGCGCGGCGTCGGCACCTACAGCGAGGCGCGTCAGGACGGCGCGGCGCGGGCCATGAAGATCTTCACGGACAGGTTCGGGACCTTGGAATCGGCGCAGTCGGGCAGCCTGGAGGAGGCGTTCCGCACCGGCGGGCTGCGCGAGGCGCTGTTGAGCGGGGCCGCGATCGCCGATCCGCCGAAGGGCAACGCGTACGCGCAGGTCGCCACGAAGGACGGCTTCGAGTTCTGGGATAAGGACGGCCTCGCCTTCCGGATGACCGCCAAGCAGGTCACGACCTACAGCCGTGATCTGCAGAAGAGCCAGCGGGCGATGAACTTGACCCGCCCCCCCCAGGTGGCGGCCGTTCCCGAGACCGGCCGGTACAACTTCGAGATGCTCCAGCACACGTTCTGGCGGCTCAAGAACCAGGAGACGGAGTACGTCAAGGCGACGCGCATCGACCGCATGATCGCGATCGCCGAGCTCCTGGGAAAGCAGTACCCGACCGACATGTGGTTCAACGAGAAGGGCCTCGAAGAGGATCTGATACGGCAGGCCAAGGCCAAGACCTACGACCACCGCGGGGAGACCTACAGCGTCTTCGACATCGTGGAGGCCAAGCTCAAGCAGCGCCTCGCCTACATCGAGGGCTCTAAGGCGGCCGTGCTTCGCTTTGAAACGGACATGAACCGCTTAAGCAAGGCGGAGACGATCACCAACGCGCAGTGGGCGACGTTCGGGCTCGATGAGCAGAACGCCTTGCGCTGGCTCAGCCTGACCGTGCTCGAGACGCAGATGTTCCACGTCAAGAACCAGCGCGAACGCGTCGATCCGACCTCGCCCGACGCGCAGGCGATCATGAAGATCATCGACAAGTCGGATCTGACCCAGGATCAGAAGGTGGCCTACAAGGCTCAGGGCGTGGCGATGGCCAAGCGCCTCGAGGAGCTCCGGGTGATCCTCGCCAAGACGCGCCAGGCGCTCAACGACTCGGACTACGCGGGGAGCCTGGATTCGGTGCAGGCGGCGCTCTCCGCGACGCAGAAGGAGCTCGGCGATCTGTCGGTGGACTACGCGATCTTCCTCGAGGCGCCTTCGACGGCGTTCCTCGCGAAGAGCCAGACCTCGATGAACGCCGGCTACAACCCGTTCAAGCATCTCCACAACGGCGTCTCGGCGACCATCCGCGGCGCCTACAAGATGACGCCGTGGGGGACGAAGTACGGCGAGGACATGAAGGCGATCGAGGGCGACGGCACGCGACCCGCGATGGCGAAGAGCTTCACGGACATCGCGGCGCTGATCTCGGTGGGCCGCCGCGAGGACTGGGTCGAGGCGCGCAAGCAGATCATCGCGATGAACCCCAAGGCGTCCCAATATTCGATGAGCGGCACGGCCGCCGGCGAGCCCGGAAAGGTCAACGACGCCCTGCGCATCAGCTCGTCGCTGAAGGCCTCGCACGAGCGCATCACCGCGGTGACCGAGACCAACAAGTCGCTCGACTCGGCGTCGATGCTCGTGACCTGGACGATCAGCATCGCGCTCATGGCGCCGCTCGCGCGCGCCTCGCTCAACGGCGTGGGCAAGCTCAGCGGCGTAGGCAACGGCATGATGGTGGCCGGCGCGCAGGCTGGCGGAGTGGGCGGCGCCATCAGGTACGGCGCCGGCTTCGGCGTGAGGGCCGTCGGCGAGATCGCCAAGCACACCGCGGCGCGCCTGGAGTCCATCGAGCCGAGCGTGGCCCGGGTCAAGGCCGTCGCGGGCGAGAACGTCGTGGCGCAGTATCTCGTGGCGAGCGGAGCGCGGGCGATGAGCGTGGCGCATCGCCAGCTCGTGTTCACGGGCCTGTCCGGCGGCATCTCGGCGGGGTTCACGGCCGGCGCCCATCTGTGGGACATGGGGACCAAGCGCATCGGCGGCGTGAATATCGCGGGCTGGCAGGCCATCGAGCCGGGGCACTCGATGTTCTCCGAGGATTGGGACGGCCTGGGCAAGGCCGCCGCGGCCGGCGGCAAGGGCGGGATGTGGTGGGCCAACGAGTCCCTCGACTTCGGCTGGTTCCGCGTGCCCACCGCGGCGCTGGGCTACATCGGCCTGCCCTCGACCGTGTTCGACGGCACGCGCGCCTCCGGATTCATGGGGATCGTGGGCAGCCGCGGCGTGGTCGGCTCGGCGTCGGCCTTGATCCGGGGCCCGGCGGCGCTGGAGGCCGCGGCGGCCTCGGGCAAGATGGGCATCCTCGAGCGGATGGCCGAGTCGAAGTATTTCGTCGGAAAGGCCGGGGCCTTCGGCTTGAGCATGGCCGACAACGTGGCTAAATACGTCCTGTTCAGCCAGGCCGCGAGCTGGGTCGGCAAGCAGTACGCCTGGTACGTGCAGACCAACGTGCCGATCGTTCTGCCCTTCGTCGGGGAGGTCAACACCCCCGAGGAGGACGTCGAGCGCCGCATCAAGCACACCAACCATATCGGCAACCTCTGGCTCGAGTCGCCCGCCTGGCTGCTGATCCCGACCCACGCGGCTCACGGGGCCCGCGACGCCGGACCGTACATGCTGACGAAGGAGGGCATGCGCCAGTATGACCAGTCCGGGCGCACGAGCGAGTACGCGAACGCGCCGGTCGACAAGCAGCTGGATCTCAAGCCTGTCAAGCCGCCCATATCCCAGCGCATATTCGAAGCGCGCTACATGTCAGACCCGCCGGCGTCCAAGTGGATCGTGACCAAGCAGGTGCGGGAGATCGGCCAGCTTAAGGAGGTCCGGCGCCTGGCCAGCGAGGGCGGCGCCGTCAACCCGCTCGAGCTGATGGCCGTGCGCAAGATGGAAGCGGGCAAGTCGAAGTTCCGGACCTTGGATGTCACCGAGGAAGTCCAGAAGTTCTCCTACGATGTCGCGACGGAGGGCCTCGTCGCCCAGCCGAAGAACTCGATGCTGGCCCTGACGCTCGAGCCCGGCAACACCGTCAAGGGCTGGGGGAAGATCACCCCCGAGCTGCAGATCGATATCGCCAAGGCTCTGTACCGCGCCGAGGTCAACCTGGGGCAGAAGGTTTCGCCGGAGATCAGCGCCAGGGTCCGGGAGGTCCTCAAGGACCACCTTCTGGCGAACCTGCCCATCGGCGAGGCCGGCAAGGTCCTGCGCGCCGCGGTGGTGGCGCTGCCGCTTGATTCTCCGAAGCTCGACGCGGTGCAAAAAGAGTTCATCGACAGGGTGCTCAAGTGGGAGGGCACGGCGACCAAGATCGAAGGGCTCAGGGCGAAGCAGGAGGCCTACCTGAAGTCGCCTTCGGAGTCGGCCAAGCTGACGGCGAAGGAGGTCGAGACCCTCGCTCTCGGCGAGCAGAGCTACGTCGCGCTGACCAAGGATTTCAAGGCGGCCACCGAGGCGAAGCTCAAGGCCGGCGAGCTGACGGCGAAGGAGGCCGACGCCCTCACCGCCCTGGCCGACTACATCATCAAGGGAGACGAACGCTTCAACGCCTTCAACAAGGTCGAGATCGTCAAGTCTCAGTCCGATGTGATCTTCAACGCTCTGC
>CAZIBN010000092.1:0-10964 GCA_964537395.1 uncultured Elusimicrobia bacterium
CCTTGGTGCGGTTGACGACCAGGCAATCCCCGGGCTTGAGGAAGCGGGGGAGGTCCCGAAAGATCGCGTGCTCGATGCGCTCGGAAGCGCGGTCGAGGACCAGAAGGCGCGCGGAGTCGCGCGGCTCGGCCGCGGAGGAGGCGATCAGGGACTCCGGATATTCGTAGTCGAAATCAGAGAGCGGCATATTCATTCGTCCACCTCCGACAGCACCGAGCCGGGGAAGTAGAAGCTCAGGATCTTCGTGTAGCTGCGGCCCTTCTCGGCCTGAAGGCGCGCGCCCCACTGGCACAGGCCGACGCCGTGGCCGGAGCCGCCGCCGAGGAACTCGACGCCCTTCTTGAGCAGGCTCACCCTCCTGATCCGCACGCTTTTCATCTCGCCGGCGCCGAGGGAGCCGCGCAGGTCCGAGGCCTTCACCACGACGCTCTCGCCCGCGCTTCTCACCAGAAAGGTCCGCACGTAGCCGGCCGCGTCCTTCGCGCCGATGCGGATGTTCTTCAGCGGCCCATTGAGCATGCGCCGCTCCGAGATCGCCGCCGTCAGATCGGCCCAGGCGAAATAGGCGATCCACTTCATGTGCGGAGAAGTCGCGCACCACGGGTCGCTCACGCCCCTGAGCGGCCGGGGGATAGCGCCCTCGTTGCCCCACGCCGCGCCCACGTCCGTGGTCGCGCCCCCGCAGCAGGCATGGTAATACACACGCAGGAGCTTGCCGTCCCAGCCGAGCACCTCGCCGCGCGTCTGGCGCACGGCCGCGCGCACGTTCTCGTTGACGGCGGTCATCCCCTTGTACACCTGCGAGCGGGTGTCCGCGGTCAGGTCGAAGCCGTCCTTGCGGAATTTTCCCATGTTGGCGTAGGTGAAGGTCCGCGCGACGACGGCCTGCGCCTTCAGCGCCTCAAGGGGCCAGTTCGGGTCCATCTCATGAGGGAGGACGCCCTCCAGATATTCCTCGACCGAGGCCTCCTCGACGATGGTCAAGGTCTGCCCGATATCGAGGCGCAGGATCAGCGCCCCGCGATAATAATTCCCGCCGACGCGGATGCGCGCGCCCGCCGCGGGGATCAGGCGCGTCTCCGTCTTAAGGCGCATATCGGCCAGGCGCAGGCCGCCTTCTCTCGGCCTGAGGCTGAGCTCGCCCTTCCACTCGAGCGGCTTCGTCTTATAGCCGGGCTGGGCGAGCGTCACGGCGCCCTCGGGCATCAGCACGGCGGACCCGGCCTGGCGCAAGATCGCGACCTGGACGGTCCCGGCGGAGGCCGCGATCGCGGCCGCAAAGGCGAGCGCCGGCGCCGCGATCACAGAAGGTCGAGCGCGCGGCGCGGGGGCTTGAGGCCCAGATGCGCGTACGCCTTCGGCGTGGCCGTGCGGCCGCGCGGCGTGCGGGCCAGGAAGCCCGCCTGGATCAGGAACGGCTCGACGACGTCGGTCACCGTGTCGAGCTCTTCGCTGACCGCGATCGCCAGGTTCTCGACGCCGACCGGGCCGCCGTCGAACTTCTCGATGACGGCCTTGAGCAGGCGGCGATCCATCGGGTCCAGGCCCTCGGCGTCCACTTCGAGCTTGGACAGCGCATGGCGGGCAACCTCGCCGTCGATCTTTCCGCCGCCGTCCACCTGCGCGAAGTCACGCACCCGCCTTAATAGTCTGTTCGCTATGCGGGGGGTGCCGCGGCAGCGGCGCGCGATCTCGTCAGCTCCGTCTTGATCGGTTTTGATTCCGAGCAACCCCGCCGAGCGGAGAACGATGCGGCGCAATTCCTCGGGACCATAAAATCCAAGCTGGGCGACGATTCCGAAGCGGTCGCGAAGAGGACCCGTCAACAGACCGGACCTCGTGGTAGCCCCAACGAGCGTAAACCGAGGGACGGCCAATTTTAATGTCGAGGACGCGGGGCCCTTCCCCGTCGAGATGAAGAAGGTGTAGTCCTCCATCACCGGATAGAGAGCTTCCTCGACGACGGCGTTCAGGCGGTGGATCTCGTCGATGAAAAAAACATCTCCTTCGGAGATATCCGTGAGCAGCGCGGCCAGATCGCCGACGCGCGCGAGGATCGGGCCCGACGCGGAGCGCAGGTTGACGCCCATCTCGCGAGCCAGGATGTTGGCGAGCGTGGTCTTCCCAAGGCCGGGAGGCGCGTAGAACAGGCAATGATCGAGCGGCTCGCCGCGCTGCTTGGCGGCCTTGATGAAGACCTTGAGGTTCTCCTTGAGGGCTTCCTGGCCGACGAACTCCTCGAGAGACTTCGGACGCAGCGCGCGATCCGCGGTTTCCTCGGCGGGAGCGGCGGACGGGTTGAGCACCGACTCGTCGGGAGCCTTGGCCATCAGAGCCTCCTCAGAGCCTGGCGCACGAGCTGCTCGGTCGGAACGTCCTTGCCGCCGTGTTCCTCAGCCAAGGCCTGAAGCGCCGTGCGCGCGTCGGAAAACTTGTACCCAAGAGCCTCGAGAGCGTTGAGCGCCTGGCCCCAGGAGCCCGTCGACGGCATGGCGTCGCTCACGGCCTGGAAGTGCGGCGCGCCCGCCACGCGGACCTCGTCGATCTTGCCTTTGAGGGCGTCGATGATCTTCGTCGCGGTCTTCTTGGTGAAGCCGAACACCCCGCACAGGAGCTTCTCGTCGCGGTCGATCACGGCGCGGCGGAAATCGGGCAGGGACTTCGAGGCCTTGTCGAGGAACTCGAGCGCCTTCTTCGCCCCGGTGCCGGGGATCTCGTCGCGGAACGCGCAGAACATCGCCTTCTCGGGCTCGGACAGGAAGCCGTACAAGGTCTCGCCGCCGCCGTACATCGCGAACGAAGCGACGATGAAGAGAAGGGCCTCGCTGCCGGGCGCGGGAAGCCGGGAGGCGGTCGCGGAGGTGACGTTGATCTCATGGCCGACGCCGCCGACCTCGAGCACCAAGGATTCCAGATCTTTGGAGAGCACGACGCCGCGCAGCGAGGCGATCACTTCTTGCCTCCCCAGGAATCGAGCACGCGCAGGCCCTTCCCGCGTCCGGCGCGCAGGTGGCACAGCGCGATCGCGGCGGCGTCGGCGACATCGTTCGGCCGTAGCTTGTCGGCCAAGCCCAACGCCTTCTGGACGACGGTCTGCATCTGCGCCTTCTCCGCGCGGCCCGAGCCGGTCAGGGAAAGCTTGACCGTCTTAGGATTGTATTCCGTGACGGCATGCCCCGCTTGCGCGACCGCGAGCAAGGCGACGCCGCGCGCCTGCAAAGTCGCGCGCACGGTGTTCGCGATCGTCGTGAAGAACATCTCCTCGATCGCGACCGACTGGATCCTGTGCCCCGAGAGCACGACCGCGAGCTCGGCGTGGATCGCCTTCAGCCGCAACGGAAGAGGGACCCCGGGCAAGGTGCGGATGACGCCCGACGCGACCAGGCGCGCCGCTGAGGGGGCTCCATCGAGAACGGCCCAGCCGGTCTCGTGCAGCCCCGGGTCGATTCCTAGGATCATTATGCGGCCATCTTCTCCATCACGGCGTCGGAGATGTCGAAGTTGGCGTACACGTTCTTGACGTCGTCGAGCGCCTCGAGGAGCTCGATGAGCTTGAGCACCTGCGCGGCGTGCTTCTCGTCGACCGCGACGAGGTTGTCGGGGATCATCGAGACCTCGGCGGTCACGGGAGTGATCTTCTTGGCAACGAGGCCGTCCTTGACCTTGAGAAGATCGTTGGGCAAGGTGTAGATCTCGAAGGTGTCGCCGTCCACCTTGAAGTCCTCCGCGCCAAGATCAAGGGCCACGGTCATCACCTCGTCCTCGGAGGGGGAGCCATTCTTGTTTACGGTGATCAGGCCCTTGGCTTTGAACATCCAAGCGACCGAGTTCGGCGCGCCGAAGGCGCCGCCGTTCTTGGCCAGGATGGTGTGCAGGTCGGTGCGCGTGCGGTTGCGGCTGTCGGACGTGCACTCGATGAGCATAGCCACGCCGCTGGGGCCATAGCCCTCATACGAGAGCTCCTCGAAGACCGCGCCTTCGATCTCGCCGGTGCCGCGCTTGATGGCGCGTCCGATCGTGTCGTTGGGCATCTGCACCGCGCGCGCGTCTTCGATCGTCTTGCGCAGTCGCGGGTTGGAGGCGGGGTCGCCGCCGCCGAGCTTCGCCGCGATCGTGAGCTCGCGTGCCAGCTTCGTCCACGCCTTGCCGCGCTTGGCGTCGGTGGCGCCCTTCTTGTGCTTGATGTTCGCCCAGTGTGAATGCCCGCCCATAGGTAATCCTCCCTGGAAATCTGCCTAAATGATACCAAAACTCGCCCAACTATCCTCGTGGATAGTCGTGCTAAGCCCTATTCTTCCTATGGGCCGTCGGACCCTATAAATAAGGGGTCCCTGGACCCCTGATGGTTCCTATGGAACCGCGCAAACTAGTGAGATGAGGCTCCCGCGGCGAATGCTCGCGTCCTTCCTGGCCCTGACGTTGGCCGCCCTGTCGGGCGGGCCCGTCTGGGCGCAGACCGCGCGCATCGCCGTCCAGGCTCCGACCGCAATCGCCGGAGTCCCGGTCCTCCCGCAGACCGGCATCGGCGCCCCGAGCTTCAACAACGCCCCGTCTCTCTCGCCGTCGCTATCCAGCCTCGCGCCCCTGCCGGCGCCGTCCGCCGCACCTTCCGCCGTCGCTACGCCCGTACAGACCGTGGCGGCACCGGCTTTCACCGCGCCGATCTCGGCAGCAGCGCCCGTCGTCTACAAGCCGGCCGTCGCGCCCGCGCCGAGCTCTTATGCCGCTCTTCGCGCGATGCAGCTACCCGCCGCGTCCGGCGGGGAGAAGAAGGGAGACGAGCAGTCCGCCGCCGACGCGCAGCAAGCCTTCGACGGGATCGAGGTCAAGGAGGCACGGTCGCCGGTCGAGGCCAAGCCTTCCCGCATCCGGACCCTTCTCAAGTCGTCGCGCTCGGCGCTCTCGGGATTCGGCTCGGACGTCAAGGGCATGGCGACGGGCGACAAGGAGCTCGAGCACCTGCTCGGCGACGCGAAGCCCTCGATGCGCAAGGCGCAGGTCCTCCTCGTTCTCGATGCGGTGCTCTCGATCGGCATGGCCTTCATCATCGGTCCGCTGCTCGACACCGCCGCCATCGCGGCCAAGACCGGGCTCGCCGCGCACATGGTCCCGCTCGCGATCCTCTCCGGCGCCCTGGTGCTGTCTTCCCTGGCCTACGCGTGGGTCGAGCGCTCGCACGCGGTGCAGGGCCGCCTCGCCAGCCTGCGCTCGACACGCGAGTACCGCGCGGCGCTGCAGCGCAGCCTCCTGAGCCAGGAGATGGACTTCCACCTGGCGCAGGGCTCGGGCAAGCTCGCCGGACGTCTGCTCAACGACCCGGCAGCCCTGTCGACGAAAAACGTGGACTCGCGGCTGTCCCTGCTCCACTACGCGCTGCACTTCACGTTCGGCGTCGGGATGATGGTGTACACGAGCCCCGCGCTGAGCCTCGCCGCGCTCGCGGTGATCCCCGCTCTCGGCTGGCTCTCGAGCCGCTTCGGCGACAAGATCGGGGAGATCGGGAAGCAGGCTCTCGAGCAGAAGTCCGACATGATGAAGCAGTCCCAGGAGAGCATCGCGCAGGCCGAGACGGTCAAGACCTTCGGCGCGCGCGCGCAGGAGCTCGCGCGCTACGGCAGGATGGCCGACGGCGCTGCGGACCTCGGAGAGAAGGAGGCCCGCCTGACCGCGATGTATGGAATGATCGCGGGCGGCCTCACCGAGTTCTTCACCAAGAACCTCATCTACATCCTCGGAGGCGTGGCGCTCGCCGCGGCGTGGGGCCTCTCCTTCGGCCAGATCGCCCAGCTGGCGCTGTTCGCCGGCTTCGCCAAGTACGCGTTCACCGGGCTGACGAGCCTGTACCTGCGCTATAAGCGGAACACGAAGGCCTCGGAGTCGGTGCGCGAGCTGCTGATGCGCACGCCCGGGATCGTCGACGCGCCGAACGCCGTCGCTCTTCCGCACGGCCCCGGCGCCGTCTCCTTCCGCGGCGTACGCTTCTCCTATCCCTCGCGCCAGGCCGAGCCGGTGCTCAAGGGCGTGGACTTCGACATTCAGGCCGGGCAAACCGTGGCTTTCGTCGGTGAGACCGGCTCGGGCAAGAGCACGATCACGCGCCTCCTGCTGCGCATGTGGGATGCGAACGAAGGCACGATCGCCATCGACGGGCATGACATCCGCGGCGTCACCCGCAAGAGCCTGAACGCCCGCTTCGCGGTCGTGCCTCAGGAAACGCGCCTGTTCAACGGCACCCTGCGGGAGAACATGATGTACGGCGCCGAGGACGCGTCCGCCGAACGGCTCGAGATCGCGATCCGCAAGGCAGGGGCCTCCTTCGCGCTCGACACGGCGCGCTTCCCGCAGGGCCTGGACACGCCGGTGGCCGAGGGCGGCGGACGCCTCTCTGGCGGCGAGCGGCAGCGCGTGGCCATCGTTCGCGCGATACTGAGAGATCCCTCGATGCTGATCCTCGACGAGGCGACCTCCGCCCTCGACAACAAGACCGAGCATGAGGTCCAGCAGGCGCTCGATTCGCTCACCTCCGGCGACGGCGGCCGCAAGCCGACGACCATCGTCATCGCCCACCGTCTCAGCACGATCCGCCGCGCCGACGTGATCCATGTCCTCGATAAGGGCGAGATCATGGAGAGCGGCACGCACGAGGAGCTGCTCGCGCTCAGAGGCCGCTACGCCCGGCTTTGGCAAGAAGGCGGTTACGAGACGCAGGCGGCCGAATCGGCGCTCGCCGCACAGACACCTGAAGAGGCCGCCGCGCAGCCTGAAGCCCCGGCGTCCGCAGCCTCGGAAGCCTCACCCCTGAAAACGACTCTTCGCGCCAAGATCCGCGCGGCGTTCGCCGGCATAGCCGAGTTCATCCGCGGCGACGCCGAGGTCCGCCCTTTCCTGCCGCGCCGCGCGCTCGCCGGGCTCGCCGCCTTGCTCCTCACCAACTATGTGCTGACGATCGGCGGCTCGCATTTCCTGGGGCGCTTCCTCGACGGCGCCGCCTCGGTCGTCGGCGCGGGCGGCATCGGCGCCGGCCTGTGGCCGCTGGCCGCGATCTCGGTCGGGGCGCTGATGCTGTCGATCCTCGCGCAGTACGCGTACGCCCTCAGGCAGGGCGTCCTGCGCGTGCGCGCGCTCGCCGAGGTCCGCAAGACCCTGATGTCCCGCCTGCACGGCAAAGGCATGGACTTCCACCTGAAGAACGATTCCGCCGGTCTCGCCAGCCGCCTCAGCGAGGACGCCGACGCCCTGATCAAGAAGAACCTCGATGCCCGCGTGCCGCTCGTCGGAAACATCATCTCGCTCGTGCTGGCCACGGCGCTGCTCCTGCACACAAGCCCGATCGCGGGCCTGGTCGTGTTCCTGATGCTCCCCGGCCTGGGCATCATCAACGGCTGGTTCGGCCAGAAGCGCGAGAAGCTGTACGCGACCTTCAGCCTGCGTCGCGCCGACCTCGGCCGCCAGGGCCAGGAGCCTCTCGAGCTGATCCAGTCGGTGAAGACCTTCGGGCAGGAGGATCTCGAGAACG
Source organism: uncultured Elusimicrobia bacterium (assembly GCA_964537395.1). GTDB lineage: Bacteria > Elusimicrobiota > Elusimicrobia > UBA1565 > UBA9628 > GWA2-66-18. The sequence continues at coordinate 7,517 of CAZIBN010000092.1, forward strand.
CCAAGTACCGCGCGAAGGCCCAGGCCCTCGTCGAGATCGGCGAGGAGGACGCCCGCGTCGGCGGCACCGCGCACATGCTCTCGAGCGCGCTGACCGACTTCTTCACCAAGCAGCTGATCTACATCGTCGGCGCGTGGGCCGTCGCCGCGTCGATGGGCCTGTCCGTCGGAGCGATCGTCGTGATGACCTTCTACGCGGGCTTCATCAAGGCGGCCTTCGACGGCATCTCCACGCATTGGCTCGAGTACAAGACGGCGCGCGGCGAGACCGAGGTCGTCCGCGGATGGCTCAAGGAAAAGCCGGCGACCCTTCAAGGCCCAGCCCTGCCTCCCGGCGGCGGCGCGATCTCATTCGAGGATGTCTCGTTTCGATACACCGCCGACGGCAAGGGCGGCGGCATCGAGGGGCTCTCCCTGACCATCAAGCCCGGCGAGACGGTCGCATTCGTCGGAGAGTCAGGCTCCGGAAAGAGCACCCTGCTCAAGCTCCTGCAGAACCTATGGACCCCGCAAAGCGGCCGGATCACGATCGACGGCTCCGATGTCGCTTTGGCGGGAGAGGGCCCGTTGTCCGAGGCCATCGCCAAGGTTCCCCAGGAGACGAGGCTCTTCGACGACTCCCTTCGCTACAACCTGACCTACGGCAGCCCGAATGCGACCGACGTCGAGCTGTCGGCCGCGATCTCGGCGGCGAAGGCGGATTTCGTCAACGACGCCGCGGCGTTCCCGGCCGGCCTCGACACGCGCGTCGGCGAAGGGGGGTCGACCCTCTCCGGCGGACAGCGCCAGCGCGTGGCGATCGTGCGCGCCCTCCTTAAGAAGCCCCGCGTCCTGCTCCTCGACGAGGCCACCTCGGCCCTCGACAAGAAAACCGAGCGCGAGATCCAGGATACGCTCGACCATCTCACCTCGGGCGCTTCCGGCGCGAAGCCCACGACGCTCGTCGTCGCGCACAACCTGACCACCATCGCCGGCGCGGACCGCATCGTGGTGCTTGCGGCCGGGAAGATCGTCGAGATCGGCTCGCACGTCGAGCTGCTCGCCAAGGGCGGCGTCTACGCCCGGCTGTGGCAGTCCCAGTCCGCCTCTCGTTAGTTAATCACACGTTCCGGAACGAGCGATTATCTACGAGAATAGATCAGAGGCTAGGCATCCAGCGTGCGCGAATGGCTCCAGAACCGAGGAGGAAGCGCCGCCAGCATGATCAGCATGAGCTGGCTCACGCTGAAGGCGAGCAGCCACCAGAACGCGGAATCCATGAAGCCGTAGGAGTGCAGGCCGATGCCGAGCATGTTCACGCCGAACCAGGACACGCTGGTGATGACGTTGCCGAAGACGGCCATCATCATGATGCCGCGCTCGCGCACGAAGCCGGCGAAGCGCATGTGCAGGATCAGCGCGTTCCACAGCACGATCAAGAGCGCGCCGTTCTCCTTCGGGTCCCAGCCCCAGAAGCGCCCCCAGCTTTGGTCGGCCCAGATGCCGCCGAGAACCGTGCCGATGAAGCTAAGGAACAGGCTGAAGGCGATCACGCCGTAGGTCAGCGAGACGATGGCCTTATCGTCGGCGGCGTCGGGCTTGCGCACGGCGTGGCGCCGCACGATCCAGGTGGTCGCGAGCAGGCCCGCGAGGTAGGTCCCGCTGTAGCCGATGGTGATCGTGATCACGTGGGTGGTCAGCCAGAAGTTCGAGTCGAGCACCGCGCGCATCACGTCCATCGTGTCGCCCGAGGAGCCGAGGTGGTGCGCGATGAGCAAGGTCGCAAAGCCCACGACCGAAGCGCCGGCGGCGGCGAAGCCGCGTCGATGGATCCTTTCGCCGAACAGCCCGAGGAACACCGCGCCCCAGCCGACGAAGACGGCCGAGGAGTAGAGGTTGGTCACCGGAGGCCGGCCCTGAAGGACGGTGCGGGCGAGGAGCCCGAGCGTATGCACGATGAAGGCCGCCCACACGACGGCGTGCGCCGCGTTGGCGAGGTCCTCGCGGCGCGTCGCCCACGACGCGAAGATGATCAGAAGTGCCACGACATAAAGGGTCATGCCGGAGATGAAGGGCTGAGCGCGGTTGAAGAACGCTTCGACGCGGGCCTGGGTCGCGGCCGCGGGCGCGTTGGCCCGGGACCAGCCCGCCTGCTCGGCCACGGCCGCGTTGAAAGCGGCGGCGTCGCCGGCGCGGTAGGCGGAGGCCATGCGCGCGAACAGCGGCGCGCTGGGGTGAACGTCGAGAGCGGCTCCGGGACGGGTCACGGCCTCGCCGAAGCTCGCCCAGGATTCCTCCGGCTCACCCTTAAGAGGAGGCACGGTCTTGAACGCCGCGGCATCGGACAGGAACCGGTAGCCCTGCATGCGGGCATCGAGCGCGCCCATCGTCGCGGCGGCCGACTTCGAAGGCTTGCCTGTCTTAAGGGAGGACATCGCTTCATTCATCAGCGCCTGGAAGGACGCGAGCTCAGCGGCCGGGTCTCCCCGTCCGGACGGCATGAAGGTGTTCTTGATGCGCTCGTAAAGGTTCAAGCGCTGATCGAGGGCGAGGACGGCCGTTTGAAAGCGGGACCGCGCGCCCGAAGGGACCGCGTCCGCGGACTGGGCCTGACGGTTGATCTCGTCGCGCTTGGGCTCGATCTGCCAGTAGGCGAAATAGCGACCCTTGCCCTGCTCAAGGCCGAGCACGCCCAGCACCTCCGGGTCATCGACGACGAAGGACGCGTAGGTGTCGGAGGACTCCGGCTTGAAGGCCGTATCAAGAAGCCAGCGCGTCGCCGACAGGGAGCGCCCGTCGACGCGCACGGTCTGCTTGCTGCGGATCACGAGCAGGGAGTTGCGCGCGAACGTGTCGATCGGCTTGACGCGTCCGCCTTCGAGAGCCGGAAGCCGGCCGAACGCTTCGATATTAAAATCAGATCTTGGAGCGGGCGCCAACGCGGGCCAGGCGGCGAGCGCGAGGCCCGCGGAGAATACGCTGATGAAAAGCTTGCGGGAGCTCATGACAATCCTCCGAGGGTCCGGCGCAGCATCATGCCGAAGTGCCAGAGAAGGCCGATGGCGACGAGCAGGCACGCGATATAAGGCACGGTCCAGGAAGGATTGCGCACGACCTGCAGCACGGACAGCGTATTGTCCTTGCCGAAGCTCGCCTGATAGAAGGTCAGGCCGCCGTGGCGCAGCGGCGCATTCATATAGATGAGCACGTCGCGGTCATCCCCGGCGCGCGGATCGAGCAGGCGCACCAGGCTCGAGAAATTCTTAGGGATGGAAGTGCCCGGATACACATCATGCTTGAAATCCTTGAGCGTCAGCGAGAACGGCATGTAGTAACGGCGCGGCCGCAGGGACAGGCTCCAGCTGCGTCCTTCGTGAGAGAACCCCTGAGGGGCCCCGAGGTTGGGGGAGACCAGAAAGACTCCGTAGCTGCGGCCGTCCTTGGCCACCGGCTCGATGAGCGCGGCGGGC
>CAZIBN010000093.1:0-10797 GCA_964537395.1 uncultured Elusimicrobia bacterium
AAGCGCCCCCTTCGCCCTTGCGGCGGAGGGGGCGCTTTATTTTCTATGATTCTGACCGACATGGACCGACTGCTCCGACTCGCCGTATCCGCCGGACTCGTGCTCGCCGCCTGCATCGGCTCTTTTTACGTCGCGCGCGGCAGCCGCAAGCCCTTCTCGTCCAACGCGCCCGACTACCGCAAGCTGGGCCCCGCCGACGCGAAGGTGACCATCGTCGAGTTCTCCGACTTCGAATGCCCCGCCTGCCGCGTCGCCGAGCCGCCGCTGCGCGCGCTCCTGAAGCTCTACGACGGCAAGGTCCGCCTCGTCTTCAAGCACTTCCCGCTCGAGAACATGCACCGCTGGGCGCGCTCCGGCGCGATCGCCTCCGAGTGCGCGGGCCGGCAAGGCAAGTTCTGGGAGTATCACCACGAGCTGTACGATCATCAGGCAGAGTGGCCGAGCGAGAGATCCGAGGAGCACCTGGCCTCCTACGCGAAGAAGATCAAGCTCGATGAGGCCGCCTGGCAGGCCTGCCGCAAGGATCCCGCCGCCGGCGAGGCCGTCACCGCCGACCACAAGGACGGCATGAACGCCTGGGTCGGCTCGACGCCGACCTTCTTCATCAACGGAAAACGCTTCGTCGGCGGGATGCAGCTGGCCGAAAGAGGGACGCCTTTCGTGGAGAAGGAGCTGAAGAAATGAGCGCCAAGATCCCCCCCTATATTGGCCTCGCCGCGCGCGTGCTCGTGGGCGCGGTCCTCGTCTACGCCGGCGCCACCAAGGCGGCCGGCCCGTCCGAGGAATTCGCCCTGATCATCGGCTCCTACGACGTCCTGCCCCGGGAGATGGTCCTGACCGCCGCGACCTTCCTGCCCTGGGCCGAGATGCTGATCGGCTGGTCCTTGATCCTCGGCCTGCAGCTGAGAGCCTCCGCCGTCGCAGCCGGGGCGATGTTCGCCTCCTTCCTGTTCGCCCTCATCCTGGTGCAGGCCAAAGGCATCCAGCTTCCCAACTGCGGCTGCCTCGGCGACGCGGTCCACATGACGCCGCTCCAGGCCATGCTCTTCGACACCTGCCTGTCCGCGCTGTGCTGGCTCAGCTGGAAATCCGCGCCGGCGAGGCTTAGCCTGGACAGCTGGGCGGAAGGCGGCTATACTGGACCCACTCATGGCAAACGATAAGAAGCGCGTGCTCGCGGTCGACGACGACGCTTCCATCTGCGAATTCTACGACCACGCCCTGCGCATGAGCGGCTACGATGTGGAATGCGCCCCCAGCGCCGCGAAGGCCCGCGATTCCCTGGCCAAGCGCCGCCCCGACATCATCCTCATGGACATCATGATGCCCGATCAGGACGGCATCAGCTTCACGCGCGAGCTGCGCGCCGACGCGAAGACCTCGGACATACCGATCATCGTGATCTCGGGCCTCGCCGACGCCGGCACCCTCAACGATGCCCTGCTGTTCGGCGCCGTGGACTACATGGTCAAGCCTATCGAGCTCGACGCGCTCAAGGGCAAGATCGAGCGGACCTTCGCCGCCCTCGAGCGCCGCAAAAAGACGACTTAGGAGCGCGCCCGAGTCATCGTCATCGGGCGCTGATCTACGGCAATAGAGAATCACTCGTTCCGGAACGAGTGATTATCATCGAGAATAGATCAAGGGAAGGAATCCAGCCCGAGCCCTGGACTCAGACGAACTCCTAGACCGGCGCCACGGCCGTCGCCGCCGCGCCACGCGCGACCTCCCTTCGATACAGCGCCAGGAAAAGCCCCACGCTGAACGGCGTGATCAGCAGGCCGTCTATGGCGCTGCCGACCAGCCCCGCAGACCAGGCCGGGAAAAGATTCTCAGACGCTACTCCGATGGCGACCGAGGGCACGAGCGCCGCGGCGTAATAGATGAGAAAATGAAACGAGAAGCGCCAGAACCGGGCTCCGCTCAATGCCCAGCTGCGGCGCACGGCCGCGCCGCCGGAAAGGCCCTCGAGGAGCGTCACGATCGGCGCCAGCATCCAATGCATGATGCAATAGGCCGCGGGCACGGCGATCAGGGCGATGAGCGCGACGGCCGTCCGCGGCGAATCCTTGAACGTGAACCCCGCCGCCGCCCCGGCGAGGAAGCTGAACGGAAGAGCGCGGAGCGCGAGGTGCGCGATAGTCCACATCTGCGCCGGCAGACGGGAGAGGGCCCGGCCCGCCGCGTCCAGCAACGAGGGCTCATCGCCCCGAAGGACGGCGTCGCCCATCATGATGCAGACCCAGGTGTGAAGTATGACGGCGGGCACAAGAATCAGCATGCTCGCCGCCGAAATGATCAAAGTTCGCCCTTCCGGATGCTCCGCATTCCCCATTCCGAAGATAAGCTGGACCACGATCATGACGAGATTCCCCGGCAGGAGAGTGACCGCCCAGGCCAGGGCGAAGCCCGCCCAGACGCGGGGGTACAGCCAAGCGGAGAAGCCGAACAGCGCGCCGAGCGAATCGTCGGGGACGGGAGCATCGCTGGTCATGGCGGAAGTTTAACCCGTTTTAGTCAGTCGCGCCAGTAGGACCTTTTCCTCGTAAGTGTTGTTATTATGCCTGGGCCCTTTGGCCCCCCTCCCCTCGGGACCTCTGCCCCTGTCGCCATCCTCCGAATCGTGTTAAATACTTGATATGCCCCACATCACACAGCGAGCCCACGGGCCGCTGATCGCGCTCTCGACCGACTTCATCCGGGTCAAGGAGTACTTCGAGGCCATCGTGGCCTCCTCCGGCGACCTGATCTGCACCACGGATGTCACGGGCCGGGTCATCTACTTCTCGCCCGGCGCCGAGGCGATGCTCGGCCTCACCGCGGCCCAGGCCGCCGGCCGCCCCGCCCACGATTTCTACGTCGAAGGCCGCCTCGCGGCGGAGCGCCTCATGAAACTCCTGCGCGAGAGCCCCGACGGCCGCGTGCACAACCACGAGATGCGCGTGAAGGCCTCGGGCGACCGGATCCTCCATGTCAGCATGTCCCTCTCATTCCTCAAGGACTCACGCGGCCGCGTGATCGGAACGCTCGGCATCGCCAAGGACATCAGCGACCGCGTCGAGCTCGAGCGCCGCCTGCGCGAGATGACCCGCACCGACGACCTGACCGGGCTTTACAACCAGCGCCACTTCCACGACCGCCTGCGCGAGGAGGCCGCCCGCTCCCGCCGCCAGGGCGATCCCCTCTCCATGATCGTGTTCGACCTCGACGGCTTCAAGCAGGTCAACGACAAGCGCGGGCATCTCGAGGGCGACCGCATCCTCAAGGATTTCTCGACCGCCATCGGCGACAGCGTACGCCGCGAGGTGGACCTTTGCTTCCGCTACGGCGGCGACGAATTCGTCCTGCTCCTGCCGGGCACGACCGCGCTTAAGGGCGCGACCGTCGCGCGCCGCATCGTCAAGACCGCAGCACCCCTGGCCAAGGAAGGCGTCACCGCGAGCTGGGGCGTGGCCCAGCTGCCCAAGTCGGGCGACGCCTCCGAGTTCGTGCGCGCGGCCGACTCCGCGATGTTCAAGATGAAGACCGGCAAGGCGGGCGTTCGCCGCCGCGGCACCGACCTCGCCCGCGCCTACGCGACCTCAGGCCGCGGCTCCCGCCGCGTCTGACGCCGCGATGATCTCCGACTCCGCCCTCCTGCTGTTCGCCGTCTGCCTGTTCGGCGGGCTGGGGCTCATCGCCTGGAGCTGGTTCGCGCGAGGAAGACGCGATCAGCTCGCCGGGATCAAGGAGGTCCCGTTGGCGGACCTGGAGCTCGGCCGCACCGTCGGAGTCAGCGGCGTCGCCGACGCCCCCGCGCCGCTCGCGTCGCCGGTCTCGAACACCCCCTGCGTGTTCTACGAGAAGCAGGTCGACGTCCAGTACACCTCCGCCCCCAGGGCCGAGGACGCGGGCGACGCCCTGGCCATGGGGCTGACGATGGCCGGGAAATTGGCCTGGGTCCGGGAATCCGTCGATCACGCCGGAGGCTTCTTCCTCATGGACGGCGGGGCCAAGGCGTTCGTCTTCCCGCGCGGCGCCAAGCTGCGCATCGCAAGCGAGCATCAGAACAGCATGCAGGATCCCAACGTCGACGTCACCCGGCGGATCACGGAGAGATTCATCCCTCAAGGCCAGACGGTCTGCGTGATCGGAAGGCCGCGTCGTCTCGAGGAGGCTCTCGCGGCCATCGAAAGGGACATCGCCCTGCCGCCGGAGACCCTGCGAAGGCTCGCCGAGGCGGGGCCCATCCCCTGCTTCTTCGACGACGGGGCCGGGACCTTCATGGTGGCGGATATGGCCTTTTCCGACCTTCGGGCCGACGCCGCGGAATCCGTAGACTCGCTGTTCTGGGCCGGCCTAGCCATGCTCGGCATGGGCCTCTTCCTCGTGGTCGCCATCGTCTTCGGTCTCGTCTAGCGCGCGGCCGACTCCGCGATAGGGCACCCCTTCCAGTCCCCGCCGGGAAACGCTATCATCCCCTCATGGCGAACGTTCTCATCATCGACGACGACTTCGAGATCGTCTCCATCCTGACCGAGATCCTCAAGGTCGAGGGACATGAGGTCTCGTCGGCCGGCGAGCCCGTCGAGGGCATGCAGATGGCCCGCAAGGTCAAGCCCGACCTGATCATCCTCGACTACCACATGCCGGGCAACACCGGCTCGCACCTGTTCGAGTCCCTGCGCCGCAACAACGCCACGAAGACCACCCCGATCCTGTTCATGAGCGGCGAGGCCGACCCCGACCACATCCTCAGCGAGGTGTCGGACTCGGCCGGGGCCCGCTTCCTGCCGAAGCCGGTCAAGCTCGAAGAATTCCGACGCACCATCCGCGAGATGCTCGCGGGACCCAAGGAGGCCTGATCACATGGGAAAACTCGTTCTCGTCCGTCACGGGCAGTCGCAGTGGAACCTGGAGAACCGCTTCACCGGGTGGGTGGACGTCCCGGTCACGCCGCTCGGCGAGCAGGAAGCGCACCGCGCCGGCAAGGAGCTCAAGGGCATCAAGTTCGACGTCGCCTTCACCTCCGAGCTGATGCGCGCCCAGCAGACTTTGAACATCATATTAGAGGAGATCGGTCAGAAGGATCTCCCGGTGAAGAAGGACAAGGCCCTGAACGAGCGCCATTACGGGGATTTACAGGGGCTCGACAAGGCCGAGACGGCGAAGAAGTATGGCGACGCGCAGGTGCATATCTGGCGGCGGTCGTTCGACGTGAAGCCGCCGAACGGGGAAAGCCTCAAGGATACGGCCGACCGGACTTTGCCTTACTTCGACGCGACCATCCTCCCGGAGGTCAAGAACGGCAAGAATGTTCTCGTTTCCGCTCACGGGAACTCCCTGCGCGCCATCCTGATGGAGCTCGAGAAGCTCACGCCCGAGCAGATCATGCTCGTCAACATCGGCACCTGCCTGCCCATCTACTACGACATCGGGCCGAAGGGCGAGGTCCTCAAGAAGACGGCCTCGACCGCCGCTTGAAGACGACCGCGCGCCGCTTTTTGTATGATACGCGCATGAAGAAAACCCTCATTTTCGCGGCCGCGGTCCTCATGCTCGCCGCCTGCACGGCGCCCCAGAAAAAGAACTCGCTCGGCAAGAACGGAAAGAATGACACGAGCGCGACCGATGGAACGGAAGCCGCGCCTCTTCCCCCGGGCGCCGAGGTCATCGAGGCCAGCCTGCGCGGCTCAGGCTTCGACGTGGACCCGGACATCCAGACCGTGCGCTTCGACTACGACAGCGCCCAGCTCTCCGAGCAGACGCTCGACATCCTCAAAGCCAACGCGGCGATCATCAAGACCCGCACCAACTCCGAGTTCCTCGTCGCCGGGCATTGCGACGACCGCGGCACCGTGGCCTACAACCTGGCGCTCGGCCAGAAGCGCGCGAAGGAAGTCCGCGACTACTACATCCGCCTCGGCGTCGACGGGCGCAAGGTCGCGACCATCTCGTACGGCAAGGAGCAGCCGAACTGCTCTGAGGCCACCGAGGAGTGCTGGTCGAAGAACCGCCGCGCCGCCACCGGCATCCGAGCCAAGGCCGGCACGGCCCCGAAATGAGCGCACGCCGGGCCTCGCTGCTCGCGGCGGCCGCGCTATGCCTTTCTTCCTGCGTCGCCACGCAGAAGGACATGATCGATCTCTCTCAGCAATCCGATGAGCTGAAGACCCAGGTCGAGGATCTCAAGAAGACGGTCGGCTCCATGCAGGCCAACCAGGCCGACCTGTCCGTCTCGATCAAGCAGCTCCGCGAGGAGCTGACCGCCTACACCGAGACCGTGAAGGCCTCGCAGGGCGACATGAGCAAGCTCTCGACCAAGCTCGACGAGCTCGGCTCCCAGCTCTCCGGCAAGGTCGCCGCGCTCGGCCAGACCATCAGCCAGGCCCAGACCAAAGGCCTCGAGGATCAGAAGGCCGCGCTCGCCGAGGTCAAGCGCGAGGGCGGCGCGACCGACGCCTTCGTCACCGCCGAGAAGCGACTCCAGGCCAAGGACTACGCGCAGGCGGCGAAGGGATTCGAAGGCTACCTGACCGGGTTCCCAAAAGGTGACCTCACCGACGTCGCGACCTTCGATCTCGGCCTCGCCTACTTCGGGCTACGGCAGTGGGAAAAGGCCGGGCGCCAGTTCGCCATCGTCCTGGATAAATACCCCAAGAGCGGCCAGACCCCGGGCGCGCGCCTGCACTACGCCATGGCGCTGATCAATCTCAAGAAAGGCGGCGACGAGGCCCGCGCCTATCTCGAGTCCGTCCAGGCCGATTTCCCCAAGAGCCCCGAAGCCAAGGAAGCCGCCGCCGTCCTCAAGCGCCTGGCCAAGCCTAAGAAATGATTTTTTCCTGCCTGCTGGCGCTGTTCCTCGCCGCGCCCGCGTCCGCCCAGACCGAGGTCAAGCTCGCGCTGACGGGGGCCGCCGGCCAGCCGAACCCGGGCCTCGCCCTGCCGCCCTTCGAGGCCGAGGACCCCAAGATCGGCGCCGACGCCGTGCTCGCCAAGGAGCTGCGCGAGATCGTGCGTCAGGACCTGATGCTCTCGCGGCGCTTCGAGGTGACGGATGAGGACAACGCGTCCGCGCCCGTGAAGGGCGCCACCTGGCGCCTGACCGCGAAGGCCTCCAAAAGCGCGGACAAGGTCTCGGTCCGCGTGAAGCTCGCCAACGCGGCGGGCGGCGAAACCGTGTTCGAGCGCTACTACCGTCAGGACGCCGTGTGGCTGCGGGCGCTGTCCCACCGGATCGCCGACGACATCGTCAAGGCCGCGACCGGCCGCGACGGGATCGCGCGCACACGCATCGCCTTCGCCAATAACAAGACCGGCCACAAAGAGATCTGGGTGATGGACTACGACGGCGACGCGGTCAAGAGGCTGACCGAGAACCGCTCGATTTCACTCCTGCCCCGGTTTTCTCCAGATGGCCGCACCCTCGCCTACACGAGCTACAAGGACGGCAACCCCGATCTCTGGTTTCTCAATCTCGAGACCGGCCACTCGAAGATCTTTTCGAGCGAGCAGGGCCTGAACATCGCCGGCGGTTTTTCGCCCGATGGGACGAAGATCCTGATGACCCTCTCGCGCGGGAAAAGCCCCAACCTCTATCTGAAGGAGATCCGCGTCGGCTCCGCCGCCGCGGAACGGCTGACCTCTCACTTCGGCGCCGACAGCACGCCGACGTTCTCCCCCGACGCGCGCCAGGTGGCCTTCATCTCCGACCGCTCCGGCAATCCGCAGATACACATCCTCGACATCCCGACGAAGAAGATCACGCGCCTGACCAGCCTCAACTGGTGCGACGCGCCCGCGTGGTCTCCGACGGGCGAGTGGATCGCTTTCGCCGGCCGCGCCCACAACAAGGACAAGATGGACATCTTCCTCGTGGACATCACCGGCGGCCAACTGCGCCAGCTCACGCACGGCGAAGGCTCCAACGAAGACCCGGCGTGGTCGCCCGACGGCCGCTTCCTGACCTTCTCCTCGACGCGCGGCAAGCGCTCCCAGATCTGGGTGATGGACTCCGATGGCTCCGCGCCCCGCCTGATGGCTGACGTGCCGGGCGCAAGCGTCACCCCCCACTGGTCGCCGGTGGGCCGCTAAGCCGTGAAGAGCCTTGCCGTGGCCGCGCTGCTGCTCGCCGCCCCCGCGTTCGCCGTGCTGCCCCCCGACCCCGACCTTACGGCCGACGCTCCGCAGGGCTGGCGCCAGTCCATCGAAGGCCCGTTCACCTTCTTCGTGCCGCCCAAGCTGCTCCGCGTCGGCCCGAAGCTCTTCGACTCGATCTCCGGAAAGTTCGCCGGCCCGAGGCTGAGCGTCGAATATGACTACGGCTATTACGTCCCGGAGTGCGTCGACGGCGACCGGGCGCTCATCGGCGGACGCCGCGTCGAGATCGTGCGCACGGCGGCCGCCAGCGGCGGCCTGCGCGTGACGGCCTGCTTCGCCGCCCCAAAGCGCGGCGCCAGGCGCCTGACGATCCGCGCCGAGGCCAAGGACGAGGCCACGGCCGAAGACGCGCTGACGGCCTTCCAGACGATCCGCTTCGCGAAGCTGCGCTAGCGCGAGGCCGGCAGGACCAAGGTGAACCGCGCGCCCTGCCCCGCGCCCGCGCTGTCCGCCTCGACGGTGCCGCCGTGCTTCTGGGCGATGCGCAGCGCGGCCGACAGGCCGAGGCCGGAGCCTTCCTTCTTTGTCGTGAAGAACGGCTGAAATATCTTTTCCAGGTCGCCGCGGGCCACGCCCGCGCCGTCGTCGCTCACGCTCAGACGGTGCCGTCCCCCGAAGGTCTCGGCCGACACACGGATGCGCCCGCCGCGGCTCGCCGCCTCGACCGCATTCTGCAGAAGGGCGTACAAAGCCTCCTGGATCAGGGACTCGTCGCCCCGCGTCATCATCGGCCCCTCGAGGCCCGAGGGCTCCAAACGCAGCTTGCGCTCTGCGGCCTGGGGCTTGATCAAGGCCAGCGCCCGCTCCACGGGGACGCGCAGGTCGAGCGTCTCCGTGTCCATCTCCTCGATACGGCCGAGGTCGAGAAGGTTCTTGAGGATCTCCTTGCAGCGCTGGACCTCCTCGGAGATCTGAGTCAGTTCCTTGAGGGTGTTCTTGTCGTCCCCGTGGCGGTGCGCGGCCACCTCGGCGTTGACGGCGATCGTCGTCAGCGGGCCCTTGATGCGGTGAGCGACCTCCGCGGCCACGCGCCCGAGCGTCGCCAGTCGCTCGACCTGGATCAGACGCTCGTCGTAGCGGCGCTTGTCCTCGTCCTGCGCCGACTGGGAGTCGCGCGCGAGGATGGCGAGCAAGACCGCGGACACGACGAGAAACAAGAAGCGCAGCCAGAACACGGGGCTCTGCGGGATCCAGGCGTCGGGACGCCACCAGGCGATGAAGTACAGCGCGACGGTCACGCCCGCCACGACCAAGCTTTGGCGCGCGCTGCGCGTCAAAGCCGAGCCGAAAACGATCAAGGTATAGATAAGGAAAAGCTCCGCGCGCGGCTGGATCCAGCTCAGGATCACGGTGGCCAGCACGGCGTCGGAGAGGAACAGCCCAGCCTGGAACCAGCCGCGCTCGAGCATCGCGTCCGGCACGAGGCGGATCAGCGCCATCGAGGCCGCGACGAAGGTCATCAGCAGGGAAAACCGGAGGATCCAGCCCTCATGCCCCTGTCCCTGGAATAGAAAAAGAAGAAGGATCACCGCCATCAGCAGGCCCTGGAAGGCGAAGTAGACGGCCCGGCGTTTAGGGGGCAAGGCGGTATCCGATCTTGGGCACGGTTTGAAGGATATCCTCGCGCTTGCCGAGCTTCTTGCGCAGATTCTTGATGTGGGTGTCGAGGCTGCGGGTTTCCACGGCGCCGCCGTACGAGGAGGTGTTCTCGATGAGGAACTGCCTCGTCAGGGCCTTGCCCGCGTGGCTGAGAAGAAGGAAAAGCACCTCGAACTCGCGCGCCTGGAGCTTGAGCGGCCTGCCGTCGATCTCCGCGAGGTGGGTCTCCAGGTCCATCCTGAGGCCGCCGGCCTCCGCCGCGCGGCCGGAGCCGGGCCCCGGCCCCGCTCGCCGGAGCACCGCCTGGACGCGGGCGAGGAGCTCCATCGCGCCGAAGGGCTTGACGACGTAGTCGTCGGCGCCGAGGTTGAGCGCCAGGACCTTGTCCCCCTCGCTCGACATCCCGGTCAGCATGATGACGGGGATGGCGCTCGTCGCGGCGCTGGTCTTGAGAGACTTGAGCACCAGGCGCCCGTCGCCGCCCGGCATGCGCACGTCGAGGAGGATCAGGTCGGGCTTGGAGTCGACGGCCTCGCCCAGGGCCTTCGCCGGCTCGGAGATCCAGCGCGTGGTGAAGCCCGTGGCCATGGACAAGGTCTTCTCGATGGCTTCCACGATCTTGGGATCGTCCTCGATGATGAGCACGCGGGGCATGGCCGAATCATAGCCAATTGCGAATTCACATTTTAACCGCATTTTATACAGGCGGCAGGACTCGCCAACTGCTACACTCAGAACGGCGGTTCGGTAATTTTACGGAGGAGAACAGAATGAACTTTAAAACGTGGCGCGCGCTGAAGCGGCCCCAGGCCGGCTTCACCCTCATCGAGCTGCTGGTCGTCGTCCTCATCATCGGTATCTTGGCCGCGATCGCGGTTCCCCAGTACTTCAAGGTCGTCGAGAAGGGCCGCTTCTCCGAAGCCACCTCCTGCTTCTCCACCATCAAGGGCGCCCAGGAACGCTACTACCTGAAGAACAACTCCTACACCAGCGCCGCCACCGACCTCGACGTCACCTGCCCCACGGGCAAGGCCTTCGCGGCCCCGGTCCTGACCGGAG
>CAZIBN010000094.1:0-10697 GCA_964537395.1 uncultured Elusimicrobia bacterium
GGGCTTCACGTTGCGCGGCAGCCACTGCTGGAGATAGTTCTTGAGCTTGCTTCCTGTGGCCTGCGAGCCCTCGAGGCTGATGATGTTGCGCGCGGGCACGCCCATGGCCTCGAAATGCTTGCGCACCGTTTGGGCGTCCCGGGCGCCGTAGTCGGCCTTCGGAAGCGATTGATAGTCCTCGATTCCGATCACGAGGGCGAAATCGTTGGGGCGCTCTTCGCTGCGGCGCGAGGGCGCGTCCACGTCGGAAACCGGCTCCCGTTTCTCCGGGGGCATGCCCGCGGCCGCGCGCATACGGTCGTAGGCGGCGTCGTCGAGGTTGCCGGGTTGCCGAGGGGATTCAGCGGCCCGGGCGGCGGCGACGCGTTCCAGGCGAGAGATCTCGGCTTGGAGTATGGCCAGAATCCGAGGGTGCTTTTTCGCTCGAGAGAGGTCGGTCTGGTAAATCGTGGCGCCCTTCGATACCAGATAGCTCGTCATTTCCGGGCGGTCATGGTTGATGCAATCTCTCAGTGGGGAGGAATTGGTCCCCATGATCTTGTCGCCGACGGATTGATAGGATTCGAGCGAGGAGCCCTTCTCGACCAGAAGCTTGAGCGCCTCCGGCTGGTTCGCGGAGCAGGCGTGGCTCGCGTAGCGCGAATTCGTCCGGAAATCGCTAGCGGCGAGGCCTGCTTCGATGGCGGCGAGGTTTCCTCGCCTGACCGCTTCGTCGAGATCGACCTTCTGCGGGGCCGCGGGAACGGGAGCGCTCCTGCGCGACAGCTCCGTCTGGAGGAGTTCCAGGACCTCCGGATGGGGCTTCGCGGCGGCGAAGGCGTCCGCGTCGATGCGTACGTCCTTCGCCAGCAGGGAGCGCGTCATTTCGAGCTGGCCGTAATACGCGCAGTGCCAAAGCGGCGAGCGGCTGTCCTTGGAGTCGTTGAGCTCCGAGCCCTTCTCGATCAGAAGGGTCAGCACCGCCGGCTGCTTGTGGGCGCAGGCGGAGGCGGCGTAGCTCGCGTTCGTGCGGTAGTCGCTGGTCGGCAGCCATGCCTCGATCGCCGCGACGTCACCCCGGTCGATGAGGTCGACGATCGCGGAAGCCGAGACGCGGCCGGAAACGAAAGGAAGGAGAAGAAGCGCCGCCGCTAGGGCTCGGCGTCCCATCAGTTGAATGCGCGCGGCGTCCGCTTGAGGAACTTGCCGTGGCTCGTCTTCCCCGCCCACTTCCCGTCCAGCACCATCGCCTCGCCGCGTGAGAACACGTCGCGGATCGAGCCCTTGACCGTCACGCCCTCGTAGGGGTTGTAGTCGGCGGCGCTGTGGTGGTTCTTCTGGGAGAAGGTGAAGGACTTGTTCGGGTCGATGATGACGATGTCGGCGTCGGCGCCGGGGTTCAGGTGGCCTTTGCGCGGGTGCAGGCCGAAGATCTTCGCGGGGTTGAGCGAGGTGATCTCCACGAAGCGGTTCTCAGTGATCTTCCCCTTCTGGACGGCGTCCCACAGGAGGAGCATGCGGTACTCGACGCCGGGGGCGCCGTTGGGGATCTTGGAGAAGTCCTTCTTTCCCAATTCCTTGCCCGGCTGATTGGTTCCGGCCTTCATACAGAACGAGCAATGATCCGTGGAAACGACTTGGAGGTCATTGCGGACGAGCCCCTTCCACAAGCGCTCCGAATTTCCGAGAGGCCGCAAGGGAGGAGACATGACGAACTTGGCGCCTTCGAATCCGGGGCGCCGATAATCGTCCTCGGACAGATACAAATACTGAGGGCAGGTTTCCGCGAAGACCGGCAAGCCGCGCGCGCGGGCGGCGCGGACTTCTTCCATGGCATCGCCGGCGGACAGATGCACGAAGTAGATCGGAACGCCCGCGATCTCGGCCAAGGCGATGGCGCGGTGTGTGGCTTCGGCCTCGGCGGTCATGGGACGGGTGAGGGCATGCCACTCGGGGGCGGTTTTGCCTTCGGCGATGGCCTTTTGGATTAAAACATCGATGACCGAACCATTTTCTGCATGCATGCAGATCATCCCGCCGTTGTCGCGGGTGCGCATGAGGGCGCGGAAGATCGTCGTGTCGTCCGACATGAAGATGCCGGGGTAGGCCATGAACAGCTTGAAGGAGGACACGCCCTCGTCGACGAGCTTGTCCATCTCCTTCTGCTGCTTCTCGGGGAAATCGGTGACGATCATGTGGAAGCCGTAGTCCACCGCGCACTTGCCGTCCGCGCGCTTGTGCCAGTCGTCGAGGGCGTGGCGGAAGGTCTCCCCCTTCTTCTGGATCGCGAAGTCGACGATCGAGGTCGTGCCGCCGAAGATCGCCGCGGTCGAGCCGGTCGTGAAGTTGTCGATCGTGGTCGCACCCATGAACGGCATGTCGAAGTGCGTGTGGGCGTCGATACCGCCGGGGATGACGACCTTGCCGCGCGCGTCGACGACCCTTTTCGCGGGCTCGGCGATCTTGCCGACGGAGACGACCTTGCCGTTGACGACGCCGAGGTCGGCGATGAAGGTGTCCGACGCGGAAACGATGGTGCCGCCTTTGACGATCAGATCATACGGCATATGATTTCTCCTTTTCCCAGGCCATCATGGCCCAGTACAGCGCAAATGAGAGGCCGAAGCTGATGAACCAAGCGTAGTGGTACAGCGAGATCCAGAAGGGAGCCACCGTCATGATCTTGACCGTGCCGAGGAAGCCGGGAAGCACGGGGAGGCAGGACAGGACGAGAGCCACGAGCGCGCGTCCATTCACGCCACCGGCGTACCAGTACGAGCCGTTTTTCTCATATAGCTCGCGCACGTCGAGCTTGGCGCCGCGCAGGACGTAGTAGTCGCAGATGAGGATGCCGCCGATCGACCCTAAGAGGGAAGAATAGGCGACGAGCCAGGTGAAGATATATCCCGAGGGATCCGCAATCAATTTCCAAGGTTGGATAAGGATCCCGAGGATTCCGGTTATGTATCCCCCCATCCTAAAGTCGATTTTCTCGGGCCAAATATGTGAGAAGTCGTTTGCCGGTCCCACGACGTTGGCCGCGATGTTCGTCGCCAGTGTCGCGATGCACAGGGAGATCAGCGCGATCGCGAGCACAAAGGGATTTTGGAACTTGGCGATGAGATCGACCGGGTCCCAGATCGAATGGCCGTAGATCACGACGGTGGCCGAGGTGACGGCCACGCCGATGAACGAGTAGAGGCCCATCGTCGTCGGCAGGCCGAGCGCCTGGCCGAGCATCTGGTCCTTTTGGGTTTTGGCGTAGCGCGAAAAATCCGGGATGTTGAGCGATAAGGTCGCCCAGAACCCGATCATCGCGGTCAGGGCCGGGAAGAAGAACGGCCAGAACTGGCCTTCCTTGGGCTGCCCGGGCGCGAAGGCCGACGGTGTCGACAGCATATGCCCGAAGCCCCCCGCCTGGACGTACGCCCAGCCGAGCAAAGCCAGCCCCAGCGCGATGAGTAGCGGCGCCTTGATGTTGAGCAGGACGCGGATGGATTCCACGCCCCGATGGATCACGTACATGTTGATCGCCCAGAAGAAGAGGAAGCAGCCCCATTGCCCGGCATTGAGTCCCTGAAATATCGGCGAGCCGGCCTGTATGGCCGGCAGCCAGATGCCGACGAGCTTGTAAATCGCCGCTCCGCCGATCCAGGCCTGTATGCCGAACCACCCGCAGGCGACGAGCGCGCGCAGCACCGCCGGCACGTTGGCGCCGAGGATGCCGAACGCCGGCCGGCAGTAGACGGGGTACGGTATGCCGTATTTAGTCCCGGCGTGCGCGTTGAGGATCATCGGCAGGAGCACGATGCAGTTGCCGAGGAAGATGGTCAGGACGGCCTGATACCAGTTCATCCCCTCCGAGATCAGCGATGAGGCGAGCATGTAGGTCGGAACGCACGCGCTCATGCTGATCCAGAGGACGGCGATGTCTTTGGTGCCCCACGTGCGTTCGGCCTTGCGCGTGGGCGCGATGTCCTTGTTCCAGTAAGGCGACTTGCTGATAGGCTCCGAGTGGTCGTGGATCTCGTGGTCCATCAGCGCGTCGAAGATCCTCTTTCTCACGGCAGCATCTGGGTGAGCGCGCCGTAGGTCTCCGGCCGGCGGTCCCGGAAGAACTGCCAGGTCTTGCGCACCTCGAGGATCTGGTCGAAGTCGAGGTCGGCGACGACGATCGCGTCCTTGTTGCTCGGGCCGACCTTGAGCATCTGGCCGCGCGGGTCGCAGAAGTAGGACTGGCCGTAGAACTCGCCGATGTTCCAGGGGCCTTCCTTGCCGACGCGATTGGAGGCGCCGACGAAATACTGGTTGGCGACCGCGTGCGCGGGCTGCTCGAGCTTCCAGAGGTACTCTGAGAGTCCCTTCACCGTGGCGGACGGATTGAAGACGATCTCGGCTCCGTTCAGGCCGAGAACGCGGGCGCCGTCGGGGAAATGCCGGTCGTAGCAGATATACACGCCAACCTTGGCGTAGCGGGTCTGGAACACGGGATAGCCGAGGTTGCCCGGCTTGAAGTAGAACTTTTCCCAAAAACCCGGAGCGCAGTGCGGAATATGATTCTTTCTGTAGATGCCCGCTATCGAGCCGTCGGCGTCGATGACGGCGGCCGTGTTGTAGTAGGTGCCGGTCGAGGGCGTCTCATAGATCGGCGAGACGATGACCATCTGATGCTTCTTGGCCAGGTCCTGCATGATCGTCGTCGTGGGGCCGGGGATGGGCTCGGCGGTGTCGTACCACTTCGTGTCCTGCTCGGCGCAGAAGTACGGGCCGTAGAAGATCTCCTGGAGGCTCAGCATCTGCACGCCCTGCTTG
Organism: uncultured Elusimicrobia bacterium; assembly: GCA_964537395.1. Classification (GTDB taxonomy): domain Bacteria; phylum Elusimicrobiota; class Elusimicrobia; order UBA1565; family UBA9628; genus GWA2-66-18. The sequence goes on from CAZIBN010000094.1 coordinate 4,792, forward strand.
GCGGCCTTCTCGATGAGGGCGACATGCTTGTCGATCATCTTCGTCTTGATCTGTTGCATGGAGTACTTCGGCGGGAGCCAGTCGCACTTCGTCTGGATGAGACCGCATTTCACGATTCGGGCCATGAGGGGATCCTCTCTATTGCTGTATGCGTCGATTGAGCTGCGACAGTCGTTCCACGACCGGCGGCACGCCGAAGAAGCGCTTCTCGAAATGGAGCACGGTGGTGTCGTCGATCGGCAGGCGCAGCTGGTAGGTGTTGTCCTCCTCGCTGTGCTCGAACTGGGTGCCGTAGGTCTGCGGCAGGCCGATGGACATCAGGAAGCGGTCGAGGGTCGCGGCGGCGAGCCAGCGCGAAGGACGGTGGCCGTTGATCGCGGCGATCGTCGCCAGGCGGTGCGCAGACAGGAATTCCTTGGGCTCGGTGCCGTGCAGGAAGAGGACGGCGGCGTGGTACAGGTCGTTGGAGGTGTTGACCCCGCCCTGGCCTATCATCGCGACCAGCTCGCGGCGGCGCTCGGCGTCGCGCAGCTTGAGCGCGTCGATCTCCGCGGCGGAGTCGTAGACCTTCTCGCGGTCCTTTTGATCGGCCGCGTGGAGGTCGTCGAGGCGGAGGTTATCGGTTTCGGGAGGCATTAGTGTCGGCGGTAGACTTCGCCGTAACCCTTCATACCATTCTTCGTGTAGTCTTCCCAGGTCAAAGGCTTGAGCCCGGTGTCGACGGGCTTCATCGTGATGCAGCCGTCGACGGGGCAGACGAGCGAGCAGAGGTTGCAGCCGACGCAGTCGTCCTGCAGGACGTGCGGCTTGCGGTTGCCCTTCCTGCGGTCGATGTCGATGCACTGGTGCGTGGTGTCGTTGCAGGACACGTAGCACACGTCGCAGGAGATGCACTTGGCCGGGTCGATGGAGGCGACGCTCTTGTAGTGGAGGTTGAGCTTCTTCCAGTCCACGATCCGCGGAGCGCTCTTGCCGATGAAGTCGGTGGTCTTGGCGAACTTCTGGCGCCGCATCCAGCCTTCGAGCCCGGCGTTTAAGTCCTCGATGATGCGGAATCCGTGATGCATCACCGCCGTGCAAAGCTGCACGGAGGAGGAGCCCAGCAGCATGAACTCGACCGCATCCGACCAGATCGAGATGCCGCCGATGCCGGAGATGGGAAGCCCGATGGTCTCGGGGTCGGTCGCGATCTGGCTGACCATGTTGAGCGCGATCGGCTTGACCGCGGGGCCGCAATAGCCGCCGTGCGAGATCTGCCCTTCGACGGCGAACTTCGGGATCTGGGTCTCGACGTCGATGCCCATGATCGAGTTGATGGTGTTGATGAGGGACACCCCGTCGGCGCCGCCCTGCTTGGCCGCGCGCGCCGCGAAGCGCACGTCGGCGACGTTGGGCGTCAGCTTGACGAGCACGGGGATGGAGCTGACCTCTTTGACGAATTCCGTCACCATCTTCACGTACTCGGGCACCTGCCCGACGGCCGCGCCCATGCCGCGCTCCGACATCCCGTGCGGGCAGCCGAAGTTGAGCTCGATGCCGTCGGAGCCGGCGGCGATCACCTTCTTCGTGATCTCATGCCAGGCCTTCTTCTCGCACGGCACCATCAAGGACGCGATGACCGCGTTGTTCGGGAATTTCTTTTTGACCTCGTAGATCTCTTTGAGATTGGTCTCGAGAGGCCGGTCCGTGATCAGTTCGATGTTGTTGAAGCCGGCGAGCTTCTGGGTGCCGAGGTCCATCGAGCCGTAGCGCGAGGAGACGTTGACGACCGCCGGATCCTGGCCGAGCGTCTTCCAGACCGCGCCGCCCCAGCCGTACTCGAAGGCGCGCATGATCTGCGCGCCGGAGTTGGTGGGCGGCGCCGAGGCGAGCCAGAACGGGTTCGGGGACTTGATGCCGCCGCAGTTCACGGAGAGATCGGGCTTGAGTCGGGGCTTCATGAATGGCTCCGGGGCGTGATGGGTGCCACCTTGCGGCCGTCGATGGTGCTGATCCAGTAGTCGTTATCGGCGGGCGGCTTTTGGCTGGGGAAAAGCTCCCGGAAGATCCCCCAGGCGGCGCGCTTGCCGTCGGCGGCGGCGTTCACGACCTCCTTGCCGCCGTTGACCGCGTCGCCGCCCGCGAAGATCTTGTGCTGAGAGGTGGCGAGCGTGTCGGGGCGGACCTTGAGGCGGCCGTCGCCGTGCTGGGCGAGGCCGAAGGCCTTGGCGAGCGCGAAGTGCTTGGTCTGGCCGATGGCCTTGATGACGCGATCGGCGGGCAGAATGAACTTGACGCCTTTGGCGTTCTTGAACTCGACGCCCGACACCTTCTTCTTGCCGATGATGCGCACGGGGGCGGCGTGGGTCACGATCTGCACGCCGTCCTTGCGTGCGTGCTCGAGCTCGAAGTCGTAGGCGGACAGGTCCTCCGGCCCGCGCCGATAGGCCATGACGACGCTTCCGGCGCCGGTGCGGACGGACTGGGTCGCGCCGTCGATGGCCGTGTTCCCGCCGCCGATGACGACGGTGTTGGCGCTGCGGGGCACGCCCGCACCGCCCTTGGCCTTGACCCGCTCGATGAAGGAGAGCGCGTCCACGACGCCGGGCAGGTCCTCTCCCGGGATGCCGAGCGAGCGCGTCTCGGACAGGCCGATGCCGATGAAGATGGCGTCAAAGTCGTTGAGGAGGTCGTTGACCGGCACGTCCTTGCCGATCTCCTTGCCGGTGACGACGTCGCAGCCGAGCTTGAAGAGGAACTTCATCTCCTCGAGGGCCGTGGCCTGGTTCATCTTATACTCGGCGACGCCGTAGGTGTTGAGGCCGCCGGGCAGCTTGCGCTTCTCGAAGATGGTGACGGCGAAGCCGAGGCGGCGCAGATAGGCGGCGCAGGAGGCCCCGGCCGGTCCGGCCCCGACGATGGCGACGCGCTTGCCGTTGTCCTTGCCGGGCGAAAAGGGCGGCTCGCCCTCGGCGTACACCGCGTCCGTCGCGTGACGCTGAAGTCTCGCGATCTGGATCGGCTTCTCCTGCCAGTCGTGGTAGACGCAGGCGCCCTCGCAGAGCACCTCGACGGGGCAGACGCGCGCGCAGGAGTGGCCAAGGGCGTTGGCCTCGAGGATGGTTTCCCCCGCGCCTAACGGGTCGGTCGCCGCGATCTGGCGGATGAACCGGGGCACGTCGATATGCGTCGGGCAGGCGGTGACGCAGGGCGCGTCGTAGCAATAGAGACAACGAGAGGATTCGATCCGCGCGTCCTCGCGCGTCATCGGTCCCTTCAGCTCGGCAAAAGCATCCGCCGGCGTCTTTTTGGACGAGGCCATGTCACTATTGTACTACTACTTCAGAACCTGGATGCGTCCCATGGAAGGCTGCGGCGTCAGGGCCTTCATGATCGAGCTCACGCCGTCCTTGATGTACAAGGACGAGACGAGCACCACCGAGGAGAGCAGGATGCCGACGGCGATGTTCCCCTTTTCGAGCTCCTTGCCTTCCTCCATCTGCCGGGTCAGCCGCCCGAACAGACGCAAGGTCACCGAGATCGAGAACACGGCCAGCGCCATCGAGGCCGCCAGATGGCCCGACATGCGCGCGATCAGCTCGAGCACGTTCGCATTCTCCTCGGTGGGCGCCAGCATATGCATGCGGATCATCTGAATGGAGGAGTCGGTGCCCGCCATCAGGATCTGGGAGGCGGAGAAGATGATCGTGCCGACGAGGAGGCCGACGGCGATGTTGCCTTCCTTGATCTTCCTTTCCATGTCGAAGTCGGGGTTGGCCTTGATGAAGGTCCGGTAGGTCCAATAGATGACGAAGCCCGACATCAGGACCATGAGGAAGAAGTGCATAAGGCTGACGATGACGCGCGTTGCGATCATGAATTATCTCCTTAGTAAAACGGCTCGATCTTGTAGCCTTCGCGGCCGTTGAGGAGCTGCATGGTTTCCTCTCCGACCTGTCCCGGCGGCAGCCACGCCGGCCCCGCGGGCTCGACGAGCACGTATTGAAGACCCTGGTATTCGAGGAACAGGTCTCCTTTCTCGGGGATCAGCAGAACCCCCATCAAATAGTGGCCGGGAACGCCGACGCCGACCATCTTCATCTGTCCCCAGTTGGACAGGATCGAGGCGATCAGGCCCGTTTTTGTGTCGCAGTCGCCCCAGCCCACGAGGACGGCGGTGATCGGCGGCAGGACGCCGCCCGTGTGCTTCTCCTTGAAAACCGGGTCGGGCTGCTTGTAGTACAAGGCGGTCTGCGCGAAGGAGAGCACGGAGCCGATGATGTCGCCGGAGCGGTACTTGCGAGTGGAGGCGATCTTCTCGAAGGCGAGCGAGAGCGGCTTGATCAGGGGCGCGTTCTTGCGCACGAGGCCAGGCATGTCCACCGTGACCACGTTGCCCTTCATCATGCGAAAGCCGTGGGACGAGAGGTAGTCCTTCACGCGCTGGTCGTATTCTTTTTCGAGGGCGGCGACCGCGGCGTTGAGCTGGGCCTGGGACTTGCCCTGCTTGACCGCGAGGTTGAACGCGCTCTTGGTCGCGGTCTCACGCCACGCCTTCACCTCGGCGAGGCCTTCCTTTCTATAACCGAAGGACTCGTTATAGGGGCGGAAATCCTTATCCGAGATCTGGTAGGAGACCTCCAGCTTGTCCTTGTTGAAGTTCTGGAAGCCGTAGGAGGCGGCCCGGTAGCCGCCGGTCTTCTGGATGCGCTGGAAGGTCTTGGGGCCGCCGCCGGAATTCGAGCCGCCGGAGCTTTCGCCGCCGGTGGGGACATCGTCGTCGTCGGAGTCCTGCCCGAACAGAATCTGCCCGTCGACCGGCGGGATGACCATGCGGGCCTCGGCCTGCAGGCCCAGGCGCACGGAAAAGAAGGCTCCGGCCAAGAGGAGGAGGAGCCACGCCGCCGGCGGTCTGCGCCAAGTCATCGACGGTTATTTTAGCACCTTGCGGGGGTCCTCAGAGCCTGCTATCCTTCGAACGAACATGACCGTGGATCCCCTCATCGGGAAGACTCTCGGCTCCTGCCGCCTCGACACGCTGATCGGCCGCGGGGGCATGGGATGCGTCTATAAAGCGCATCACCTCGTCCTCGACCGCCCCGTGGCAGTCAAGTTCGTCGATGCGAGCGGGGCCGCGGCCGGGACCGTCGGGACCGCCGTGCGCGAGCAGATCCTGGCCGAGGCCCGCAGCGCGGCCAAGCTCGAGGACCCCCGCATCGTCGCGATCTACGAGGTTGGCGAGGATTGCGGCATGCCCTACATCGTGATGCAATGGGTCGACGGCGAGTCCCTCGAGGCGCGGGTCAAGCGCCTGGGACCTTTGCCCCCGGTCGAGGCGCTCGAGATCATCCGGGAGACCGCGATGGCCCTGGCCTCAGCGCACAAGGTCGGCCTCGTCCACCGCGACATCAAGCCCGGAAACATCCTCGTGGATACGCACGGCGCGGTGAAGCTCGCCGACTTCGGCATCGCGCGACCCGCCGGCGTGGCCGCGGCCGCGGGCGAGGCGATCGCGGGGTCCTTCCATTTCATGGCGCCGGAGCAGGCCTTCGGCACCGCGCCCGATCCTCGCTCGGATCTATACTCGCTGGGCGCGACCTGGTATTACGCCTTGACCGCCCAGCCGCCGTATCCCGGCTCGGCGATGGACGCGCTCGTCCGCCATCGTGACGAGGCGCCGCCCGAGGTCCGGCTCCTGCGTCCTGAGATCACGGAGAAAGCCTCAGGTCTTCTGCGCCGCCTGATGGCAAAGAAGGTCGAGGACCGGCCGGCCGACGCGCTCACGCTTCTGAAGGAAATGACCTCGATCGGGATGCTGCTCGACACGGACACGAGCGGCTCACCGTTCAGGCTTCTTCCCGCGGTCCCGCGCGAGGAAGCAGAAGTCGTCCCGCCGGACGCGGCGTCCTTCGCCGTGCCCGAGCCGC
>CAZIBN010000095.1:0-10632 GCA_964537395.1 uncultured Elusimicrobia bacterium
ATCAATAGTGACGGAGCGGTGGACGGTTATAATTGGCACCGGCGTGAGCTCCCTACCCGAGAAGCGCGGGAAGCCTCCTCGCGAACTCGACCTCGGCCGGGAACATCTCGTCGAGCGGCATATCGCCGATATCTCTCCAGAACACCTCGAGCACGTCGTCACCGTTGCCGGCCAGGCGCAGGTCGCCGGAGACCCTCTCGACCAGCCAGTACACGGACACGATCTGGATCGGAGCCTTCGTGGACAGGTGCGCCTCCTGGTTCGCGTACAGAGTCCGAACAGGACGGATCACCAGGCCGGTCTCCTCGACAAACTCGCGGCGCAGGGCGTCGCCGGGCCCCTCCTCGATCTCCACGCCGCCGCCGGGGAAGTTGATGAAGGTGGACTCGCCGAAGCGCGAGCGCGTGAGCAAGACCTTGTGCTCTTCGCGAAGGACGCCATACACCCGGCAGGAGAACCGTCTCATTTGTTCTTGTTCAAAAAGGCCACGACGGCGCTCTTCGCGTCGCCGAGCAGCGGATCGCCGTCGCCGACGAGAAGATGGTCGAAGTCGTAGGTCCGCAGAAGCTCGAGAGAGCGCTTGAGCGCGACGGGATCATCCTGCTTTTCGACCGGCACGGTCTTGAGCTTGCCGTAGGGCGCGATCAAGGCGTCGCCAAGAAGCATCAATCGCCGTTCGGGCCAATACAAAGCCATTTCGCCGGGAGATTTGCCGGGCAAATGCACGCAAACCAGGCCGTAGACCGAATCGCCGTCATTGACGGATTTCTCGGGGACAATCCCGGCCTCTTTGTCTTCTAAAACATGAAGAACCGTCGGGATCTTCCAGCGCTTGATCACGGCCTCACGCTCGCGCAGGTGATTTCTATTGGTGATCACAAGAGCGTCGGGCTTGAGTCCCGCCGCGTCGATGTAGGCAAGGTCATCGCCCGAGAACGGCACGGGATCGACGATGACCGTGCCCTCGGCCGTCCTGAGGATATGCCCGTTGAAGTTGAACTTCTTCTCCGGGTTGAACGCGGACCAGCAATAGGCGCCGTCGGCTAATTGGATCATGAAGGAAGGGGCCCCGGTTTTAATTTTCCCACCGCTTCCCAGAAACCCCACTGAGGGACGCCCTCGCGCTTCAGCACGGCGTCGACGATGACGTGGGCCTCGCGGTAGCGGTACCAGGGGAGATGCGGGAACAGGTGGTGCACGGCGTGAAGATTCTGACGCAGAAAGAAAGGGTCGAGCCAGGCGGGAAGGATGTTCGCGGTGTCCTTGAAGCGGCCTCGCCCCGTGTGCGGACGATGCGGCCAGTAATCGAAGGTCAGCGCCAGCGCGGCGACGGCGAGCTGGGCCGGGAGGGTCCAGCATAGCAGCAGGTCGCGCAGATGGCCGGCCCTCCAGGCCCAGACGTGGAGAGCCCCGATCGCCACGATGGTGAGCACGGACTGGATGAAAGCGATGTCGCGTCGGCGCAGCCGCGTCAGGTAGGCCCAATAGTGCATCTGAAGCATGGTCAGGCAGCGCAGGCCGGTGGAGAGCCAGGTTTCCCCCACGACCCAGAAATCCGGGTCCTCACGAGGATCGTTGGTGTGGGCGTGGTGATGAAGATGATTTCGTCGTATCGCCGCGTAGGGGCCGCACAAGACGAAGGTCGCGGCATAACCAAACAGCTCGTTAAGCCAAAATACACGAGAAAGGCTGCGATGCGCGGCGTCGTGGAGCACCGTGAACTGCGCGTACGCGCAGACGCTGTTGATGAAGACCGAGGCTCCGGCCGGCCAGAGCCCGCTCACGGCCGCCGCGCTCGAGGCGGCCTGGACGGCGAGCGCGACCAGGCTGAGCGCGACCGTGGGCCAGGCCGTCGCCCCCTCGCCCAGCTCCAAGACGCGCAATCCTCGCACATCGACAGAGCTCACGCATCGATGATAGCTTTTTCGTACACTGGGGCATGCTCCGCCGAAGCGCTCTGGCCGTCTCCCTGCTCCTGTCCTGCGCGTGCTCGCGCGACGGGGCCGGGACCGTGCGGCTCCTCGTCGCGGTCCCGATCACCGGCGACATGGCCGCGTCGGGGCAGGGGGTCGAGCGCGGGGTGCGTATGGCCGTCGAGGACGAGACCGAACTCGGCGGGCTGCCGAAGATCGAGGTCGTCGTCTCCGACGACCGCTCCGATCCCTTCGAGGCCGCCGCCGTCGCCCGCCGCGCCGTGGACGACCCGCTGGTGTTCGCGGTCATCGGCCACCTGACCTCGGGCTGCGCCATCGAGGCCTCGCGCGTCTACGCCCAGGCCGCGCTCGCGATGATCACACCGTCGGCCACCGCGACGGCGCTGACGGCCCAGCAGGACCGCCCGGACTGGGGTGGCGAGCGCGTCGTGTTCCGCCTGCCCCCTTCGGACGCCATGCAGGGCGAGTTCGCCGCCGAGTACGCGGTCAAGCGCCTGTCCCTGAAGCGCTTCGTCCTCGTCCATGACCGCACGCCCTACGGCCTCGGCCTGGCCGAGACCTTCCGCGGGGCGCTCGAGCGCAAGGGCGGCGCCGCCTCCCATTTCGAAGCCGTGACCCTCGGCGACAAGGATTTTAGCCAGGTCGTCAAGACCATCATATCCGCGCGCCCCGAAGCGGTGTTTTACGGCGGCATCTACATGGAGGCCGGCCTTCTGATCAAGCAGGCGCGCGCCGCGGGCTACAAAGGCGCCTTCCTGTCCGGCGACGCGACGAAGAACACCGACTTCTTCGAGGCCGCCGGAGCGGCGGGCGACGGCGCCTACATCTCCATCAGCGGCGTGCCGGTGGAGGCCCTGCCGAGCGCGGCCGACTTCATCGAGCGCTACCAGAAGCGCTGGGCGGGCGCGGTGCCCCGCACCTACGACCACTACGGCTACGAGGCCGCGCGCGTGGCGCTCACGGCCCTTCGCCGCGCCGGCTATCCCGACCGCAAGAAGGTCCTCGAGGCCGTGCGCAACACCAACATGCGCGCGATGGTCGGCGACATCTCCTTCGACTCCAAGGGCGACACCTTGCGCGGCATCGTCACCATGACGAAGGCCGATTTCGCCCGCAAGAAGTTCGAAGTCATTTATTGACGGTGCCTGGCCTACCGGTAGTTACAGTATCAGCCTAAAATACTGTAACTACCGGTAGGCCAGGCACCATCCAACAAAAAAGCCCCCGATCTTTCGATCGGGGGCTTTTTCGCGTCTTGAATCTTTGCACGAGGGGGGACTCGAACCCCCAAACCCTTTCGGGCGTACGCACCTCAAGCGTATGTGTCTGCCAGTTCCACCACCCGTGCGCGGGTTTGCTGCTGCTTTACTTCGAGGTTTTCGGAGCGTCCGACTTGGACGCCGCCGGTTTTGCGGCCGGAGCGATCGATTTGTAGGCGTCGGAGGCTGCCGATGACGTCGGCGCGGCCGGCGCTTCCGCGGGAATCGGCGCGGGCATGGGCGGGGCCTTCGAGGTCACGCTGGACATGCCGGTCCGGTCGGAGAGAAGCGTCAAAAAGAGCGAGGTGAAGGCGAAGGTCGCGGCCAGGGCGCCGGTGAACTTCTTCATGAAGCTGGAACCGCTGGGAGTGTTGATCAGAGAGTCCCCCCCGCCGCCGAACATCGACAATCCCGCGCCGCGCCCGGTCTGAAGGAGGACGAACAGGATCATGCCGAAGCATGCGATGATGTGGATCGTCAGGAGAACGTGATACATTGGATTTGGATTATACCTATTTTATGAGGCCAGCGCGACCAGGCCCGGCAGGGCCTTACCTTCGAGGAGCTCCAAGGATGCGCCGCCCCCGGTCGAGCAGTGGCTCATCTTCGACGCCAGGCCGATCTTCGCCAGAACGGACAGGCTGTCGCCGCCGCCGACGATGGTGACCGCGCCCTTGGCGGTGGCCGCGGCCATCGCCTCGGCGACCGCGTTGCTGCCCTTGGCGAACGCCGGCATCTCGAAGATGCCCATCGGCCCGTTCCAGAAGATCGTCTGCGACTTGGAGATGTGATCGGTGAAGAACTCGATCGTGTGCGGGCCGATGTCCACGCCGATCATGTCCGGCGGGATCGCCATGGCCTGGGTGATGGTCGTCGCCGCATCGGCCGCGATCTCGCGAACGACGATGTGATCGGCCGGCAGGAGTATCTCGACCTTCTTATTGTAAGCCTTCTCGATCACCGCCTTAGCGGCGTCGATCTGGTCCTTTTCAAGCAGGGACTTGCCGATGTTGATGCCCTGGGCGGCGAGGAAGGTGTAGGCCATGGCACCCCCGATGAGCAGGGAATCCACGCGCTCCAGGAGCTTGTCGAGCACGACGAGCTTATCGGAGACCTTGGCGCCGCCGATGATCGCGAGGAACGGCCGCTGTGGGTTGCCGATCACGCGGTCGAGGAACTCGAGCTCGCGCTGGACGAGGAAGCCGACCGCGCCGGGCAGATGCGCGGTAACGCCGGCGGTGGAGGCATGTGCGCGATGCAGGGCGCCGAAGGCGTCCTGGATGAAGACGTCTCCGTTCTTGGCCAGCGCCTTGGCGAAAGCCGGGTCGTTGGCTTCCTCTTCGGCGTGGAAGCGGAGATTTTCGAGGAGAAGCACATCGCCGGACTTCAGCGCCGCGACGGCCTTCTCGGCGACGGGACCGACGCAATCATCGGCGAACGCGACCGGCTTCTTGAGCAGCTTGGCGAGCTCGGCCGCGACGGGCTTCAACGAATACTTAGGCTCGACCTTGCCCTTCGGGCGGCCCAGATGCGCGATCAAAACGACTTTTGCGCCTTCGGCGATCAAGTGCTCGAGCGTTTTCAACGTCTCGCGGATGCGGGCGTTGTCCTCGATCTTGGCGCCCTTCATCGGGACGTTGTAGTCCACGCGGACGAGCACGCGCTTGCCCTTGACGGTCACATCCTGAAGACGCTTGAGCTTGAGAGCCGGCTTATCGGTCATGGGGGTCCCTAATATATGTTCTTGCCCATCGCGGACGCGATGAGCTCGGACGCGAGGACGGCGGTCGCGTTCTGGGTGTCCTCGAGCGGGTTGACCTCGACGAGGTCGAGCCCGACCATGCGCTCGGAATCGGCGCACAGCTCCATGAGCAGATGGGACTCGCGATAGGTGAGGCCGCCGCGCTTGACCGTGCCGGTGCCCGGCGCGTTGCCCGGGTCCACGACGTCGATGTCGAAGCTGAGATGAAAGCCGGCGGTCCCGTCGCTGGCCATGTCGATGGCCTGCTCGGTCACCACGCCCATGCCGTAGCGGTCGATCTCCTGCATGGAGAAGACGCGGATGCCGGACTTGCGGATGTTGACGGCCTCCGCGCGGTCCACGTCCCGGATGCCGACGAGGACGACGTTGCGCGGGTCGATCTTCGGCGAGAAGCCGCCGAGGCGCGCGAAATCCTTCTGGCCCATGCCAAGAAGATGCGCGAGCGGCATCCCGTGCACGTTGCCGGTCGGAGAGGAGTCCGGTGTGTTGATGTCCGCGTGCGCGTCCACCCAGATCAGGCCGATCTTTCGCCCTTTGTCGCGGAACGCGCGCGCCACGCCGGAGACGGAGCCCACAGCCAGGGAGTGATCGCCCCCCAGCGTGATCGGAATGGACCCGTTGGCGACGGCTTCATAAGTCTGCTTCTCGAGATTCTGGCAGACCTTGAGGATGGCCGGCCCGTTCTTGAGCTTGCCTTTCGCGGCAACGGCGACCTTCGGGACGGCCAGGTCGCCGGCATCGGTGATCTCGAGGCCAAGAGCCTCGAGCCCCTCGACGAGGTTCGCCCGCCGCACGGCGGCGGGACCGCCCGAGGCCCCTTTCTTCGAGGCCCCGTAGTCGAGGGGTACGCCGATGACCGTCGCGTGCCGCTTCTTGCTGCTCACGAACTAGGCTGCGACGGCCGACTTCTTGGCGATGTAGGCGACGAGGTCCACGACGCGGTTGGAGTATCCCCACTCGTTGTCGTACCAGCCGAACACCTTGACGAGGTTGCCGTCAATGACGTCGGTGAGCGTGGAGTCGAAGACCGAGCTGTGCGCGTTGCCCATCACGTCGCGCGACACGATCTGATCCTCGTTGTACTGCATGAAGCCCTTGAGCTTGCCCGACGCGGCGGCCTTCTTGAAGAGCTCGTTGACGGCCTCCTTCGTGGTAGGCTTGTTGACGACGACGGTCAGGTCGACGATGGAGACGTCCTGCACCGGCACGCGGATGGCGCAGCCGTTGAGCTTGCCCTTGAGCTGCGGGAGCACGAGGCCGATCGCCTTGGCGGCGCCGGTCGAGGACGGGATCATGGAGACAGCGGCGGCTCGCGCGCGGCGCAGGTCGGAGTGGCGCTGGTCGAGCAGGTTCTGGTCGTTGGTGTAGGCGTGGACCGTGGTCATCAGGCCGGCCTTGATGCCGAGGGCCTCGTCGAGGACCTTGCCCAGGGGAGCGAGCGCGTTCGTCGTGCAGGAGGCGTTGGAGATGATGTTGTGCTTGACCGGGTCGTAGAGCTCGTCGTTGATGCCCATGCAGATGGTGATGTCCTCGCCCTTCGCGGGGGCGGAGATCACGACCTTCTTGGCGCCGCCGACGAGGTGGCCCTTGGCCTTCTCGGCCTCGGTGAACAGGCCGGTGGACTCGATGACGATCTCAACGCCGACCGAGGACCAGGGGAGCTTGGAGGGATCCTTCTCGGCGAACACCTTGATCAGGCGGCCGTCGATCTTGAGGTCGGTGCCCACGGCTTCGACGGTGCCCGGGTAGGGTCCGAACGTCGAGTCGTACTTGAAGAGGCCCGCGTTCATCTTCGCGTCCGTCAAATCGTTGATCGCGACGACCTGGATGTCGGGATTCTTGAGGGAGGCGCGCAGAACGAGGCGCCCGATGCGTCCGAAACCGTTGATGCCGACTTTAATGGCCATGATGAGTCCTCCGGGCCCCAGAAAGGGGCGACGACTCATCTTAGGATTTTTGGCTCGATTGCTCAAGGCCCTGAACGAAATGGGCTGGGCCGACGGTCATCGGTTGAGGAGCACGATCTCCACGCGCTGATCGGAGAACGGCGCACGCGTCGCGTCGACGCCGATGTGGCGCGTGGCGACCATGAGCTCGCGCAGGAGGACGTCCTGGATGGCCTTGGCCTGGGAGTCGCCGAGTTCCTTGGTGTTGGCGAACACGCGCACCGAGATCGGGATGCCGGTGTACTTGCGCTTTATCAGATCCGCCGCGGAACGCAGCAGATCGGGGCCCGACGGGGCCTGGAGCTCGGTCGCGTTCTTGCCCGTGCCGAAAAGTGCTGAGGAGTCGAGGCTCAGGTGGAGGCCGGTGTCCTCCTGATGGACGATGCCCTTGAACAGGAGAGGCTTGCCGACCGTCGTGCGCGGCGAGCCGTCGGGGCTGGTGAACGTGTAGACGGCCGAGTACGAACGGCCGGCGCGGACCCATTCGCTTTGCTCGTTCTGCCCGGTCCACAGAAGCTCGACGGGCGGATCGCCGGAGCCGGAGTAGTTGTGGAAGACGCGGCCTTCCTCGTCGGCGATCGTGAGGCTCCAGCCCCACTTGCGGGCTTCCTTGGGCTCGAGCTTCCCGCCCAGCAGCGCCTCGAGCTGATCCTTGATCTTGAAGCCGATGCCGGAGCGCTGGCTGAAGGTCGTGCGCCAGGGCTGGATCACCCGGTCGTTCATCAGGATCTCGGGATGGGTGCGCCGCCACGAAACGGTGAGCGGCGACACCGCGAGGAGCAGGTTCTCATCCGGCTTGAGCGAGGGGCGGATCGTCTCGAAGGGGTCCACCTCGATCTTCAGCGGCGGCTTAGCGTCGTTGAGCTTGGAGCCCGCGCCCTCGGCCTTGATGACGACCTCGGCGGGCATCCCCCCCGTCGGAGCGGCGGGCGCTGCGGCGGTCGTGCCCGGAAGCGTCGGGGTCTGAGCCGCGGCATTGAGGGCGAAAGTCATAACGACTGCGATGATGGTCATTGTCACTCCAAGACGAAGCGGAAGGTGATGACGCCCCACTGCGCGCCGGATCCCGGCGCGGGGACGAAGGTCCAGTTGCGAAGGCTCTCCATGCAAAGCCGGTCGAGGCGGCCGTAGCCCGAGGTCCGCTCGACGCGCATCCCGGGCATCACGAAGCCCTCGGCGTCCACGTTGAAGCGGATGGCGACCTCGGCCTCCATCATGCCCTGCTTCCGGGCCCACTCGGGGAATTTGGGGATGTCCGCGCCGGCGACCTTGCGGTCCTTGAGCGGGCCTTCGATCTCGATGCCTTTCTTGGGGCCGTCCTCGGTCGCGGCGGCGGCCTGGCGGCGCTCGAGCTTCGGCGCGGCCTCGATCTTCTCGAATTTGGGAGCTGCCGCCGCCTCGGCGTGCGGCCGAAGCTCGAGCTGTTCGGGCAGGATGGAAAAGCCCTTGCGCGTCGTGGGGCGCCCAACCGGGGCCTCGGCTTCGGTGAGGGCCGTCGCGGCGGCCATGACCTGGCGGCGGCTCGTCGGGCGCGGCGCGTCGAGGGCGCCGCCGACGATCGCGGTGGCCTCGCGGCGCTTCTCCTCGAGCACGAGCGCCTCGGGCAGATTCTTCACGCGGCGCCGGCCGACTTCCTCCAGCTTCGGGAGAGCCGCCAAAGTCTCCGCGGCACGGCGGCGGCTCATCGGCTCCGCATCCACCTTCGCGGCCGAGACGCGCGAGCGAGAGAGATCGAGCGCCTCGAGCTTGGGCGCCAGCTTGCGCATGCTTTCCTCGAGCTTCGGGACGTCCGCGAGGACAGGCTTGCGCTTCTCGATCTTGAGGTCCACGGCCGCGAGCTCGGCGCGGCGGGACGGGGCGGCGGGCAATGCCATCTTGAGGAAATCCATCGTGGACAGGACCGGCTTGGCGACGGGCGCCGGCCGCGCAGGCGCGACGAGAAGGTCGACGCCCTCGATGATCTGCGCCGCCTGCTTCGGGCCCTCCTTCACGAGGCCCACGAAAAGCACCAGGAAGCCCGCGTGAAACGCGAGCGAGATCATCACCGACGCCGGCACTCTTGCCTGGGTCATCCTTTTATAGACACCATGTCACTTCAGCTGTTCCGTCGCGATCGTCAGCGACTGGGCCCCCGCGTCCTTGGCGCGCGCCATCAGGTCGGTGAGCTGGCCATGAAGGGCGTCCTTATCGGCCCGCAGGACGACCATCTTCGAATCTTTCTGCGACAGCGCGACCTTGAGGGCTTCCCCCAGAAGCTTCGGGTCCGTGAACTTCTCGGCGTCGATGGCGTACTCGCCGTCCTTCGAAAGCGTCACGGTGATCTTGTCGGCCTCCTCGCCCTCGTGCGTGTGGGCGGAGGGCAGGTCGACCTTGATGGGCGGGTCGGAGAACATCGGGGCGGTCACCATGAAGATGATGACGAGCACCAGGCACACGTCCACGAGGGGCGTGATGTTGATGTCGGTGATGGGCTCGTCCGACTCGATGCTTCCGCCGGCCATCAGCTTCCTCCCGCGACCGGCATATCGGCCTTCATCACCGCGAGCTTGAGAGCGCCCGCCTGCTTGGACGCGTCGAGGACCTCGACGACGAGCCCGACCTTGTTCGTCGCGTCGGCGGTCACGATCACCATCTTGTCCTTGCTGGCCGCCAGCGCCGCGGCGAGCACGCCGCGGAAAGTCACGCCATCGGTCTTCGTGCCGTTGACGGAGATGCCGCCGTCCGGCGTGATCCGGATATTGACGTTCTCGTCCACGGAGGACTTGCCCTCGGCGGTCGAGGGCCGGGTCTCGAAGACCTTGATGCCGAGGGTGACGGCCATGGGCGCGACGGCCATGAAGATGATGACAAGCACCAGGCACACGTCCACCAACGGGGTGACGTTGATCGCGGTGATCGGCTCTTCTTCTTTCTGGCTGGCGCCGGCCATGGGAGCGTCCTTACTTCGCCCCGACCATCACGATCAGCCGCGCCGACGCGATCTCCATGTCGACGGTGATGACCTTCAGGCGGCGCATGAAGTAGTTATACAGGATGGTCGCCGGGATGGCGACAAGCATGCCCGCGGCCGTCGCGACGAGCGCCTCGGCGATGCCGCGGGCCACGACGGCGGGGCCGCCGGTGCCGGAGACCGCGAGGTCGCGGAAGGCCTTGATGATGCCAACGACGGTGCCGAACAGCCCGATGAAGGGCGAGACGTTGCCGAGAGTGCCGAGCACGCCAAGGAAGCGCTCGAGCTTGATGCGCTCCTCTTTGAGCTTGGTGAGCATCAGCTCCTCGAGGTCCTTGCGCGAGCGCGCGGCATGCAGGAGGCCGTAGTGGACGACCTGGGCGACGGCGGAGGGATGCTTCTGGCAGTAGGCCGCGGCGGCGTCGGCCTTGCCGCCCTCGAGGCTCTTTCGGACGTGACCGAGGACCTCGTCCGGGCTCGCCTGCGCGGTGCGGAAGTACCACCAGCGCTCGAGGGCGAAGGTGATCGACAGGATCGAGCAGAACAGCATGATGACAAGAGTGAAGCTCTCACGGAACAACGCCAGAATGTGGATTTCGCCCATCGGATCGTTTCTCCTGTCCTACTGGATGTCTTCAGCCGCCGGCATGCCCGGCAGATTCGGTTCCTTCGCCGGCTTCGATTCGGCCGTGGCCTCGCCGCCCCGGCGGCCCTTGGCGCCGGATTTAGCCGCGGGCTTCGCGCCCTTTTTAGGAGCCGCTTTCTTTACCGGGGCGTCGTC
>CAZIBN010000096.1:0-10408 GCA_964537395.1 uncultured Elusimicrobia bacterium
CCGGGCCGATCTCGGCATCAGCCAGGCGGCCATGGCGACCGCCCTCCACCGCACCGACTCGACGATCGCAAGGGCCGAAGCTGGCGAGACAAGGCCAGAGGAGAGCGTCAGGACAGCATGGGCCGAGATGCTTGGCGTCAGCTCCGAACGATGGGAAGCCCTGTTTGAAACCGCACGAAACCGCGCGATGATCCGCGCAGAAGGGTACAGCCGTGATGAGCTTGAACTTTTGGACGAGTGGGGGGAAACCGAAAACAACGCCGAGCCAACCGAGCCCGACGAGCTGCCCTAGCCCGAAGTGCGGGTTCTGCGGGGCACGGACGGGAGCCAACGCCTACGTCACCAAGTCCGGATGGACCATCTGCCGAATCTGCGAAGCGACATTCAGCATGACGAAAGCGAGGGCAAAATGAGCGTCGACCTTGCGGCACTGCGGGCGATCGTGGCGGCGGCGAGGGGGAGCTACTCGACCAAAGCGATAATCTCGTAGGGCAGGATCATCATCCACTCGTCATCCAAGTACCAACTCACCCCGCTGTAGCCGGCGTATCGGGCAATCAAAACCCGGTCGCCGGCTTTCACCGGCATATGCACCCGGTGCCCGTAGACCCGCATCACCTTGCCATCCGACATCCGCTTCTTGACCTTGTAGGCCCCCGGCCCAACCGCCACCACCTCGGCCTCGAAGTCCCGGAACGTCTCCTGAAGATCGTACAGCGTGCCGCCGTACCCACGCCCCGAGCAGTCCCGGCAAGGCGCCTCATCCCAGTGGTTGATCTTCAGGCCGTCTTCCTCGTAGACCGGGGACGGGAAGCATCCCATCCCAAGGCATTTCTTGCAGGGCTGCCGGGAGACGGCCGTGTCGGGGATCGAGATGCCGCCCTTTTCGGTCGGGCGAGCGGCCCGGCGAACGAGGATGTGAGACCCAGCGGGCTTGAGTTCTTCTGGTTTCCATTCCATAAGGGGATTTTACCGGATTCTGTACAAAAAGCTAGGGCCGCCCCGAAGAGCGGCCCCAAGCAAGTGACAATTATTGTCAGCTAACCGGCGCGAGCGGTCCCGGCTTCGGAGCGCGAAGCTTGTACCAAATGGCGAGAACGGACGTAACGACGGAAGCCACGGATTCCCAGTTGGCGACCATCGAATCCCAGAGCCCGCCGGCCGTGACGCCAGAGTCCGGGCTGATGATCCCCTTGCGGGAGAGGATCGCCAGAATCGCCGAGATGATGATGAGCCCGATGGTGCGGTATCCCTTGACTAGATTCAACATTACTTACTCCTCCAATAAAAAGTTTTCTTGACCTCGCGGGGCACCGTGATGGTGTACCCCATGACTTTTCTACTCAGCGGCCTTTTGAAACACCACGGTCACTGCCCCCGTCACCGCCAACCGGGGAACCAGTTCGATCGTGAACTCACACAGCACATAAGGCGGCGACGCCGGGTAAGACGAGCAGACCAGGTCCGGGTAGCCGTACCACGGCATGTAGACCGGGCCAGCCTCAACATCGACCTGAAGCCGCAGCGGGAACGACGGCCGATACCCCGGTTGCCCGACCGTACAACCACCATCGTCTGTAAAGTTTACGATATCCAAGAACTGCTTTTCTGCGATCTTGACTCTGGCTTGACTCACAGGAGCCCCGTTATCGCCATCGACCACGCAGCCGGTCACGTAGCCCCAATCGCCCCCGTAAGCGGCGCCAGCGACCGCCAGAGCCCCTACAAACACGAGATGCCTGAGCTTCATGCAACCCTCCTTAGTTCAACGTGCGGCATATCCTTCATCCGAGGGTATCGCCCGCCCCAAATCAGGCCGTTCCGTTCGGCGGCTTCTCCCAGCTTTACCCATTCTAACGCATCGGCCCGGGGGATATAGAACATCCCGTTCCGTTTCGGGTAGATGTCAGCGGCCCGGCCGCTCTGGTGGTTCGAGAGGCGCGTCACGCCGTCCTTCTGCGTCACGATCGGCCCGGTTCTGGTCCGCCCCTGCTCGTAGATGAACGCCTGCCGCTCGACCGTCCGGAAACCCTCTTGGATACCGTAGAGCCAGTGGTCCCTGAGAAGCTCGGCAAGCATGACCTCGACGATCCGGCGGAACTCCGGGTCCAGCTTGGCCGGGTCGCGGTCGATCCGGGGAACCACGCTACTGCCCGCCGCCGCCGAACTTGACAGCCAAGGCGCTCGCGACGCCTGAAGCGGCTCCGGCGAGCGTCGCCAAGAGGCCATGCTTGACCTTCAGGCCGGCCAAGGTCTCGTTGATCGTGTTGACCTTGTCGTCAGTCTTCGCCTGCCCGTCCTTCAAATCCTTCAGCTCCGATAGCACGAGCTGCTTCCACTCGCCCCACCCGTTCTCACCACGCCGCTCGTCAGTCATTACTCCCCCTTCAGCATTGCCCTGGCTCGTTCGCGATACTCCCGAGCCGCTTCTTTGTCGCCCTTGCGGTCTGCCGCGCTAGCTGCACGGAGGAGTTCCCTCGCCTCAAACCCACGCCGCTTCTTCTCTTGGATCTCTTGCTTCTTCCCGTAGTTCCCGTAAGTCAGAGGAGAGACGCTTCTTACGAAGCCCTTCTGTCGCTCTTCTGGCTTCCGTGCGTCCTCGATCGGCTGCATGACCGACGCGAGTGATAGGCCCGGCACGAAGACCATCCCCTTCGCGACGTGCGTCCCGATGTTTTTCGTCCTTTGCCAGCCATTGTCTTTGTCTGGCGAAATCTCCCGTCCGAAGGCGTCTTCGTTCATCACGACTTCGGCGATCGGTCGGGTCATCACGCCAGTCGAATTGATGAGCGCGTGCCGCCAGTCGCTCGACCAATTGAACAAGGCACTCCCGAACGGGATGGCCCACCCGGTGCCGATGTAAGGGCTGGAGCCATCTTCGAACGTTCCGGGTAGGTAGAAGTTCGTCCACCGATTCGGAGCCATCTTGCCCATGCGCTCGCGCTCTTCGCCAGAAGGCCCGAAAACGGCGCTCGACGCCGGCCCGCTGAAGGCCAGGAGCCCGAGCTTTACGCCCGTCTTTATCGCGTGGGCTTTGCCGTAGTTGTTGAAGTGGTTGCCGAGGATTCGCGCGAAGTTCCACGAGACCGCCGCCGTGAACGGCACCTTTGCTGCGATCGCCTTGACCCACGGCGGCATGTTCACGAAGTCGAACTGGAAGTCCTTGACCCGCTGGATGGAGGCTTCCGACGACATCCCGTCCTTCTTCATGTGCCACTTGTAGGCGTGGACCTTGAAGTACATGTCCTCGATGTGGTACCACTTCTCCATCGACCACCCGGCCTTGATCGCGGCCTGCCCGAGTGGCGACCGGCGCATCTTCCGCAGCATCTGGTCGCGGACGGCCGGGTTCGAGTCCTTGAAATCGTTGAGCGTCATGCCCTCTTGTAGCGTCCGCCGCCAGCCGTTCCCAAGAAACCCGGAATCGAAAATGCCAAGCTCGTTCAGCTTGACGTAGTCGGCGTCGGGCGGGATCGCGTCTTCGATCATCCGAACGAACTGGAGAACGGAGCCGTCGACTTCCTTCCCGAGCGGCGTCGATAGGTCCGTCTTCTGGACGGCAAAGTCCTTGCCTGCCCGCACCAGTTCGGCCATGACATCGACCGCCATCCGCGAGCTATCGAGGCTGTGCGAAACGATGTTCTCGATCGGCCCCCTGACGTGACGCGAGGGCTTCCATGCCGTGACGCCCTTGCGGCCGTACCCCTCGACCGCGCCCCAGTACTTCGCGAGGCCACTCCTGACCTTGATCTCGCCTTCGATGACCCTCGCCACGTCCTCGCGCATGTAGCCGTTCAGGAATCTTTTCAGCGCGGGGCTCGTCTTTTCGGCCAGCTCGCGCAGCGCGTCACCGTTGATCTTGACGTACTTCACGGGCCGCCCGTCGTCGTCGAACGTCTCGTTACGCCCCTCGAATTTATGAGGGGAGATCCATGCCGGCGTGGTGCTGTCCGGCCGGGTCATCATGTGGGTGGCAAACTCATCCCAGCCCTTGGCCTTACCGATAAGATTGCCCTTCTGCTGGGCGCCCTCGGCCAAGAGAGAGAATAGGTCGGTCATCGTGTTGGCGGCGACGCGCTCCCGATAAGCCATCGGCTTCCGAATCCGGGTGGTCCGCTCGATCCGTGCGCGAGTGAGCTTCTCGTGGGCGATCTGTTCGCTCGGCGTCCACGTCTTCCCGTTACCTTCGCGGATCTTCGCCATGTGGTTCTTGACGGCCTGATCGATGTACGCCTCCCGCTTCGCCTCAACCTTCTCAAGGTGGATCGAAGCGAAGGGGCGCTCCTCGCCCTTCATTCGGAAGTAGTACTTGTCGTGGAGTGCTTCCTTCATGCGCCCCATGGCCTTGGCCGTCGGCCCACGCATCCCGCCCTCGTTCTTGATGTTGCCGGCCAAGCCCCGCTGCATCTTATTCAGGGCGAGCGGATTCATCAGTTCGGGGACATAGAAGCGGCCATCCTCCCGGCTCTCGGCATTGATCGGCAGGCCGGCTAATTCGGTCGCGACTTCGAGCTGATTCTGAAGCTCCCGAACCGCGCGGAGCTTGTCCTCGTAGAGCTTCGGGTTCTCAGCCACGTCTTTCGCCATGAACGAGCTGGCGTCTTTCGGGTTCATGTATTCCGCATCGGTCATCACGTAGTCGAAAGCCTCTTCGAACGACATCGGCCCGGCCTTGTTGCTGCCCTTCTTGTGGGCCGCAACGTCAACAACCTTGCGCCAGAGTTCCTTGTCGATGTCCTTGTAGCGCTTGTCGAACACGTAATTGAGCGCGTTCTCGGCTGGGTTAGCCGTCTTCTCGCCCGTGGCGCTCATCCGTGAGTCCATCTCGACGACTTCTTTGGCGATGGCCGGCCAGTCGTCGCGAACGATAAGACGAGAAGCGAGATTCTTGATGGACTCGGGGGCGTGTTCGCTCTTCGCCAGCCGGCGGAAGAAGAAGTTCGTCAGGTCGTGAACTTCCCTGTCCCGCTGCCGACCGCCTGCCTCTCGCGCCTCAGGCGGGAGCGCATCGGTCGCCCCGTATGACCCGGACTCAAGCATCTTCTGAAGGTCGGCCTTGGTGAGGATGGTGTCCCCGTTGACGAGGATCTGGACCTCAGTCCCTTCGCCAAGCTTGGGCAGCACCAGTCTCGCGTCCTTCAGGTCGGGCAAGAGCGAGTTCGGGTCGCTCCTGTAGCCGTTGTAGTCCCAAAGGAGCTGCTTCAGGCTGGCGACATGGGCCTTGGCCTCCGGCGTTCGGGCGAGCCCCTCCACCCAGTCCGGGTCAACCTGGTGGTTGAACTTATCGCGGGCACCTGGAGCCTCGGCCCCCATCCCGCCGGCACTTCCGAGCGGGACGACAGGCCCGTCATCGACCGGGGTGGCAATCGGCTCTTGCTCGGAACGAACAGGCTCCGGCCTCGGCTCGGGCGGCGGCTCGACGAACTTGGCCAAGACGGCCAGCTTCGCCTCAAGGGCGGCCTTATGGGCGACTTTGTTCTGCTCTTCTGACGGGAGGCCCAGCTCGCGGGCCATCTTGATCGCCCCGGCTTCGGCTGCCGGCTGCGTCTCCTGCGCGAACTGGTCGACTTCCTCTGGCACCTGCTGCTCTACGACCGGTTCGGGCTTGACAACAAGCGACCCGAACGGGTCTGGCAGGCCCATCCTCACCGCTTCTTCGCGGAGCTTTTGAACGTCCTCTCCCGTGGCCTCTCCGTCGCGAGCCCGCTGGATCATCTCGTCGTTGTTGTGGTGGCCGGCGAGCTTCGTAAGGATATCGCCCATGCCCGTGCTGCCGAGGTGGGCGCCAACTGCCGGCTTGCCCTGAGCCGCGACCTCCGCGAGCTTCGTTGACGCCTCGACATGTGGTGCCATTTTGGCAGTCTCTTCTGCTTGCTTGGCTACGGCCGGGTCAACCGGGGGCGGCTCGGGCGGCGGCTCGACGAACTTGGCCTTGACTGCCAACTTCGCCTCAAGGGCGGCCTTCTGGGCGACCTTATTCTGCTCTTCCGTGGAGAGACCGAGCTCGCGGGCTGTTTTTATCGCCTCGGCTTCGGCTGCCGGGGCGCGGTGTTCGTCGGCGACGTGCTGTGTCATATCGACAGACCGCTTGGCGATCTGGTCACGGAGGGCTTCCTGCCGGGCTTCGGCTTCCGCTTGTACCCGCTCGGCCTCTTGCTTCTCGAAGTCCTTCCGGATTTCTTTCGTTGCGGCGTCAAGCTGCGCCTGTTCGCGGCCACGCTCGGCGAACCCAGTCTTCCCCTGAAGGGATTCGGCTTCCCTGCGTGCGGCCACCGACTCTTTCGTCTGGCCGGCGTCGAGCGCCAAGAAGGGCAGTGATCCGAGCCCGGCCCGCATCACCTGCTCGGGGTCGACGCCCTGACCACCAGCGACCTGTGTAGCCAAGTCCTGCCCGGACCCGACGCCAGCCTCTGCAAGTGCGCGGAGCGCGAGGTTCTTGCCGGCCGTCGCGTTAGATGCCTTCCCGAGGAGCGCGAGCTTCCCGGCTTCGATGATGCCCTGATTTACGTCAGTCTCGCCCGTCTCGCCCTTCTGCCCGGCGAACGCCGCGACCACGCTCCCGGCGACCGGCCCGAGTGCGCCCATCAGGGCCAGATTCGGAGCCGCCGCCATCGTGTCAGCGAAGACTCCGTGACCAAGGCGCTTCGCCATGTTCGGGTCATTCGCGTAACTCTGTGCTTCGACTTCCGGCTGAAGCTCGGCAGCCTCCTTGAGCCCAAGGATCTGGCCCATGCCCCGGGATTCCATTCCCTCGAACGTGTCGCCACCCTCAAGCTCGCCGAGCCGAGGGTCGTACCCTTCGGGACGCTTCTTTGGCGGCGGCTTCTTTGCGAGGTCAGCGATGAAGTCGAGCCCTTGGCCGGCGTACTCGCCAACCCCCTTGAGGGCAGTCCCGGCGGCCAGATAGGCCCCAAGGGCACCCGACGCGATCGTCCCTTGGGTCTTGTCCCATGCGCTGCCGGGCGCCTCTTCGTACTCACTTGTTGCCTTCGGCCCAGTCTCGCCCCAGAAGCCTTCAGCCCGGTTGATCTCGCCCTGTCCCATGTCGTTCGCCATGTTGACGAACGCCCTCTGCGCTACCCCACCACGGGGCTTCTTCTTGGCTGCCGCCTCTTGACGAAGCGCCTCCCACGGGTCCGCTTCTTCGTCCTTGAGTGCTTTCCTACGAAGCGCCTCCCACGGATCTTCGGGCTCGGCCATTGTGAACCCTACTTTCCGGCAGCGATCAACTTACGGGCGGCTTCGCGCATGGCCGGCGTATCCGGGATGCCCTCTTTCTTCATCCTCGCAACGACTTCCACATCAGACACGGGCGAGGTCCGCTCTTCGGCCTTCTCTTCTGCCGGTCCGTGCTTCGCTTCCGGCTCGTCACCAGGGAACTTCGACAAGGGGGCGTTCAGGGCAGCTTCGTAACGCCTGTAAGCCTTGCTCTTCTCGTCGCGCAAGGCGTTGACCCGCGTGTAGAGGCCGGGGTCGATGTCGTCACGTTGGCCCTTCGCCTGCGCGTCCTGGATCTCTTTCCTGACGCTTTGGTCCTGCTTGACGAGGTCGTCATACTCGGCCTTGGCGGCGGTGATCGCGCCTTCTCTCGCTGCCTTGGCGGCGGTGATCGCGCCTTCTCTCGCTGCCTTGGCGCTCAGGCGGCCAGCGGAGCGTTCCTCTTTGTCGATCTTGTTGTTCTCGACGGTGATCGCATCCTCCCGGGCGGCTTTCCGGTCGAGGCCCTTTTCTATGCCGCGAGCCTCGGCCTCCTGCCGTTTCAGGCGGCTTGCGTATCCCGCCGCAATACCGGCCTTTTCGGTAACCGGGTTCCGCTTAGTGAATGCTTCCGAAAGCTGCCCGTAGGCGGTATCGGACATGTTGCCGCGCCGCCGCAGCACCTCTTCGTCGCGAAGCCGAGCGCCCTCCTCAAGGTCGCGCCCCTCGACTGGCGGCATCGGTCCCTGTGGCAGCTTGTCCGGGTCTTCCCCTAGCGTAGCCGCTTGTTCGCCGAGATTGCTGAACGGGTTATGCCGCAGCGTCGTCGGAGACGAGAAGTACGCCTTTTTCCGGCGCTCGAAGTCGGCCTCGGAGTCCATCTCCTGCCGCTCCTGCCCCATCTTCAGGGTATCGTGTTCCATCCTGAGGTCGTCGAACTTGTCAGTCTTCTCGCGACGAGCGATTCGACGCTGCCGCTCTTCCTCTTCCGCCTCGGCCCGCTTCTTCTCCGTGGCGGCCTTGTAGTACGCCGGCAGGGCCTCCGCCAAGCCACGGAGGATGCTCGCTGTGCTGGATTCCTTGTAGTAAACCGACATTACTTGCTCGATCCGTAAGCGGACCCAATCGCGCTGATAATCGAGGCCCAGTCGACGCCCTTATCGACCTCCAACTGAGGGTTGTAGCCGCCGTTCAGGAGCTGCATAATATCCGGCATGTAACCGTCTTGGCTCTGCATCCACTGGTCCAGATACGCCTTGAGATCGGCGTTCGCCGACCCCTCTTCGTCGCCGCCCATGCCCCAAAGGTCCATCTGCGTCTGCCGGTTGTAGTCGTTCTCTTGCTGAGACAATGCCATCTCCATTCGGGCCGCTTCCATCGCCCGCTGGTAGCCCTGCATGTCGCCCTGAGCCCATCGCTCATAGGCTTCCTTCTCAAGGCCCTTCGACCGCTCGTACTTCTCCTGCTCAACGTCCCGGCTGCGGTTCCAGCCCTTGTCGTCGGCCCGGTCGTAGCGGCCGTATCGCTCATCTTCTGCACGGTAAGCGCGGTCGTAATCACGGGCGTCACGGGAGGTTGAGCGGCCGTACCGCTCCTGCTCCTGGTCCCTCGACCGGCCGTAGATGTCCTGCTGCTCGCCCCTAGCCCGCTGATAGGCGTCGTTCTGCTCTTTGAAGTTCATGGTCGCGAGGAGCTCGTTCTTGTCCGCCGCAGCCCGCTGGTTCGTCGCCCCCATCTGCGAGAGAAGGGGCGTCGACCACCGCATCCCGGCGTCGCCGAACTGCTCCTGAAGCTGATTGATCTGGTCCTGCGTCTGGTAGTCGATCTGCTTCGTCATCGCCTCGTACTGAGGCGTCGTGTTGAACTGGACGGCTTGCCCGTTGTTGCCGAACTGGATCCCGCCCTGCGCCCCGCCAGGGTCGCCTGTGTAGTTCTGGCTCTGATAGCCACCGCCGGGAGTGCCGGTGTAGGGAGCCCCGGTGTAGTCGCCCGGAGGCTGGCCCGTGTAGGTGCCGCCGGGAGTGCCCGTGTAGGTCGATCCCGAGCTGCCGCCGCTGGAGCTTCCGCCCCCGCCGCCGCCAGTCGGTCCGTATCCCGTATCAGTATTCCCGCTTCCCATGGCTAGCCTCCACCCTGAAGCATCCGCATCAAGGCATTGATGTCTATCCCACCCATGTTCGGCTGCTGAGACTGCCCAGCCATGCGAACTGGTCCCGCTTCGTAGCCGTAATCGTAAGGTCCGCCCTGAATGTAAGGGTTTCGACTGCCGTCAGGGAGCTCGTCCCCGCCGCCACCGCCGCCGGTCGTGTCTGCGTTTGGGTCACGGTCGTCGCCCTCAGCGGGGTCGCCGCCGTCGCCGGGGTTGTTGCCTCCGGTGCTGCCGCCGTTGCCGTTACCGCCACCACCGGGGATACCGTCGTTGCGGTGTTCGTACTCCCATCGGTTACGGTACTCAGCAGGGACACCGCCGTCATCGTTCGGGTCGAATCCTGTCCCATTGCCGTCCCCCCTATCGAACGCTTCCCAGTCGAATCTGCGGCCACCGCTGCCGCCACCGTTCTCGAAGTCTTCCCAGCTCTCAGGGGCGCCGCCACTGCCGGGCCACGCCCACCCAAGAGCGTCAAGCGGGATCTTCCCGGCCTTGAGCATCGGCAGGAAGAATTCGATCATTCCGATGCCGCCACGGGCCCCCTTGGCCCACCACTGGTCGAAGCTCCCCTTAGGGTTCATGAAATCTTCGTAATTGTCGTACCAGCCGGTCCCGCCTTCACCGGGCTTGACGCCGCTGCCCTGACCCATGTCGTCAGCGCCGGGCTCGTCCTCGATGAAACCGTCGTCCTTCGGCCCCATGTCACCGGCCTCGACCTCGCGCTCACGGAAACCGTCCGGCCCTTCTTTGTCTCGGCGCTCCCGTTCTTTGCGTTCCTTCTCGGCCTTCGCGATACGGTCGCGGAGCTGCCCTTCGCCCGTTCCGAGGCGTTCGTCGTGCTCGCGAGCGGCCTCGTCGATGTCCTTCCGGCCAGAGCTGCCGAAGTCTCCGCCGCCGCCGCTGCCGCGGTTCTCCATCAGGCTTCGAGTACTCTGCCCGTACATTACTGGCCGCCGCCGCCAATACCAAGGCGCCCAAGGAGGGCCTGAATCATCGAGGGGTCAATACCGCCCATCCCGCCACCGCCCTGCCCCTGCGGAGGCCGCATCGGACGCGGTTCCG
>CAZIBN010000097.1:0-8477 GCA_964537395.1 uncultured Elusimicrobia bacterium
GCTATCCTGAGCCCATGAAGGCGGCCGCCGGCAGAAGCGGGCTAATTTATCCTACCTTGTTTCTGCCACGGGGCAACGTTCGGGGCGGTCGCCGCGACGCCCGCCCAATTATGATTATCAAGATCGCCGCCGCCCTGTCTTTGCTCGCCGGTTCCGCCCAGGCCCTTCCCCCCGCCGAGAAGGAAGTCGAATCGGTCATCGCTAAGGCCGTCATCGAGACGATGGGGAGCAAGCACGAGAACGCCCCTGCCGTCTGCGAGGCCTGGCGCGCTCGGTTGCCCGAGGGCTCGCCGAAATATATGGGCGCCTACTTCGAGGCTTGCCTCGCTTACGCGGCGGCCCCCGCAGGACCCGGAGTGAAACCCGCGGCCTGCCCTCACTACCAGCGCGCGGTCCAGATTTGGAGGGAGACCCCACCGCCCAAGGACGACGAGGATTCGCGGCTCCGCCGGGCGCGCGATATGAAGCTGTGGAAAGAGGCCGCAGTCATGCATTGCCCCGCGGACCCCGCCGCCGAAAAGCCGGCGGCCATACCCGACATCCCCGGCGGGATCGTGGAGACCCAGGAAGGCATTTCCTTCGAGCTTCCCGACGGCTGGTCGGTGGAGGAATTTAACGACGCCATCGGTGCGACCAGTCTCAAGGGTCCTGACGGCTACAAGCTGTTTATGGAGCGCACCCCCTCGGCCGGTCCCGCGTATTCGGATATCGAGAAGCTGTCCGATGGGCGCGAGTTCCAGGCCGACTTCAACCAGGATTTTAATTGGCTTCTCGGACGCGTGATTCTGAAGGACGGGTTCGTCCGCTTCGTGCTGAATCGACGGAAAGCGCACGGGAACGCGGAAAAAGAGCGCGGCCTCGCCTGGCTGCGAGAGGTCGCCTCCAGCGTCAAAGTGCTCGGCCCCCGCCGCTGCATCGGCGAATGTCCTCCGGGAACGGTGCGGCCCAAGAAGAAAGCGGGAGCTGAAAAATGAGAACGATCATCGTCGCGTGGCTCATGCTGGCGGCGGCGACCGCCTCGTCCGCCCAAACCTCCGCCAAGGAATTCTTCGACTCCGGCCACAAGAAATCCTTCGAGGCATACGGCAAGGACGCCACCCCCGAAGCCGCGGACGCGGCCATCGCGGACTTCAACGAGGCGATCAAGCTCCAGGCGGACCATCACGAGGCGTACAACTTTCGCGCCAACATGAAGTTCCACAAGAACGACCTCGCTGAGACGGACGAGAAGATCGCCAAGGAAGAAGGCGACAAGATGATGGAGAAGCTGTTTAAGCGCTGAGCCTTTAAGCTTTGGCGGGCTTGATCGTGAGCAGCCCGTCATGAGCGGCGCCACCAGGATCAGTCCCATGCTCCGCCGCACCGCTCTCGCCGCCGCCATCGTCGCGCTCGCCCTACCCGCCTCCGCCAACGGCGACGAGGCTCTGTCCTCCGCCCTCGACGCCATGCACGCTCCGATGGCCGTCATGGCTCGACTCAAGGCCCGATACTCGGGGCCCGCCGCGGCCAAAAGCCAGTTCATAAAGGTACAGGCCGGCGCCAATCCGGTTACGCTCAGCTGCCGGAACACCGAAGGCGCGAATTCGCGGTCACGCTGACCCTGAATGTTGAACGATGCGCGGACGGACTAGGGCCGCGCTCTACGTGCTCGGACCGGCGGCTTGCTTCGTGCCGGTGAAGGTCGCGACGACGCGGCAATATTTATGGCCGTAGGCCTGATCTTCTCCTCAATCAGGCCGTGTAGCTAATCGTTCTTGACGGTCAGCGAGGTCGCGGTGTAGAACCCATCCACGACCCGATACTCCACGCGCACATTCTTGCCCGGGAAAGCGTCCAGCGTCACCGTCTTACCGCCCGAATTGATGGCGACGCGCGAATTGACCAGAAACTCTCGGACCGAGGTCTTTCCCGCGTCGGCGTGCTCGATGCGCATCGAGCCATTGCACATTCCCTTGCGGACCTTATAGGTCATGTTGCAGGTGTGAATGGTCGTCGAAACGACGCGGCCTTCCATCACGTCCTTCAGATTCACCAGGTCCGCGGCGACGCCCCACGGACCCCACGACTGGGCCGCCGCGAGCGACGCGAGCCCCGTCAAGATCATGCACGCCAAGACGCCGATGAAGTTCTTTTTCATGATTGCAGTTTATAATAATATCCCGCGCAGTTTCATATTTTGCAGAGATTTGGATCAAGTGAGCAAGACAAACGGGGGGCATCATACCCTGAAGGCTCCGGCGTGATGATTGGACGGTTTATTTGGAAGTCGCGGTGAACACGCCGTCCCAGCCGGAAGGGGGCGGTTCGGTGCGGAAGGCTTCGAGGCGCTCCACGTACAGGTCGTAAAGCTTCCCGAGATGCCAGGGCTCGCCGAGGATTCTTGCCTCGGCCATGAGCGCCGCGGCCTCCTCGAAGCGGGCGGAACGGTAGACCTTCAGGAATTCGGCGTGCTTCGCGGCGAGCGCCAGGAAGGGCGCTGACTTAGCGATGGCGGGGTCGCCGAGCAAGGCGTAGATGTTGACCGGCTTGGTCTTGCCCTTCACCTTGATGAGGTCGAGCTCGATCGCGGCGAAGTCCGGCGTCTGCTGGCGCGTGAGCGGCCCGATCACGATGTGGACGCCGTACGTCTTGGACTGGCCTTCGAGACGGGAGGCGAGGTTCACGTCGTCGCCGAGGACGGTGTAATCGACGCGCAGGGTCGAGCCCATGTTGCCGACGACGGCGGGGCCGGTGTTGAGGCCGGTGCCGATCTCGATCTTCGGCAACGTAATGCCCTTCGCTTTCGCCTCATCCTGCCACTGGGCGTTGAGCATGGCCAATTTGTCATGCATCTTAAGCGCGGCCTCGCTGGCGCGGCGGGCGTGGTCGGGGACGTTCATCGGCGCGTTCCAGAAGGCCATGATGCAGTCGCCCATGTACTTGTCGATGGTGCCGTCGTGCTGGAGGATGATCTCCGTCATCGGCGTCAGGAAGTTGTTGATGAAGACGGTCAGGCCGTGCGGGTCGAACTTCTCCGAGATCGTGGTGAACCCGCGGATATCGCAGAAGTGAAAGGTCATCTCCCGCGTCTCGCCGCCGAGCTGGACGCCCTCGGGGTTTTTCGCGAGCTTCTCGACGACCTTGGGCGACAGGTATCGGCCGAAGGTGTCGGTGATGCGTTTCTTGTCGCCTTCCGTGCGCACGAAGCTGACCGCCGACCAGGTCGCGTAAACGGTCAGCAGGCCGAGAGACGGGAAGAGCGGGTCGAGGAGCCAGTGCCAAGCGGAAAACGCGTGCCAGGAAACCCAGATCGATAGCGCGATCGCGGCCGCCGCGACCGGCGCGGACCACATGGCACCCGCCCGTCCCAGGACCCAGAGAAGGAGCAGGCCGAGGGCGAGCAGATAGACGAACTCGGATCCGATCGCCCAGTCCGGGCGCTTAAGGAAGGTCGAGGTGATGATCTGCTCGGTGACGTTGGCGTGGACCTCGACGCCGGGCGCGGCCGGGTTCAGCGGCGTGGCGCGGATGTCCTTGAGGCCGAGCGCGCTCGTGCCGATGAAGCAGATCGAGCCTTCGATCAGGGCGCGATCGAAGTCCTTCTCGAAGATCTTCCAGGCGGGGATGGTGCGTCCGGGCGCCGTCTTCGTGTAATACACCCAGATGCTGCCGTTCTCGTCGGTCGGGATCAGGAACTGGCCGACCTTGATCGCGACGACGTCCCGGTCCTTGCCGCGGCCGCCGGAGTACTCGGTGCCGGCGCCGGCGAGCTTGACCGCGAAGTCCTTGAGGCCTTGGGCGACGCGCAGGGCCTCGAGCGACAGCGCGGGGACGACCTTGCCGCGGAGCTTGAAGATCAGCGG
This sequence comes from uncultured Elusimicrobia bacterium, assembly GCA_964537395.1. Lineage (GTDB taxonomy): Bacteria > Elusimicrobiota > Elusimicrobia > UBA1565 > UBA9628 > GWA2-66-18. The sequence continues at coordinate 3,843 of CAZIBN010000097.1, forward strand.
CGTGCCGCGGATGACCTGGTCGAGCTCGGGCTCGAATCCGACGTTGCCCAGGCCCGCCGCCGCATGCTCGAGCTGGCGCAGGTTCGAGACGGCGCCGGGGTAGTCCCGGATCATCGGCCGGTCGTCCGGGGTCCGGGCCATGTAGGTGATCTCGGCTTTTTCCGAGACGGCGACGGCGTTGCGCTCTCCCGTGAGCGCGTAGCCCAGGACCGCGTTGCCTTTGCGCAGGACGCCCGCGAGGATGTCGTCGTGGTCGGGAAGCTTGGCGACGCGATCCCTCAGCGCGGTGAACTCGGGCGTCGAGGGCCAGGTGGCGGCGATGCGCTTGGGCGACGTCCGGTCGGGCTCGGCGAAGAAGATGTCGTAGGCCGTGACCGAGGCGCCGAGGTCCTGGAGCCTGCCCTCGAGGCGGGCCACCTGGGTTCGCGGCCAGGGCCACTGGCCGAGCTTGGCGAGGGACTCGTCATCGAGGTCGATCACGCGCACGCCCGCGTCGGAGTACTCTCGCGGCTGCATCTGCTGGAAGGCGTCGAAGGCGCGGTGCTGGATCCAGACGACCCACGAGAATCCGGAGACTTGAAGGAGCAGCACGCACGCGAGCGCGGCGGCGGGCAGGGCCCAATGCGTGCGCTTTGCGAGCTTCGAGCCCAGTGACATGGCCGCGATTGTAGGATATATAGGTGAATGTGTTAAAATCTCGACCATGAAATCGATTTTCTCCCTCATTATATTGGCGGCCGTGAGCGCCTCGGCCCAGAACGTCGACCGTGAGAGCCAGGACACCTCGCGCCGCGGCGCCGTCGAGCGCAAGGCTGCCGAGACGGCCGCCATCGCCGCGTCTTCCGCCGACTCGGGGGACATCCCTTTCGAGAAGATCCTCTCCGCCCCCGGCGACCTCGACCTGAACGAGCGCTTCGCCCGCCAGCAGATCACGCAAGGCGACCTGCGGGGCGCCGCGACGACGCTCGAGCGCATCCTGATCCTCGCCCCGGGGCGCGACCGCACGCGCCTGCTCTATGCCGCGGTGCTCTACCGCCTCGACGCCTTGCAGGACGCCGAGCGCGAGCTGCGCCTCGTGCTCTCTCGCCTGGCTCCCGCCGACGTTATTGAGGAAGCTAATGCCTACATGAAGCTCGTCGAGGGTCGCCGCCGTAAGACGCACTTCGACGCGCGCCTGGCCTTCGGCTACGGCTACGACGACAACCGCAACTCTGCGGCGGATTCGGACACGAACCTGTTCTTCGGGGCGCCCGTGGTCCTGAACCCAGACTCCCGCCGCCGGGACGACACGAACGTCACGTTCTCCGGCGGCCTCGGGGTATCCCGGGACTTCGGGGGGGCCAAGCCGCAGAAGGTGTTCGCGAATATAGGCTACTACCGCGGCGAGCAGACCCTCATCAACTCCCTCGACCTCCAGGCGTACAGCATCGGCGCCGGGCTGGCCTTGCGCTTCCGCGGCTTCGAGATCACGCCGACGATCGGCTTCGACCATGTCCTCCTCTCGCAGAGCACCTACCTGCGCGATGTCTGGGAAGGCCTGCGCGTGTCCCGCCGCGTCCTCCCGCGCGTCCAGGTGTTCGCCGACTTCCGCCACGAGGATCAGCAATTCGTGCGTACGCGCCTCGTGCCCACCGGCGAGGACCGCAAAGGCGACCAGTGGGACATGAGCGTCGGCGCCAACTGGGTCGTGACCCCGCGCGACCGCTTCAGCTTCACGGCCGGCCACCGCCGCAAGTACGCGCGCGCCGTGGCGTCGGCCTATCGCCGTGAGTCTTTGAGCGGCGAGTACACGCGGCTTCTCGGCCGGGGAGCGTTCTTTGTCGCGGGCGTCACCGGCCAGTTCGACCGCTACGACCGCCCGGACCTGACCTTGAGTTCGCAGGGCCGTTCTGACGACGCCCTCGTCACCCACATGATGTTCGGCGTGCCGTTGAACCTGCTCTGGAAGCCGCTCTCCGGCTTCACCGGGACGTTCGGCTACGAGCGCTTCAGGCAGACCTCGAACCTCCTCAACTACGAATACAGCAATAGCCGAGTGACCGGGATGATCACGTACAAGTGGGGAATCTAATATGAACAAGACTCTTGCCGCCGTCCTGCTGCTCGCTCCTCTGGCCGCCGTCGCCGCACCGCTGAACATCGGCGTGGCCTCCGCCGTGCGCGGCGCCGTGAAAGCGATCGCGCCCGGAGCCGCCGGCCGCGTCGTCGAGACCGGCAAGCCCGTGTACTCTCATGACAAGGTCACGACCGGACCCGAAGGTAAGCTCCAGGTCCTCCTCCTCGACCAGACCAGCTTCACGATGGGCGCCAACAGCGAGATGGAGCTCGATGAGTTCGTCTTCGACCCGGCCACGAACGCCGGCAAGGTCTCGGCCAAGATCGCCAAGGGCGCGTTCCGCTTCGTGACCGGCAAGGTCGCGCGCCGCGACCCCGCGAGCATGCAGGTCAAGACGCCGGTCGGCACGATCGGCATCCGCGGCACGATGACCGCGGGCACGGTCTCCGAGACCGAGGCGATCATCGTCCTCCTCGGCCCCGGGCCGGAGAACAACGCCGACGAGAAGACGGGCGGGATCACGGTCACCAACGACAAGGGCTCGACCGAGGTCGACAAGGACGGCTGGGGCGTGACCGTCAAGGCGGGCGAGGCCCCGAGCGCGCCGTTCGAGCTCGCCCCCGGACAGCTCGAGGGCATCCTCTCCAGCGTCGGCTCGAACCCCAAGGGCGATTCGAAGGACGACACCGCCGCCGGCGACTCGACGGACAAGTCCTCCGGCCAGGGAACGGCGAAGGGCAAGGACAATGCCGTCGACGCGTTCGCGGCCCTCGACGCCGCGCAGGACGACACCAGCCGGTTCGCCTCCCAGCAGTTCGGTGCGCCGTCGGTAGCGACCTGGGACCAGGTGCGCGGGATTCCGGGCGGCACGGGTAAGTACACGGGCAGCGGGGCTTACTACAACTGCAACAGCGGGACGTGCACGGGCTCCGCGCTTGGCACGACCTCGTTCGTGTTGAACATCGACTTCGGTGGCAAGCAAATCAGTGGCGGGACTATCGATATGACTTCGCCGGCGAGCTTTAGCGGTACGATCAACAGCGGGCAAAGCTATGCGACCCTGACCGGAGACGCGACGATGTCGCTTGGTGTGACTGGCGGCGCGAACTGGTCAGGGACGACGCTGAAGCTGCTCAATTCCGGCGGCGTGACGGCCGGCGCGGCCTCCATCGACGTTCGCGCCATCAGCTTGACCGCCACTCCGCCCACGTACGGCGGTGCCGTCATCGGCACCTTGGTTCCCTAGCGCCGGGCCTTTTCGAGCTTGCGGCGCGCGAGTGTGAACCTGGGGTCGAGCCTCACGGCGGCGGCGAACGCGTCGGCCGCCTCACGACGGCGTCCCAGGGCCGTCAAGGCGTTCCCCCAGTTGTAGAATGCAGCCGGCCACGCCGGACTGAGCTCCGTCGCCCGGCGCAGGGCCGCCTCGGCTCGCGCGTGCCGCCCCGAAGCCATCAAAGCCAGCCCGAGGTTGTTGAGGATCTCTGGGTCGGAGAAGTCGAGCCGGGCCGCCTGCTCGAGCTCCGCCAGCGCCTCGGCGCGGCGCCCCAGGCCGTCGAGCGTCAGCGCCAGATTGTAGTGCGCCGTCGCGATACCCGGCTTGGCGGCGATCGCCGCGCGCAGAAGCGTTTCGGCCTCGGCGTAGTTCTTTTTCCCGAGGGCGTCGGCGCCGAGATTGACGAGAGGCTGAGCGAGCGTCGGGTCCTCGGCGAGGGCGAGGCGCTCCTGGATCAGCGCCTCCTCGATGCGGCCGGCGCGGCGCAAATGCGCGGCCAGATTGACGCGCGGGTAGGTCGAGCGTGGGTCGACGTTCAGGGCGCGCCGCCACAGGGACTCGGTGCCGCTCCAATAGGAAGCGCCGCGCGCGGCCATGCTCCCGTAGGCCAATATCAGGACGGCCGCGGCCGCCGACGCCGGGGCGCGCAAAGCGGGGCGCCGTCTCGCGACCAACAGCGCTGCGCCCGCGAGCGCGGACAATCCCAAGCCAGGCAGATAGGAGTAGCGCTCGGCCATGAGATGGTGCCCGAAGCGCAGGAAGCCCGCCATCGGCAGGAGCGCGATCGCGTAGTGCGCTGCGGCTATGGGCGCCGCCGGCGCGCGTCGCCGTGCCGCCCAGGCGAGAACGGCCAGGGCCAGGACGCCCAGGGCCGCGCACCAGACCGAGGGGCTTCCGAGACCGAATCCGGCGGGTGTGCGGTGATAGGGCGAGAGGTCCGAGGGCCACGCCGTTTTCGCCGCGTACCACCACAGCGAATGGATGCCGTGCCCCACGCCGGAGCCTTTGAGCGTGCCATAGGCTTGCTGTCCGGCGAGGCCCGCGACGCCCGCGGCGCCGGCGATGACGAAGTACGGGATCTTGTCGGCCCAGGAGCGGCGGCGTAGCGGCCAGCGGTCGAGCAGGATCAGGGTCAGGGGCAAGGTGAGCACGCTCGCCTTCGACAGCACGGCGAGGCAGAAGGCGAACAACGGACGTAACGGCTTTTTGGGATCGCGGATGTACAGCAGAACGGCGAGCAGATAGAAGAATCCGGACAGGACGTCGCGGCGCTCGGTGAGCCAGACGACGGACTCGACTCGGAGCG
>CAZIBN010000097.1:8577-10185 GCA_964537395.1 uncultured Elusimicrobia bacterium
CCGGACAGGACGTCGCGGCGCTCGGTGAGCCAGACGACGGACTCGACTCGGAGCGGATGGACGGCCCAGAACAGCGAAGCGAAGAGCGCGGCGATGAGCCTCTCGCGGGAGGAGGACGACGGCGAGGCTTTTTGGATCAGGTCCTCGACGATCAGGAAAAAAAGCACGGAAGAAGAGCCGTGAAGAGCGTAATTGGTCATGCGCATCGCCGCGGGGTTCGCGCCCCATAGCGTGAAGTCGAAGGCGTAGCTGAGCCAGGACAGCGGCTGATAGGGGCCGCCGAACATCGTGGTCAGCATCCAGCGGATGTTGGCGGGAGAAAAGCCCCGCCAGTAGGGGTTTTGGCCGAGATTGACGGCGTCGTCCCAATCGAGAAACGGAGCGGCCAGCGCGGGAAGGAAGGGCGCGGCCGCGGCGAGCGCGAGAAGGACGAAAAGAGCGGTCCGGGAGCGCGCGGTCACGGGCTTATTCTAGAAGATTGGACCTCGTCGCGAGAATGATAAATCGCCGGGACAAATCCCTTACCCGGGCCGGGCCGATAGGCCTAGACAGGGAATAGGTCTTTTGCTAATATCGCGCCAGACGCACCCTGGAGGGAACCCCGAGATGAACATGACCCGCCTGACCTTGACCCTCGCATTCGTCGCGAGCCTCGCCGCACCCGTCCTCGCCGAGACTTCCGCCGTGAACTTCGACCAGGTGATCGACGTCTCCGCGATCGTCAAGCAGTCGAAGGAAGCCGCCAAGTCCGACGTGAAGGTCGTCGACGCCCAGTACATGGGCGGACGCCGCACGATCCAGGACTGCGTGACCGTCTCCTTCGGCGCGAACGACACCCCCGTCTCTCCGTCCTTCGAGCTCCGCAGCACGGAGTATGTCGAGGAGTGCTACCAGACCGGCGATCCCCGCAACGGCGGCGGCCGCCAGTGCTACGAGCGCGTGGGCATGACCTATCACGAGCGCGCCTCGATCACGATCCAGGACCGCCAGCCCCTGCTGCCGTGGGAGCGCGACACGTTCCGCGTCTGCCTCGACGGCCCTTGGCTGAGCCTCAGCGAGATCGAGACCGCCTACGACTACCGCCGCATCTCCGGCGGCAACTACAACGGCGCCTACATCGTCGCGCCGGGCCGCAAGATCGCGCAGCGCCCCGACCCGGTCGGTGTTCTCGGCGACCTCGACTCAGGTATGAAGCTCACGCTGAAGGACAAGTGGGCGTCCTATTACGCCGGCGAGACCATCGAGATCAAGTACTTCCTCAAGAAGCACGTGGAGAACTGGTTCGACACGGTCATCGCCGAGGGGACTGTGAGCGCGGCCGTCGCCGAGTCGTATGTCGTGGATCTGTCCAAGAGCGACGGCTTCCGGAACGGCAAGAGCTACTACGTCGAGTACTCGATCCGCCGCATCGGCAAGGTGTCCACGGACAAGTTCACGAAGGGTATCGAGACCAACAAGGTGTCGCGCGCGTCCATGTCGTTGGCCTTCGCGAAGTAAATCCCGGATCGCTTCCTGAGATGAGCCCCGCCGGTAAAAACCGGCGGGGCTCTGTTATTGTGTGCCCAGCATGAACACGACTTGGAGGTGAAAGTCCTCTGGAGAACCCGG
>CAZIBN010000098.1:0-10166 GCA_964537395.1 uncultured Elusimicrobia bacterium
CTGGCGAGGAGGCTCCTGACGGGGAGGTTGCTGGCGAGGGGGCTCCTGACGCGGCGGCTGTTGGCGAGGAGGTTGCTGTCGAGGAGGCTCCTGACGGGGAGGCTGCTGGCGAGGAGGCTCTTGACGGGGAGGCTGCTGGCGAGGAGGCTCCTGACGGGGAGGTTGCTGTCGCGGCGGCTGTTCCCGGCGGTGACCGCCGCCCTGCCCGGGATTCTCGCCGCGCGGGTCTCGCTGCGCTTGAGCGGAGGTTCCGATTCCCAGCAGGAATAATCCAAGGGCCAACATTCGGTTCATCATCGATCTGTCTCCATCGCGTCCGTCTTGCCGCGCCGCAAATAAAAAACCAGAAGTGCGAATGCGCGGCGTTCGCTCTCCTGGGATTCCGAATTTGGTTCGGACGTGGATGCTCCTCGACCGATCTCGAGGATTACAGGTTTCCAAAGGATACTCCGGTATCAGTATTGTACCAGGGTCATAAGGCCTATTAATACAGGGCCCTTTGGGCCTATGCGGCTATTTGGCGGTGCAGCCTTCGCGGATGCGTTTTTCGTCGAGCGTGACGTAGACCGAGCCGTCCTCTTTGATGTGGAGCTCGTAGCGGTCGTCGCCGTAGCGCTTGCCCGCCGCGATCGAGAGCTCGCGCAGGGCGAAGTCGTCGCCGCCGAGCGACAGCACCGCTCCGGCGCCGCCCGGGGTGAAGAACACGTCGAAGGGCTCGCCGTCCTTGCACGCGTAGGTCGTGCGGCGGTCGGGTAGCGACGCGGCCTTGGGGACCTCGAGCTTGGGCGAGTTCGCGCGCAGGCGCGCAGTCTGATAGCGGATCTCGTTGCAGCCGCAGGCGAGCAGCGCGGCGACGACGATTAAAGGACGCGGCACCAAAGGACTTTCAGGTACTCGCCTTCGGGATGGTCCGCGGTGAACGGGTGATCGGCGCCCGCGCCGCTCTTGCGGAAGACCTGCACGCGGCGCCCGCAGGAGCCGGCGGCGGTGCGCACGAACTGCAGGAACTCGTCCCAGGAGAGCATGCCGGAGCAGGAGCAGGTGACGAGGATGCCGCCGGGCTCGAGCAGGACCATGCCGAGGCGGTTCAGGTCGATGTACTTCTGGCGGCCGAGCGCATAGCCTTCCTGGTTGGCGATGAGCTTGTAAGGGTCGAGGACGATGAGGCCGTAGCGCTTGGCGTTCATCGCGGCCTGGCGCATGTAGGGGAAGGCGTCGGCGCAGACGACGTCGATGCGCTGCTGGTTGGCGTTGGCGTTCATCTTGAGGAGCGCTGCGGCGTCGGGATCGAGCTCGACCGCGGTGACCTCTTCTGCGCCGCCGAGCTTTTTGGCGTACAGCGCGAAGCCGCCGGTGTAGGAGCAGACATCCAAAACTTTTTTGCCCTTCACAAACGGCAAAATGGCCGCTCGGTTCTCGCGCTGATCTGTAAAGAAGCCGGTTTTGTAGCCCGTGGACGGATCGACGATAAAGGTCACGCCGTTCTCCTTGACGCGCGTGCCGGTCCCCTTGTTCGGGTCAAGATCGAAGCCTTCCATGCTCTGCGTATGCGGCGAAGCGCGATGGAAGAAGCGGGCGTTGGGGAAGTGGATCTTCAGCGCGCGCTCGATGCGCGCGGATTGCTTGTACATCCCGAGCGAGTAGAACTCGAGGGCGATGCAGTCGCCATAACGATCGACGACAAGACCGGGCAATCCGTCTCCGTTGTCGTGGACAATACGATAGGCATCCGTCCTGGCGTCCAGGTCTAAAACGGTCCGTCGAAAGGTTACCGCTGTCGCTATCCGTTCGTTAAAAAAAGCATCAGCGTCAAACGCGCCTATGCCCCGTGTGAGCAGGCGCAAGGCGATGAGGCTGCGCGGGTTGTAGAGCGCCACGCCGTACGGGGCGTCGTAGCGGTCGTAGACGGCGACCAGGTCGCCGGGGCGCGCCTTCGGGTCCACCTCGCCGAGCATGCGCTTGTAGAGCTGGTGGCCGGACGCGGTCGAGCGCAGGCGCACCCAGGGGATCGGCAGCTCGTGGCCCTTGGGGCGGCCGGTGAGCTTCGGGCGCGCGGGAAACGCTTCCTTGGGCTCGGGCGGCTCGTTGGGCTCGGGGCGGGGTTCTTCCACGGATACATTCTACCAAATGGAACTTTTTAAGGGGGTCAATCGTATGGTAGGAGGGCGAATGCGCCGATCGACGGGGATGGATGATCACTCGTCCCGGGACGAGTGATTATCATCGAAAGTAGATCAGGAGGGAAAATGAGCGAAGAAGAATGGGATCGTCTGTGCGAGGATAGGGTCCCGCGTCAGCCGCCGGTTGACGCGCAGGGGTTTTGGTCTCCGCAAGGAAGTCTTGATTGGACCTGGCCGGTCCTGGTGAAGCGACTCCGATGGATGCGCGGGTTGAACCAGCGGCAGCTGGCGGAGGAAGCGGGGGTGGCCCAGTCGCACGTGGCCAAGACCGAATCCGGGGCTGACGTCCGGCTCAGCACGATCGTTCGCTTGATAGAGGCCTTGGGCTGCCGCTTGTCTCTGCGGGTCCGGCCGGTCGTTCCGTTCGAGTCCCGCTAGCGAATGTTTTCGTATGATGGCAGGATGAAGAAGATCGGCCTCGACGCCGTGAGGGCGGCGCTGCGCCGCGAAGCGGAACCGGCGCGCCTGAAGATCCTCTCCTCGTTCTTCAAGACCGGGCCCGGGCAATACGGCGAGGGGGACCGGTTCCTCGGCGTGTCCGCTCCCGCGTTGCGGCGCGTCCTGGGCCGCGCGCGTGATCTCGACGACCAAGGCGTCCATTCGCTGCTCGATTCGCCATGGCACGAAGAGCGGGCGCTCGGCGCGCAGATCCTCGTCGACCGCGCTTCTCGCGCCGACGCGGCGGGGCGCCGCGCGGTTCTCGCCTTCTACCTGTCGCGGCTCGACGCGATCAACAACTGGGATCTCGTCGACGCCTCCGCCCACCTGATCGTCGGACCGGCGATCGAGGGCCCGGACGGCCGGCCGACGGCGTCCGGACGCGCGCTGCTGTCGCGGCTGCTGCGCTCGAAGCGGCTCTGGGACCGGCGCGTCGCGGTGATCTCGACTCTGCATTTCACGCGCAAGCGGTTATTCTTGCCGTTGCTGGACGCCGCCGAACGGTTGCTCGACGATCACGAGGACCTGATGCACAAAGCCGTGGGCTGGATGCTGAGGGAGGCCGGCAAGCGGGATCTGGCGGTTCTCCGCGGCTTTCTGAAGAAGAACGCTTCCCTCATGCCGCGCACGGCGCTGCGCTACGCCATCGAACGTCTGCCTCTTACCGAAAGAAAGCGTTGGCTCACCGTCAGGCGGGATGGGCGCTGACCCAGGCATCGGCGGCTGCGAGCTTCTCCATGGTGCCGATGTCGTGCCAGGCCCATTTGTCGGAGCGGAAGGCCTGTATGTCCGCGCCGGCCGCGGCAAGGCGCAGATATGATTTCGTGATGGAAAAGACGCCCGACTCCGTGATTTTTTCGAGCAGCTCGGGTGAGATGATGTGTATGCCGTCGAAGGGAAGTCGCTGGGCGTTGGGAACCTGGCCCTTGGCCCAGGTGATCTTGCCCTCGCCGCGGTCGTGGCCGGCGAAGCGGCCTATCGCGTCGAAGAGATAGGCGCGGCCGCTCTCGCGCTCGCGCACGGACAAGGTGGCGAGGGCGCCGCTTTCCTTGTGCGCCTTGGCCATCGCGCGCAGGTCGAGGTCGGTCAGGACATCGGCGTTGTGGACGAAGAACGGCTCGCGTCCTTTTAGTAGTGCCGCGGCCTTCTTGATCGCGCCGCCCGTATCGAGCAAAAGGTCGTCTTCACGCGATACGGAAACCGGCACGCCGTGCCTGCGGGAGAGATCGGCGCAGAAATCGACGACCTTTTGAGCATGATGGTGCGCGTTGACGACGAACGATTTCACGCCGGCGGCCTTTAGGCGGACCAGGACTCGCTCGAGCGTCGGGACCCCACCCACGGCGATCAGCGCCTTCGGCGTTACGTCGGTCAGAGGCTTGAGGCGGGCGCCGACGCCGGCGGCCAGGATGAGGGCCTTCATTTCTTGGGCCAGGACTTCTTCTCGCGGTGCGAGACGACCACGGAGACGCCCTGATCGCGCAGATGCTTGGCGAGGCGCTCGGCCAGATACACTGAGCGGTGCTGGCCGCCGGTGCAGCCGAAGGCGACGAACAGGTCGGTGAAGTTCCGGCTGCCGTAGTCTTCGACGGCCTGATCGATCATGGAGAAGGCCGAGCGCGCCCAGCGGTCGACGCCGTCTTCCTTCGATAGAAAGGCGACGACCGGACCATCGAGACCGGACTGCGTTTTGAACTCGATTTGCCGCCCAGGATTCGGCAGACAACGGCAATCCAATACATAGCCGCCGCCGTGGCCGCCTTGATCCTTGGGCATCCCGTTCTTGTAGGAGAAGCTTTGGATGCGCACCGTCAGCTTCAACTTCGCGGAGCCGAATTGCCGTAAGGCCGATGAGCCGACGAGCTTCTTGAACACGCCCATCAGCTCCGGGACCTCGATGGGCAGGCCGGAGGTCGCGAGGACATGCTCGATGTTGCGGATCGCGTAGGGGATGCTCTGCAGGAAAAGAGGCTTCTTCTCGTGGAAGCCGCGCAGGCCGTAGGCGCCCATGGCCTGCATGATGCGCACGAGCACGAAGCCGGGGAATAATTTCTTGAACTCGGCCGGGTCGATCGGGGTGAGCTTTGCCGCTTCCGATATGTAAAGGTCCAGGAGCTCGTCGCGCAGATCGAAAGGCACGTCGGCCTTGGCGTCGTATAAAAGAGACGCGATGTCGTAATGCAGGGCGCCGCGCCGGCCGCCCTGGTAATCGATGAAGTAGGGCTTGCCGTCCTTGAGCATGACGTTGCGCGACTGGAAGTCGCGGCACAAGAAATATTTCCTTTCGGCGGCGAGCAGGTAGTCGGCGAAGACCTGGAAATCTTCCTCCAGCCTTTCTTCATGAAACGGGATGGAACCCAAAGTCAGGAAGTAGTACTTGAAGTAGTTGAGATCCCACAGCATGGACTGCTTGTCGAAGCTCTTCCGCGGGTAGCACCATTTATCGTCGATGGTCGCGCCGGCCGTGATCTGCATCTTCGGAAGCCAGCGCACGACGTCCTGATACGCGGAGACGACCTCGGCCGGAAAGCCCGCGGGCGTGCGGCGCTTGCCGAGGAACTGGAACAAGGTTGTGTCGCCGAGGTCTTCTTCGAGATAGGCCGTCGCTGCGGCGTTCTCGGCGTAGAATTCCGGCACGGGGATGCCGTTCTTGAAGAAGTGCTTGGAGAACTCGATGAACGCGTGGTTCTCCTTCGCGTCGTCGTTGAGCACGCCGATCGCGGTGGCGCCCGCGCCGGCCAGGCGGTAGATCTTGCGGCTGGAGCCGTCGGCGCGCACGGGGACGAGCGTCGCGGCGTCCGCGCCGAACTTCTCGCGGTATAAGAGGCGCAGGGCGTCGAGCGGATCGGTCACGAGGGGATACTACCGCTTCCCTTGCCGCGCGGCAAGCCGATGGTCTATGATGGAGCCATGAAAAACATCCTGATCGCGACCTTCGCCGTCGCCGCCGCCGTCGCCGCCTACGCCGTGGAGACCAAGGCGCCCGCCGCCCCCGTCCGCGAGTTCAAGTCGGTGAACATCGAGGTCAAGGGAAACAAGATCTGGACCCCGTCCTTCTTCGCCGTCAAGAAAGGCGACAAGGTGAAGATCACCTTGATCAACACCGCCCCGTCGGGCGTGCACGCCTTCGCGATCGAAGGCTTCCCCGGCACCGAGGCGTCGGTGGACAACAAGGAAGGCGCCAACTCCAAGGTCGTCGAGTTCACGGCCGGCAAGTCCGGCATCTTCCGCATCTACTGCCCCATCCACCCGGCTCACGTCGGCGGGCAGCTCCTCGTCCTCGAATAGAGGGTCTATGACGAACCCGGATCCCGCCCAGCGCGAGCGCGTCCGCGCGATCCTCATCTCTCTCGTGGGGGGGACGGCGATCCTCGCGCTGAAGGCGGCGGCGTATTACCTGACGGGCTCGATGGCGCTGAAGTCGGACGCGCTCGAGAGCATCGTCAACGTGGTGGCGGCCGCCTTCGGGCTCGGAGCGGTGATCTTCGCGGGTCAGCCCGCCGACAAGGACCATCCCTACGGTCACGGCAAGATGGAGTACTTCGCCGCGGCCTTCGAAGGCGGCCTGATCTCCCTGGCCGCTGCCCTCATCTTCTACGAGTCGACGGTGGCGTTGATACGAGGCGTCGAGCTCCGGAGCCTCGGCCTGGGCCTGGCGCTGAACATCGCGGCCGGCGCGCTCAACGGCCTGCTCGGCTGGTTCCTCCTGAGCACGGGGCGCCGGCTCAAGTCCAAGACGCTCGAGGCCGACGGCCATCACGTGATGTCCGACTTTTACACGACCGGCGGCATCTTCGTCGGCCTCCTACTCGTGCAGGTCACGGGCTACAGCTGGCTCGACCCCGTCATCGCCATCGCGGTCGCCGTCCTGCTCGCCAAGACCGGCTTCAGCCTTGTGCGCGAGTCGGCGGCGGCCCTGCTCGACGAGGAGGATTCGGCCACCATCGCCGTGATCGTGACGGCCCTGGACGGGATCCTTAAAAAAGGCGTGGAGGAGACCGGCGTGATCACGGTGCACGGACTGCGCGCCATCCGCTCCGGACGCTACACCCATGTCGACGTCCACCTCGTCGTTCCGGAGTACCTGCCGGTGGCCGAGGCGCACGATGACACGGAGCGCTTCGACAAGAAGCTGATCGCGGCCGCGGGCCTCGAGGGCGAGCTCCACGCCCATATCGATCCGTGCCGGCGCAAATACTGCGCGAGCTGCTCGGACTCCAAGTGCCCGATCCGCGTCGAGCCCTTCAAGGGCGTCGTCGCCTTGACCGTGGAAGACGCCGTGATCGCCGAGCCGATCGACTAGCCGTGGCCGATCCGATGTGCCCGCTGTGCGGCGGGGAATCCTCCCTGTTTTATCGCTCCTCCCGGGATTTTCTGCGTTGCGGGACCTGCGCGCTGACCTTCGTGCCGGCGTCCCAGCACGCCCTGCCTGACGACGAGCGCGCCCGCTACGAGACGCACCGCAATTCCCCTGAAGACGCCGGCTATCGCGCGTTCCTCGACCGCCTGCTGGCCCCGCTGGCGGCGCGCCTGGCTCCCGGCGCGCGCGGCCTCGACTATGGCAGCGGCCCGGGACCCACGGCCTCGGTGATGATGCGCGAGCGGGGCTTCGTCATGAGCGATTTCGACCCATTCTTCGCTCCGGACGGGGAGGCGCTGCGGAAAACCTATGCCTTCGTGACCTGCACGGAGGTCATTGAGCACTTGAGGCGTCCCGCCGAAGTCTTTCAGTCCCTTGACGCGCTGCTCGAGCCCGGCGGCTCTCTCGGGGTCCTGACTGGAGTGCTCGAGGACGACGCGGCGTTCCCGGCCTGGTGGTATCACAACGACCTCACGCATATCGCGTTCTACCGGCCGGAGACCTTGGCCTGGATCGCGAAGCGCTTCGGCTGGAAGCTTGAGCGCTTCGGCCGCGACGCCATGGTTTTTTTGAAGAGCTGAAAAATATCTTTTCCGGCTCCTGGGCTTTCGTCGTGTGCAACCTATGTCTATAATAGTAGACATAGGCGGGCACGGGATCAGGACCCCGCGTCCGGGCCGTGTTAAGTATAATGCCGCCATGAACCCTATCGCATTCGTCGTCACGGGCCTGCTCGTGGGCGTTTTGAGCGGGATGGTCGGCGTCGGCGGCGGCATCATCCTCGTCCCGATCCTCGTCATCTTCTTCGGCTTCTCCCAGCATATGGCCCAGGGCACCAGCACCGCGATGCTCCTGCCGCCCATCGGTATACTCGCGGCCTATACGTACTACCAGAAGGGCCTGGTGGACGTGAGGGCGGCGGCGCTGATGTGCGCGGGCTTCGTGCTCGGCGGTCTGCTCGGCGCCAAGCTCGCCATCGCCTTGCCTCAGGAGACGCTGCGCCGCTCCTTCGGCGTGGTCCTTTTCGGTATTTCCCTGAAGCTGATCCTCGGCAAGTAAGATCTTCCCTGAAGCCTGCCGCGTCTGGTAGCGCTTAAGCCGAAAGGCCGCTGAGCAGGCGGCGGCGCACCGACAGCGCGATGCGCGAGACCTCGGCGCGGCGCTCGACGAGCGCGGACACGGTCCAGGTCGTGTGCAGGGCGGCGAGCTTAAGGTCGCCACGGTCCAGGGCCGCGACGGCGGACTCCAGATTGCGGGCCGCGAGGCGCTTGGCCTCGACGCGTCCGCGCCCGGCCCACTCGGCGGCGGACGACAGGATCGTCCTGGCTTGCGCCCGGTCGGCGGCGGACGGGCGGGGCGCGGTCAGGATGGCTTCGGCGCGGCGCAGGCTCGTCTCCTGCTCGAGTATGTCCAGATAATCGGCGCGGGTCGATTCGAGGGCGTGGACCTGGGCGCGCATGGCGGAGGAGAGCTTCTCGTAGGGAACCGGAGCGGCGGTCTTCACCTCGGGGTGCGCGACGAGGCCTTTGGCGGCGAGGATCGTGCCCGACTCGGGGCTCTTGGCGAGGGCCTCGAAGGCGGCGGCCGCCTTCAGGTCGGCGGCGTCGCGCCCGGCCAGGCGCAAGGTCGCGGCGGCGGCGAGCAGGAGCTTGCGCGCCTCGACGGGACGGCCGTTGCGCGCGTGCAGCGCGGCTTGCTCGAGCTCGGAGTGGATGTTGGACCAGCGGTTCCAGACGATGTAGGGGCGGCCGTCGCCGAAGACCTCCTCGCTGCGGGCCAGCGCTTCCAGGCGGGTGGACTCGGCGGCGGAGGCCGCCGCGCTGTTATGCGCGCCGACCAACGACCACAGGGCCGCGTTGCGCTTGTACGCCTTCGCGCCGAGAGGGGACTCGTCGGAGATCATCTCGCGCGCGACGCGCAGCTGCAGCGCGGCGAGCTCGCCGCTGACGGCGGCCAGGCGCAGGGGAACGCCGGCGCGCTCGGCCTTGGCGCGTTCGCGGCGCAGGACCTTCACGCGCGCGCGCGTCGTCTCGCCTTCCTGGAGATCGGCGGCGGGAAGGCCGGCGATGACGCCGTCGAAATCAAGGAGCAGCGCCCGCTTGAGGGCGTTGAGCGCGGAGGGGGTCTCGTTGGCCTTCTCTCGCGAGTGGATGTTCGCAAGAGCGGCGTACAGGCGGTCGGCGTCGTCGCGCAGGCCGAGGACGGTGCGGGCCGGAAGTGCGGCGGCCGGGACCGCCGCGACGGGCGCTTGCGGCGCGGCCGGGGCGGACAGGAGCGAGGGAGTGAGAGCCGGGGCGAGAGAGGAGGCGAAGGACGGAGCCGAGATCGCGGGCGCGGAGAAGAGCGTGACGGCCGGGGCGGCGGAGGCCTGGAGCGAGGGGATGACCCGGACCTGGGCGGCGGCGGGGAAGGCGAGGAACAGCGCGAGCAACGTCCGGAAGATCTTCATGCGCCTATTTTACCGCGTCCGGGGCTCGCCGCTCTGGGTCCTGTGTCCCTCCGGGCGGGGGGTCTTACGGCCCGTGGTTTCTAGCGCTTCGCGGCGAGTGCTGCGGCGGGAATCGACAGGATGCTGAGCAGGAGCACCGTGAGCGTGCGGCCTGCCCACATCTCGAGCCCCGGGGCCCAGATCAAAGCGGTCAGCATACCGGAGACCGCGTAGCCCATGAAGTAGTCCACGGGCAGGCCGAGGATCTTGTGCTTGAACCACGGCACCTCGCGCGTGCGCAGCGCGTCGAAGCCCCATGCCGGGTTCCAGACGAACCACTGCAGGTCCCAGGCCGCCGTGACGAGGATGTACGACGACAGGCATTTCGCCCACAGCGCGAGCGAGAAGCCCGCGAACACGAGCGGCAGGTGGAACATGCCGATCAGGAACAAGGTCAGCCAGAGGTGGTAGCCCGTGAGCTCCTTGCCGTTGGTGAGGTTGAGCCACCAGCTCGGGCCCCAGCGCCAGGTCGGGAGGTTCACGGCCCAGCCGTGAGGTCCCTCGATGTGGATTTCCACGCGGGCCAATACATGACAAATAACGAAGAGATACGCGCCTTCGACGGCGCCGTCGAGGGCTCCGATCGGGGTCACGGCTTCTTCTCCTTGAGCTTCCGGAGCTTTCTGGCCGCCGAGTCGGCCTCCTTCTTCGCGGCGGCGATCAGGCCGGGCTCGCGGCGCTTCGCTTCGGCGGCGGCTTC
>CAZIBN010000099.1:0-5647 GCA_964537395.1 uncultured Elusimicrobia bacterium
CGCCGCCCGCCGGGCCGCGAAGCCTACCCCGGCGACGTGTTCTATCTGCACAGCCGCCTGCTCGAGCGCGCCTGCAAGCTGTCGAAGGAGAACGGCGGCGGTTCGCTCACCGCGCTGCCCATCATCGAGACGCAGGCCAACGACGTCTCGGCCTTCATCCCGACGAACGTCATCTCCATCACCGACGGGCAGATCTACCTCGAGTCGAACCTGTTCTACTCGGGCATCCGCCCTGCCGTCAACGTCGGGCTCTCCGTGTCGCGCGTCGGCGGCGCGGCGCAGACGAAGGCGATGAAGGGCGTGGCCGGACGCCTGCGCCTCGACATGGCGCAGTACAACGCGCTGGCCGCGTTCGCCCAGTTCGGCTCCGAGCTCGACGCGTCCTCGCAGAAGCAGCTCGCACGCGGCGAGCGCCTCGTCGAGCTCCTCAAGCAGGGCCAATACGTGCCGCTGTCCGTCGAGCGCCAGGTCCTGGCGATCTATGCCGGCACCAACGGCTTCGTTGACGAGGTCCCGGCCAAGGATGTGCGCCGCTATGAAGCCGAGCTTTACGTTTACGCCGAGGCTCGTCATGCCGCGACGATGAAAGAGCTCGGCGACAAGAAGGTCATCGACGACGCCCTGAAGGCGAAGATCGAGGCGCTGCTCAAGGATTTCAAGGCTCAGTTCAAATAATGCTTCGAGCCATCCTCGCCGTGTGCCTGCTCGCCGCGCCGATCATCTCGGCGACGGCGGCGCGCGCGCAGGGGGAGGGTGGTATACTCAGCGGCTCGCTCATCGACGCCCTGAAGGCCGTCGGCAAGCCCGAGCTCGGCGGGGTCTTCACCTACGTCGGCGAGGCGAACGCGCCGCGCGCGTTCGCGGACCTGATCGCGCGCGACCCGAAGGCGATGAAGCGCTACACGGGCAAGCTGGCCGATGATCGGAAGGTCGCGGACGGCCTCACCCCGTGGGATCACCAGGTCTGCGCCACGCTCGTCAACTACTACGCCGGCGTCGCGATGCCCGGGATCAAGAGGCCCGACGCGAAGCGGCTCAAGGCGCTCAACGAGTGCGTGCTGTCACCCGTCGTGGAGCTCAACATCATCGTCGAGCGGAGGAATAAGTGAGCCCTCGCGCGCTCGTTACCGGCGCCGCCGGCTTCATCGGCTCGAACCTCTGCTGGGAGCTCGCCGCGCGCGGCTGGCAGGTCGTCGCGCTCGACGATTTCTCCGCCGGCTCCTTCGAGAACCTGCGCGGCTTTCCCGGCGACGTCGTCGCCGCCGATTTCGGGAACACGGCCTATTGGGCCCCGCGCGTCGGCAAGATCGACGCCGTCTTTCATCAGGCCGCCATCTCCGACACGACTGTCATGGACCAGGCGCTCATGATGAAGGTCAACGTCGAGTCTTTTCGCGATCTTCTCGCCTGGGCCGCCAAGGCCAAGGTCAAGAAGGTCGTGTACGCCTCCTCGGCCGCGACCTACGGCGACGCGCCCGTGCCGCAGCGCGAGGACGCGGAAGTCCGGCCGATGAACGTCTACGGCTTCTCGAAGTGCGTGATGGAGACCGTCGCCGCCAACGCCAAGGGCGTCAAGGCCGTCGGCCTGCGCTACTTCAACGTGTTCGGCCCGCGCGAGGCTCACAAGAACAAGTCCGCGAGCATGATCTGGCAGCTCGCGCTCCAGATGAAGAGCGGCCGGCGTCCGCGCGTGTTCGAGCACGGCGAGCAGTACCGCGACCTCATCTACGTCAAGGACGTCGTCGACGCGAACATCCGCGCCTTCGACAAGGCCGCCCCCGGCGCCTACAACGCCTGCACCGGCCGCAAGACCGATTTCAACGGCATCATCGCGTCCCTCAACTCGACGCTCGGCACGAGCCTGCAGCCCGAGTACTTCAAGAACCCCTACTCTTTTTATCAGAACGAAACCCTCGGCGATCCCGCGAAAGCGCAGAAGGGCTTCGGCTTCCGCGCGCAATGGACCGTCGAGCGCGCGATCCCGGATTACATCGTGGGAGAAACCCTCCCCGTTCCAGTTGGAGCCTGACATGGCATCCCTTAGAGAACTTCGCAGCAAGATCAAGTCCACCAAATCCACCGAGCAGATCACGAAGGCCATGAAGATGGTCGCGGCGGCGCGCATGCGCAAGTCGCAGCTCGCGATCCTCGCCGCGCGCCCGTTCGCGTCTAAGATGGAGAAGATGGTCCGAGAGCTCGCGCTTCTCGAGGTCCGCTCGGACGTGGCCGCCAGGCAAGAGGTCCAGATCCACCCGTTCTTCGACCGGCGCCCCGACGGCGCGGAGCTCCTCGTCCTCGTGACCGGCGACAAGGGCCTGTGCGGCGCGTTCAACTCGAACGTGATCCGCGCCTCCCTCGACTGGTTCCGCCAGCGCCGCGACCGCAAGACCTATTGCATCGCGGTCGGCCGCAAAGGCCGGGATGTCGTGGCGCGCATCAAGGGCCAGCAGATCGAGACGGCCTTCGAGCTCGTCGGGATCTTCCCGAAGATCACCTTCGTCCACGCCGAGATGCTCGGCCAGGCCGTGCTCGACGCCTATCTCAACAAGGGCGTCTCCAAGGTCACCGTGCTGTATAACGAGTTCAAATCCGTCGCGACCCAGCGTCTGCTGACCGCGGAGATCCTCCCGATCCCCGTGCCGGCGGCGGGCGGCGAAGACGTCCTGTTGCCCGACTACGGCTTCGAGCCGGGCCGTCAGGAGCTGCTCTCTGAGCTCCTGCCGCGCCACATCAAGGCCCAGTTTTACCGCATCCTGCTCGAGTCGCAGGCCGCCGAGCTCGCGTCACGCATGAACGCGATGGACTCGGCTTCGAAGAACGCGAAGGAGATGCGCGAGGGATACGTTCTGGACGCGAACCGCACGCGCCAGGCGATGATCACGAAGGAGATCGCGGAGTTGGTCGGCGGGGCCGAGGCCCTGGCCGCTTAATCATGGAGAACGCTTTGACCCAGAAGACCGGAAGTGAACAGAGACGGCACCCGCGCACGGCCATCGGCGCGACGTTCGGCATCAACATCCAGGGACCGGCCGCGGCGAAATGCCGCGCGACGATCACCGACCTGTCCGAGGGCGGGATGACGTTCAAGACCGACGCGGAGCTCGAGAAGGGCATGACCCTTCACCTGCGCCTGAATCCCGACCTTCAGATCCGGGGCGAGATCCGCAGCGTCCTCGGCTCCATCGGCGGCCAGCGCCGCTACGGCGTTCGATTCCACAAGATCGCGCTCAGCCCGAACATCAACAACTAAGAGAGCTATAAAATGAACATCGGCAAAATCGTCCAAGTCATCGGCCCTGTCGTCGACGTCGAGTTCCCTTCCGGGAAGCTCCCGGCGAACTACAACGCGCTCAAGATCAAGCTGCCCGGCGAGAACGGCTCGGCCGCGACCTTGACCGTCGAAGTGGCGAGCCACCTCGGCGACAACATCGTGCGCACGATCGCGATGGCCGCGACCGAAGGCCTGACGCGCGGCACCCCCGTCGAGGACACCGGCGCGCCGATCTCCGTGCCCGTCGGCAAGGCCTGCCTCGGCCGGCTGATGAACGTGCTTGGCGAAGCCAAGGACAACATGGCGCCGATCAAGTCCGCCACGATGCTCCCCATCCACCGCGAAGCCCCGAAGCTGACCGAGCTCGTCACCAAGCCCGAGATCTTCGAGACCGGCATCAAGGTCGTCGACCTGCTCGCACCCTACATGAAGGGCGGCAAGGTCGGCCTGTTCGGTGGCGCCGGCGTCGGCAAGACCGTCACCATCCTCGAGCTCATCAACAACGTCGCCAAGGAGCACGGCGGCGTCTCCGTGTTCGGCGGCGTCGGCGAGCGCTCGCGCGAAGGCAACGACCTGTACCGCGAGATGGAAGAGGCCAAGCTCTCCGACGGCCAGCCCGTCCTCTCCAAGACCGTCCTCGTGTTCGGCCAGATGAACGAGCCGCCCGGGGCCCGCGCCCGCGTCGGCCTCACCGCGCTGACCCAGGCCGAATATTTCCGCGACGCGGAAGGCCAGGACGTCCTGCTCTTCATCGACAACGTGTTCCGCTACGTGCTCGCCGGCGCCGAGGTCTCGGCGCTGCTCGGCCGCATGCCGTCGGCCGTCGGCTACCAGCCCACGCTCACCACCGAGATCGGCGCTCTTCAGGAACGGATCACCTCGACCAATAAAGGTTCGATCACGTCGATCCAGGCCGTCTACGTCCCCGCCGACGACCTCACCGACCCCGGTGTCGCCAACACGTTCACCCACTTGGACGCGACGACCGTGCTGTCGCGCCAGATCGCCGAGCTCGGCATCTTCCCGTCGGTCGACCCGCTCGAGTCCACCTCGCGCATCCTGGACCCGAACATCGTCGGGGCGGAGCACTACGACGTCGCCCGCGGCGTGCAGAAGGTCCTGCAGCGCTACCGCGAGCTTCAGGACATCATCGCCATCCTCGGCATCGACGAGCTCTCCGAGGACGACAAGCTGGTCGTGTCGCGCGCGCGCAAGATCCAGAAGTTCCTCTCGCAGCCTTTCTTCGTCGCCCAGCAGTTCACGGGCCGCCCCGGTAAGTACGTCAAGCTCAAGGACACCATCGCGAGCTTCAAGGGGCTCATCGAAGGCAAGTACGACGCGCTGCCCGAGCAGGCCTTCTACATGTGCGGCGGCATCGAAGAAGCCGTCGCCAACGCGGAGACGATGAAGTAAGAGGATCTATATGGCCGACAAGCACCTGACGATCGAGCTCGTGACTCCGGAAAAGGTGGCGTGGTCCGCTCCGGCGGATTTCGTCGTCCTTCCCGCGATCGGAGGGGAGATGGGCGTGCTTCCGGGCCATCAGTCTTTCCTCGTCCAGCTCGCGGCGGGCGAGGTGCGCATCACGGTCAAGGAAGAGGTCCGAAACTTCGCGGTCTCCGGCGGCTTCGCGGAGATCAAGAACGACACGGTGTCGCTGTTCGCCGAAACCGCGGAGGACGCCTCCCAGATCGACGGCGAGCGCGCCCGCCAGGCGCTTGAGAAGGCGAAGGCGGTCGTCAAGCCCGGCCTCGATCCGATGCAGCTGGCGCAGATGGAAGCGGCGATCCGCCGCGCCCAGGTCCGCCTGCGCGTGTCGCGCCGCGGCAAGACGCCCCCGCCGCACGTCGGCTAGGCCGTGAGCGACGACCGCACCCGTGGCGGCGTGAAGGCGCCCCCGCCGCCGCCCATCGACGGCAATCACTCGAAGGTGATCCGGCGCGAGCCGGGCAAGTTCGAGTGGAAGGACGTGCCGCTCGAGGCGTACAAGACCGACACCGCCGAATATAAGGGTATCTCCCGCCGCGAGCTCGTCGGCAAGCGCGGCGAGAGCATGAAGTTCCACGTGCGCTACTTCGAGATCGCCCCGGGCGGGTTCTCGACGCTCGAGAAGCATGAGCACGAGCATGTCGTGATCCCCATGCGCGGCAAAGGCGAAGCCCAGGCCGGCTGCTACATCTGGACCGTCGGCGTCGGCGACGTCGTGTATGTCTCACCGTCCGACCCGCATCAGTTCCGCTGCCCCGCCGACGCGACGGAGCCTTTCGGCTTCCTCTGCATGGTCAACTCCGAGCGCGACAAGCCCACGAGCGTCGACGGCCTCGGCGTCTGCCATATCTGCGAATAAATTTTATTTCGACTATCCACGTGGATAGC
>CAZIBN010000099.1:5747-9944 GCA_964537395.1 uncultured Elusimicrobia bacterium
CGTTCCTATAATGGGCTTGTGAGACGAGTTCTCGCCGCAGCCGTCGCGTTGTGCCTGGCCGCGCCATGTCCGGCGGCCGCGCAGATGATTCGCACGGTCACCCTCGGCGTGGGCGCCGTGCTCCCGTCCGCGCCCATTCCGTTGATAAATAGTCCGTCGATGAGCGCCCCTTCATTGTCGTTAACGCCGTTACCGCTCTCTCCCGCCGCCGGTCTTCCCGTGATCGCTCCATCCGTTGCCGTTTCTCATACTCCCTTCGCACCCGCGCTCGTCCCAGAAAACGCGGCCCCCTCCGTCGCTCGTCCCGCGAAGGCCGCGATCATCCCCGCATCCGCCGTTGCTGATTCGGAGCCTTCCCCGTCACGCGAGCCCTCTTCCGAAAACGAAGCCGCGAACGCGGGCGTGCGTTTCGACGGCTCGGCCGCCGCGCCGTCCGCCGAGGCCGTGGCTCCGCCGTCCGCGAGCGCCGCGCCGGCCTCCCCGCTCGGCTCCGGCCTGCGCATGGCCCGTTCCGAGCACGAGCCGTGGTTGGCCGCGGTCGTCGGGCTTCTCTCGGGAACCCGCACGGGCCGCCGCGTCCTGCGCGACATCGACCGCCTGGCCGCGGTTCGCGGCGTGCACGTCATGTTGGACGTCAAAGCCATCGGCAACAACGGCGAGTTCCGCTACGACTCCGACCTTCTCGTCATGGACTCCGGCCACTTGAAGCGCGATCCGCTCCAGAGCGCTCCCATCCTGGCCCACGAGCTCCAGCACGTGCTTCAGCGCGCCATGGAGCTCCCCGCCGACGCGCTCGAATTGGAGATCGAGTCCTACACCGTGGAGAGCCGCGTCTGGAGCGAGCTCGGCGTGGAGCCGGAGTCGGGCAGCTTCGCGCGCATGGCCCGCACCCGGCTCCTGAAGGACGCCGTCGGCTTCGTGAAATGGCTCGGCGAGCAGTATAAGAACAACATCCCGCTCTACGGCTCCACGATGGACGCATATGTCGCGGCCCTCACGAAGAAGCTCGAGGCCTCCAGACGCACCGAGGCCAAGACTCTCCGCAAGATCAAAGGCGTCGAGCGCGTGCTGGCCAGCATGCGCGCCAACGGCATGTCCGAGGACGCGATCGCGGCGCATCGTCGCGATGACCTGGAGCCGCTCGAGCGCAGCCTGCGCGACGGCGCCGTCAACCGCGGCTGGATCGAGCGCGACCTGGCCCGGTTGTCCGAGCCCGCGATCCGCGAGCGATTCCGCGCCTATGCGCGCGGCGTCCTCCGCCGCGCGCACGCCCTCTCGCGCTCCTGACGCGGATTTTGTAAAAAGTGGTCATGAGCCACTCCCCTGAATTCCTCAAGATCGTCGATGATGCGAAGTCCCGCGTGAAGCAGACGGACGTGCCCGCTGTGCTCGCGCGCGTCAAGAACGGCGAAAAGCTTTTGCTCGTCGACACGCGCGAGGACAACGAGTGGGCCAAGGGCCGCATCGCCGGCGCGATCCACCTCGGCAAAGGCGTCATCGAGCGCGACGTCGAAGAGGCGATCCCCGACAAGACGGCCGAGGTGATCCTGTACTGCGGTGGGGGCTTCCGCTCCGCGCTGTCCGCGGACAACCTGCAGAAGATGGGCTACACGAACGTGGTCTCGATGGACGGCGGCTGGCGCAGCTGGGTCGAGGCCGGGGGGGCCGTAGAGAAATGATCAAAGCTCTTCTGCTCTTCTGCGTCTTCGCGTCCGCGGCGCCCGCGCCGCACGTCCGGCCGTACTGGCTTAAGATCTACTCGCTCGCGCCGTATCGCGAGACGTGGAGCGGGGAGCTCGCGGTCAAGAAGCTCGATGCGGCGCTTCCTCAGATCGTCTCCGCAGTTGAGAAAAACGGCGGCCGGCTCACCCAGCCATTGGCGAATTTCGCCGGCACCAAAACGGAGCAGCAGCTTTCGCTCACGGCCCCGTATAAGAAATCAAAGTCTTTGCTCGCGGCGTTGCGCAAGCTCGGCAAGGCCGCGGATCCCGAGGTGCGCCAGAACGGCGAGATGATCCCGCTCGACGAGGTCCGCGAGAAGCTGGCTCGGCTCACGAGCGAGAAGAACGAGAAGTGGGGCGCGCTCGCCCAGACTCCGGCCGCGGCGGAAGCCGTCGACGAGATGATCGAGCACCTGACCAATGTCGAGGCCGTCGTGCGCTCGACGGACGGCGAGGTCCTCTGGAACATCACGGTGAAGGAAGCTCGTTGAGGGGGATCCTTTCCGCGCTCGCCCTGGCGTTGGCTGGCTGCGCGGAGATCGGGCTTGAGCCCAACGGCGTGCCGCCGCCGCCCGCTCCGCGCCCGGTCTTGCGCGCCGTACGTCCCGCTTCGGCGACCTTCGGCGCGATGCTGATCGCGCGGAGAAAAGTCGATGGCCTGCGGGTCGAGATACTTGTCGTAGGCGAGGGCAAGGTCCGGGGCAATCTCCTATCCGAACTTAAAAGCCCTGAGCTGAGGTTAACGCCGCCGCTCATGGCCGTCTTGATCCGCCATCCGAAGGAAGGGGCCCTGTTGTTCGGTGCAGGCCTGCCCGAGGATATGGGCGGCCTGGGGGCAGGGCGCGTGAAGGGCTCCGCGCTTTCTCCCTTCAAAGTGGGCCCGGGGCGGGACATCCTGTCGCGCCTGGGGGCCCTGGGGGTCAAGCCAGAGGACGTTAAGGCGGTCATCCTGCCTGACCTGGCTCCGGAATGGTCTGGGCGGGCTGGAGCCTTTCCCAACGCGACCGTCGTTCTTTCATCGCAGGCCTGGAATAACCCCAAAAGACGCTCTTTGGAGCGGAATTTGCCGGACCCGAGGGCATTTATACCAGAAGAACGTTTAAAAATACAGGATTTTTCACAATCTCTACCGTATGGCACGTTCGACCACGGAATCGACCTGTTTAAGGATGGGACCGTTATATTGATCGACTTGGACGGCGGAGCGGCCGGCGGCATGGGCGCATGGATCAATCTTGATTCGGGACCGCTGCTGCTGACCGGACCTGGGGCGTTCGTGTACGACAACATCTTTGACGATGCTTTGCCCGACAGGAAATTCGTGGTGGACATCTCGAGCTTTGCGTGGAACGCGCGGGCTATGCGGCTTGTCTCCGAGGCCGCGCCAAGGCTCGTGATTTTGCCTGCGCACGACCTCTCGTCGCTCAAATTATCGCCGCGCCCCGACATTTTGCTCGTTCCGTAGCGGGCACTGGTTTTCTGGCGGCGTTGAGTTCCATCGAGTGCTGTTGAGTGTCGGGTATGCAAAAAATGGTCGATTTTTTCGGCGCTCCTTGTAATCTCGCTTTTCACGCGGATTTCGGCGCGATCCGGCGCCGTGAAAAACAGCGCCGGCGTGAAAATCGAAGCGTTTACACGCGCAGCTCCGCGGAAAACGCGGCCGATAAAAAATAAATATATTCTCTCGATATCCCGATTCCTCGTCGAGGAATCGATTATATTTTTTTGATCGATCGTGCACCTTGAAAAGAGTTGTTGACATCGGCGCGGAGTTGTGGTAATATTTCAACACTCAGGTAGCGCGTAAAAGCGCCGCCCAGTGGCAAGAAAAATTGCCCCCGGCTTCATGGGAAGAAACATGAAGCCAGGAAACATTTTTTGTTCTTTGACAATTCGGTTTTTGCAAGCGAATGGGCGCCCTACTTTTCCCCCCGGAAAAGAGGGCGTAAGGAATTATTAGGTGTGTGTTTTAGAGCGGAAATATCCCTTAAAAGATATTGAAGCTCGAGAAACAACAAGAGCAAAGAAGAGTCAATTCTTCTTCATTTTCGATGCAAGCGGAAGTAGCGAGGGTCTTACCCCCGCCAAAACGCCCAAATTTAAATGGAGAGTTTGATCCTGGCTCAGAATTAACGCTGGCAGAGTGCATAACACATGCAAGTCGAGCGAAACTAGTCGCAAGATTAGTTTAGCGGCAGACGAGTGAGTAACACGTAAAGAATCTACCCTTGAATGGCGGACAACCAATCGAAAGGCTGGCTAATACGCCGTACTCTCCCTTGAAGGCATCTTCGAGGGAGGAGAGATCCGCAAGGATCGTTCTTGGAGGACTTTGCGGCCCATCAGCTAGTTGGCGGTGTAATAGACCACCAAGGCTACGACGGGTACCCGGCCTGAAAGGGCGGACGGGCACGATGGCACTGAGACACGGGCCATACTCCTACGGGAGGCAGCAGTGGGGAATTTTGGACAATGG
>CAZIBN010000100.1:0-9854 GCA_964537395.1 uncultured Elusimicrobia bacterium
CAGAGGATCCTCGATGAGATCCCGGCAGCCCGGCTGCTCATCATCAAGACCCATGAGATCTCCCACGACCTGGACCGGATAGCCGCCTTCATCGGCGTTCCGGCCGAAACCCTGATCGCTTCCAAGTCCCACGCGAACCAGGCATACCGTCCGTTCGATCTGTTCGAGAAGGCCGGTGAAGCCCGCATCCGCCGGCGCATCGACAAGAACGCGCAGCCGCTGCTGAAGCGGTATTTTCCGTCGCCGATGAGCCGCCCATGATCCGAGAAACTCCGCTTCGCTCCGTGATGAAGTCGCTCTCCTATCGTCTCGCCGGAACGGTCGTCACGGCCCTGGTCGTCTTCGCGGCCACCCGGCGCTGGAGCGTGGCGCTGGCCGTCGGCGGCGTCGACATGGTCTCCAAGCTGATCCTTTTTTACGCGCACGAGAGGGCCTGGGACGGCATCCGGTTCGGCCGCGAACCCGTGGTCCCTGTCGTCATCTGGCTGACCGGTTTCTCCGGCGCGGGAAAGACCACGCTGGCCGTCCTGCTCGTCGAAGCCCTGCGCAGGCAAGGGCTCCTGGCCGAGAACGTCGACGGCGACTCGATGCGCCGGCTTCTGCCTCAGTCAGGATTCAGCCGCGCGGAGCGCGACGAGCAGGTGCGGCGCGCGGCGATGCTGGCGCACTACCTGGAACGCAACGGGATCTTCACGATCGTCTCCTTGATCTCCCCGTACGAGGAGTCCCGGCGCTTCGCCCGCGGGATCTGCGCCAATTTCATCGAGGTGCACGTCTCGACGCCGCTCTCGGTCTGCGAGGGGCGGGACGACAAGGGTCTCTACGCCCGGGCGAGAAGCGGCGAGCTCAAGTCCTTCACCGGCGTCAGCGATCCTTATGAGGCCCCGGTGAAGCCCGACCTGGCCGTGGACACCTCGAAGATGACCAAAGAGGAGGCCGTCGCGGCCATCCTCAAGGCCGCTAAGCTGTGAGCGAGGCCGGGATCTCGTCCGTGGATGACGCCCTCGATCTCGCCCTCGCCGACGGCACACTCGCGGCCGATGCGCTGAGAGGACTGCTGATCGCCGGGATCGTCTATTCGGCCGAAGGACGCCTGCGGACCTTCGAGGACCTCGTCCGCCTGTCCCGCCAGGAGCGCGGCCGGTGCTCGTGGACCTATCCGCCGGCGGGCCGCCGCCGGAGCTGGCCCGAAGGCCCGGCCTGGAAGCTCGCCGCGCGGGGCCTGAAGGCTCGCACCCGGCGAAGCGCCCTGGCCTGCCTCGACGACGCGGCGCGGCGGCGGCCCGGCGACGCCGGGCTCGTCTTCCTGCGGGCGTTGATCGCCATCAAGCCGCGCAGCTCCGATCAGGGCATCTCCGGCCTCGACGCCATGAGACGGGGCATGGAGCGCGCCGCCGAGCTGGCGCCGGGCTCCGCCTGGGCGCAGCTGGGTCTAGGCCTGAGCCTTCACCTGCGGCAGGCGTTTCAGGAAGCAGCGTCGCGCTACGAGCTCTCCTCGCGCCTGCGCCCCGGCTGGGCCTGGCCCGTCCTCCTGCGCGGCGACGCGCTCCAGTTCGGCGGCCGCATGGAGGAAGGCTTGGCGGAATTCGAGCGCGCCGCGCGGCTGAAGGGCGGGAGCGCCTGGGCCGGTCTGCTGGCGTCGCGCGCCGAACGCTGGCGGCCCGAGGGGCGCCGGCGCATGATCGCCCATCTCAACCGCGCCGCGCGCGGCCTGCCGTCCTGGGGCCCCCTGCTGACCTGGAGGGCGCAGGCTCACCGCATGCTGGGCCACGTCCGGCAGGCGCGGCGGGACTTCGCCCGGGCGGCGGCGCTCGACGACCGCTATGACCGGACGTTCGCGTGGCGCGGGGACTGGCTGGTGGAGCGAGGGCTCTACGCCGAGGCGCTGGCCGATCTCGACCGCGCCTGCCGCCTCAATCCCCATTACGACATCCCGTTGTTCGCGCGCGCGCGCGCGCGGCTGCGCCTGGGCCGGGGCCGCGAGGCGCTGCGCGACCTGACGCGCGCGCTCGCGATGCAGGTGCGCGTCGACCTCGAGGAGGACACCCATCATTTCCGCAGCGGCCGCCTGTGCTGGACGCGCGCGCTTCCCGACCTGGTCGAGCTCGCGCGCCTCTTCCCGAAGAGCGCGCCGGCCGCGCGCTACCGCGGATGGCTCCAGCTCCTCGCCGGCGATTGCGAGGCCGCCCTCGGAAGCCTCGAGCGCGCGGCCGCGCTGGGCGCGGCGGACGACTGGACCTTCGCCTGGCGCGGGCAGGCGCGCCGCCGTCTGGGGCGGCCCAGGGAGGCGCTCGAGGACCTCGACCTCGCGCTGGCGGCCCGTCCCCGCAACGGCTGGGCGCTGGCCTGGCGCTCCCAGCTCCGCTCGGAGCTCGGCGACGAGGCGGGCGCGCTCGCCGACGGCGCGGCCGCGGTCCGGGCCAATCCGCGGGTGTTCGCGGGCCACGCCGCGCACGCGGCCGCGCTCGTCCGCCGCGGCGAATGGCTGGCTGCCGCCGCGGCGCTCGAGCAGGCCTACGGCATCTATCCGCAGGAGGGCTGGCTCGGGGCCTGGATCGGACGGCTCTGCTGCCGCGCCGGGCAATGGGAGCGGGCGCTGACCTGGGTGCGAAGGGCACGCAACTACCGCTACGACGCCTGGGAGTCGGACCTGCTCAGCCGCATCGCCGCGCCGCCGGGCCGGGCCTGGGATGAGTCCGCCTTCGCGTGGGAGGACGCCGCCGGCGCCGTCGCCGCGTACGAGGCGCTCGACGCGGCCTCCGTCTTGCGGACCTTGGACCGGGAGCTCGAGTTCAACCCGCTGGACGCGAACGCCGAGGCGGCGTACGCCGCGCGCCTGGCGCGCCTCGGGGACCTCGACGGCGCGACCCGGCGCCTGAAGCGGGCGGAAGGCCTGTGCCCCTCGCACCCGGCGCTCGGCGCGCTGAATCTGGAGCTGGCCCTGAGGCTCGTGCTCGCCGGCCGATTCGCGGAGGCGGAGGCGCGCGCCCGGGCGGCGGCGGCGGCGGGGCAGGACGCGAGCCGCGTCGAGCCGGTGCTCGAACGCATCCGGCTCGGGCGCGCGGCCCCGCGCGGCTAGGGGCGGGGAGCCGCCGCGGCGGCGGCCGGCCAAGAGAAGCGGCCGCAGTACCAGTCCTTCAGCTGGGTCTCGTAGACGTCGCAGCTGGCGCGGTCGCCGGTCATGAAGAAGCGGCACAGCCCGGACTCGCCGCACAGCGACGAGTCCCCGGCCTTGTGCGCCTTGAGGAAAGCCCCGTAGTCGGTGCACTCCTGCTTGTCGTTGCACTCCTCCGGGTTGGCGGGATCGTTGTTCATCACGAAGCCTTTGAAGTCCTTGCAGTAGGACTCCTCCGCGAAGAAGGAGGCGATAGTCTCCGGGCAATGCTTCACCCATTTCGCCTGCTTGTCGGCCACGGCCATGCCCGGGACGGTCAGCGCCGCGCACACGGCCTTGGAATCCCCCCAATGCTCGAGCCAGAGATCACAGGCCCGCTCCCGCGACTTCGGCGCCATCGCATCCGAGCCGACCTTGAGGAAGGCGAGGCAGCGCTGGTGCGCGTCGGGCTCCTTGCGGGCGGCCGCGTAGAAGAAGCGGTCCTTGGCGACGTTCACCGAGCAGAGCTCGGCGGTCATG
Organism: uncultured Elusimicrobia bacterium; assembly: GCA_964537395.1. Taxonomy (GTDB): domain Bacteria; phylum Elusimicrobiota; class Elusimicrobia; order UBA1565; family UBA9628; genus GWA2-66-18. The sequence goes on from CAZIBN010000100.1 coordinate 3,635, forward strand.
GCGATCAGGCCCTTCTCCGGTTCGTGAAACTTTTCGAGCCGGCCGCACAGCGGCTTCCCCTCGAGGTGAGAGCGGCACTGATAGTGGCGCACGAAATGCATCGAGAACAGATCGAGCTGGGCCTTCCATTTCCCTTGCCCCAGCTCCGCGCGGATCTCCATGACTGCGCGGTCCGCGGTGAAGCTCGCGCGGCACGAAGCCTCCTCTTTCGCAACGGGCTCCGCAGCGGCGGCGGGGGCCGCCAGCGCGAGCAGGAACGCGGCGCTCGCGCGTCTCATCATGACGCTGATCATAAAGGAAGCATAACCCTCTAGACGGAAAAAATCAACCATTAAGCGCTGGATAACAGCCTCCGGCGACTGTATACTAGCCCCCGAGATGGAAACCCGCATGCTTCAGGCCGGTGAAAATCCGGAGGCCCCCCCGCGCCAGGAACAGCGCCACAAGGCGGAGCGCCTGCTCCAACGAGGCCGCCTGCGGCAGGCGGAAAAAGCGTTCGCGGCCCTCGCCCGACGGGGCGACGCGCGCGCGGCGGCCCGCCTGGCCAAGGTGCGCGGCCTGCTGGGGCTCCACCGCCGGGCCCTCGCCGCGCTCGACACGGCCATCCGCCTGGCACCGCGCGATCCCGGGCCCTACGGAGTCCGCGCCCTGACCTTCGTCACGCTCGGCAGGTACGCGGACTCGCTGGCGGACTACCGGAAGGCGCTGAAGCTGGCGCCGGGCGACACCGGCGCGCTCATCCAGATGGGCAAGGCTCTGCACCTGCTCGGCCGCCTGCCCGAGGCCACGGCCTGCTACACGAAGGCGATCGCCGCCTCCCCGACGAGCGTCAACGCGATCCTGATGCGCTCCGACGCCCTGCGCCAGGCCGGCCGCCTCGCCGAGGCGCTGGCCGACGAGGAGCGCGCGGCCGCGCTCGACGTGCAGAACCCGGCGCTGCGCGTGCGCCTGGCCAAGGGCCTGATGGGCCTGGGCCGCCTGCAGGAGGCGTCCGCCCTCTTCGAGGAGCTGGCACGCGCGCATCCCGGCGACCCGGACGCGGAGCACTGGCGCCGCAAGGCGGAGCACCTCGACGGCGCGCGGGCGAAGACGGAGGCGTCCCTCGCCAAGGCCGAGGCGTCCCTGGCCCAGAATCCCCTGGCCTCCGGAAGCCACCGCCAGCGTGCCCAGTCCCTGCTCAAGCTCGGCCGCGCGGCGGAAGCAGACGAGGCCTTGACGCGCGCGCTGAAGCTCAACGCCCGAGACCAGGCCGCCCGCGTGTTGCGCGCGGAAACGAGGCGCCTGCTCGGCATGCCGAGGCGCGCGCTCGCCGACGTGGACGCCGCGCTGAAGCGCGAGCCCGGCGACGTGAACCTGTACTCCTCCAAGGCGCGGTTGCTGCACAACCTGGGCAAGCTCCGCGAGGCCGCCGCCGCGCTGAAGGCCGCCGCCAAGCTCGCGCCGCGCGACCCCGGCATCCAGACGCGCCTCGCCCGCCAGCTGAGCCTGCTGCCCGGCGGCTACGCGGCCGCGCTTCCCCATCTGCGCCGCGCCCTCGCGCTGAAGCCGACGGAGGTCATCAATTACACGCGCCGCGGCGAGCTTTACTTCACGCTCGGCCATCATCACAAAGCGTTGCGCGACCTCGGACGCGCCATCGCGTTGCGCCCCAACGGCGTGGGCGCGTACGTGCTGCGCGGCGAGTGCCGCGCGGCGCTCGGCCGGTGGACCGGGGCGCTCGAGGACTTCGACGCGGCGGCGCGGCTCGAGCCGCGAAATCCGAAATCGTATGAGAACCGCGGCCTGGCCCTGCGCGTGCTGGGACGCGAGGACGAGGCCCGGCGCGATTTCGACAAGGCCGTGGAGCTCTCCCCCGCCACGGCCTGGCGGCTGACGGCGAAGCCCGACGCGGACGCCGAGCCGTACGCCCGCGGCCGCGAGCTCGCGATCCCCGCGTCGCGCGGAGCCGAGGCCGCCGTGCACTACGCGCGGCGCCTCGAGGCGGACCCGGGCGACGCCGAATCTGCGGCGCTTCTCTCCGAGGCCTTCCGCCTGCTCGGCCGCCTGCCGGAGGCGCTCGAGGCCGCTTCGGTGGCCGCCTCGCTCGCGCCGTCCGACGCGCTGTTCGCCCGCCGCCGCGTCCGCCTTCTGCGGCTCATGGGCCGCCACGCGGAGTTCGAGGCCGAATGCCGCCGCCTCGTCGCGCTCGAGCCGGAGAACGGCGAGGCGCTCGGCCTGCTCGGAAAGGCACTGATCCTCAACGCGCGCCACGCGGAGTCGCTCGAGGCCTACCGCAAGGCGCTGGCCGCCGCCCCGGCCGATCCCGGGGCGCATCTCAACGTCGCGAAGGCCGCGCAGCGCAACGGCTTGCACGAGGAGGCCGCGGCCCGCTACGAGGCCGCGCTGGCGCTCGCGCCCTCCAACGCCTACGGCATGCTCGCGCAGGCCTACGCGCGCCTCGGCCGCCACGAGGACGCGGTCCTCGCCTTGACGAGGCTGCTCGAGCTGTTCCCGCGCGACGCCGCGGCCCTCGCGCGCCGGGCGCAGGCCTTCCTTCTGCTCGGCCGCGCGGACGAGGCCGCGCGCGACTTCCGCCGCGCCGCGGCGCTCGCGCCTCCGGGGCCGAACTCCTACGCGCGCCACGCCGCCTCCGCGGAGCGCGCGGCAAAATCGGCCCTCGCTCCCCTCCCGGCGCCGGGCCGCAAGCGGGCCGCGGCCCTCGCGCGGCTCGGGCGATGGGACGAGGCGCTCGCCGATTACGAGGCGGTCGGCGACTGGGAGGGACGGGCCCGGGCGCTGAGCGTCCTGGGCCGGGCGGACGAGGCGCTCGAGGCGCTCGACCGCGCCGCGGCCCTCGAGCCGCGCCGCTCCGATCTGCTCGGACGCCGCGGGAGCCTGCGGCAGGACTGCGGGCGGCTCGACGAGGCGCTCGCGGATTTCGCCGCGGCCGCGCGAGCCGCCCCCGAGGACCCGGCGCTGAAGATGCGGCTGGCCCAGGGGCTGCTGCTCGCCGCGCGCTACGAGGAGGCCGCGGCCCAGTGCGACGCCGCGCTCGCGCTCGACGGCACGATGAGCGGAGCCCTGCTGCTGCGCGCGCGGCTGTGGTTTCGCGCGGGCCGTCACGCCGAGGCCGCCGCCGGCTGCGACGCCGTGCTGGCCGGAGACCCGTCCTCGGTCGAGGCGCGCGTGCTTCGCGGAGAGGCGCTGTCCGCGCTGGGCCGCCACGAGGAATGCGCCGAAGAGTTCGGCCGCCTGGCAGCGGGAGACTTCCCCCACGCCTACGCCGTCGAGATGCGCGACCAATCGTGGCGGCGCGCCGGCCGCGAGGATCTGGCGGGGCAGGACCGCGGCCTCGGCCCGCTCTCCCCGGAGGAGGCCGGCAAACCGCTCGACGGCCTATTGGAGAGCGTAGGCATCCTGCCGCGCTGGCTGCCGGCGTACGACGCCGCGCTGCAGCGCCGCCTGGGCCGCCTCGGGCCCGAAGAACGCCGCTTCGACGCGGCGCGCGCGGCCGATCCCGACTGCGCGGCCGCGCACATGTTCCGCGGCGCCTTCGAGCGGCGCGCGGGCGACCCCGCCGCGGCGGCGCGCGCGTTCGCCCAGGCGATGGAACTCGACCCCGCGCTCGCCGGGCTCTCCGCTTTGCGCGGCCAGGCGCTGTACGAGGCCGGCGACCTCGAGGGCGCGATCGAGGAAGGCCACCGCGCGATGCGCTTCAACCCGGAGAACCAGGCCCCGTTCCAACGCATCCTGCGCGGCGAGGTCCCCGGCAGCGAGACGCTCGGCCCCGTCGAAGGCTGCTGGGACTGGAGCCTCGCCCGCCCGGTCCTCGAGAGCTACCTTCGCGCGCATCCCGGCGAGGTCTGGGCGTCGGCGCTGCTGGCCGGCTCACGGGGCGCGGCCAACACGCCGGAGGGCCTCAAGTTCGCGATCGGCTCGCTCGAGTCCGCCGTGGCGCTCGAGCCGCGCCGCGCCTGGTACCGGACCTACCTCGGGCGCATGAAGATATTCTCGGGCGACGCGGCCGGCCTCGTCGACATGGATGAGGGCATCCGGCTCGACCCGACCTGCGCGTGGCTGCGCTCGTGGAAGGGCCTGGCCCTCCTCAAGCTCGGCCGGCTCAAGGAATCGCGCGCGTGCCTCGACGCCGCGATGTCGCTGTCCCCTTGGTACGACCGCCACTACTGGTGGCGCGGCGTCGTCAACACGCGCGAGGGCCGCGTCGAGGAAGCCATCTCCGACCTGACGGCCGCGATCAAGCGCCTGCCCGAGATGTCGCTTTTCTACCTCGACCGCGCCGAGGCCCGGCTCAAGGCCGGGCACTGGAAGGAGACCGTCGCCGATCTGACGACGGCGGCTGACATGGACTACAAGCTCACGGGCAAGGTGGCCGAGCTCGACGCGCGCGAGCTCCTCGCGGGGCTGACCCGCGCGGCGGCGGAAGATCCCTCCGACCACCGGGCGCCCGCGTGGCTCGGCTTCGTGATGATGCGCGGCGGCGATTACGCCGGCGCCGCGGCCCAGCTTAAGCGCTCCCTGAGCCTCGAGCCGAGCTGGGCGTGGCCCTACGCCTGGCTCGGGCAGGTGGCCCTGCACTCCGGCCGCCCCGACCAGGCCCTGGTCTTGCTCGCACAGGCCGGCCGCCTGCGCGCCGCTCATCCCGAGGACCACTGCTGGCGCGGCGCCGCCTTGCTGCAACTGGGACGGACGGCCGAGGCGGAAGCCGAATTCGACCGCTGCCTGCTCCTCGATCCGAAGAACGACGAGGCCCGCGCCCAGCGCGAACGCTGCCGCGCGGGCGTCCTCCGATGAAGCTCGCCCTGCTGCTCGCGCTGCTGCTGCCGGCGAACCTCGCCGCCGAGGACGGGATCAGCGTCGAGTATCTCGCCGCGCCGGAGAACCAGCTTCTTTGGTTCGTGGAGTCCTGGCACCAGCTGCCGCGGGGCTGGCGGCTGGAGCCGTCCTTGGCGATCTATCGCCCCCCGCACGGGAGCGTCGTGCACCGGACGGCGAGCCTCGGCGTGGGCTGGGAGCCGACCCGACGCTGGGATTTTCTCGTGAAGGGAGGATGGACGCCTCCGCGCGACGGCTATGAAAGCCGGCACGCGGGGGCCGAGGTCCTCTACTTGATCCTGGACCGCGCTCCGCAAGGAGCGGGCCTCGGGAACCTGAAGGCCGGCCCGGGAGTGCTCTTCACGCGGCATACCGATGAGAAGCTGAGCCATGTCGACGCGCATTCCGAGCACGCCGGCCGGGTCGTGGTCGAGGAGCTGGCGCTGAGCGTCAAGGTCGCGCTCGAAGCGGCGCGCAGCCGCTGGACCTTGATCCTGCGCAAGAGCCTCTACGACCACCAGCCGCCGGTGTCTCCCATCGCGCGCTTCGGCGGCGCGGCCGGCGGAGGGCTCTCGACGCTCGACCATTCGCCCAGCGCCGAGACGGTCCTGCGCGGCTTCAACGACTCGGCGCAGAGCCTGCGCTGGGATCCCCGGGTGTCGGGGCCCATCGAGTTCTTCCTTCAATACGAGCGCAGCACCTTCACCAACCGCCGCTCGCCCGCCCATGAATACCAGGCCGGCTTCCTCTGGGACCTGGGACGCACCGGCTTCGGCCTGACCTTGCGCCGCTACGACGCGCGCGTCCACCACGCCACCGACGCGCTCATCTTCGAATGGAGGCTCAAACTCGCATGAGCGAATGGCAGGAGCTTCTGAAGCACGGCTCGGCCGGCCTGCCCCCCCTCATCCGGGCACGGCTGCGCAAGCTGTTCATCGAGGACTGTCCCTTCGATCTCACCGGTGACGAGCTCAACTTGCACTACGTGATGAGCCTGTGCATCCGCGTCACCTGCCATCGCGTCATCGACGGCCGCCTGCGCCTCTTCACGAAGAAGGACGAGGCCGGCATGCTGATGAAGGGCGGGCACATCCCGCTGTGCGGCCATCCCTTCACCTGGTTCGCGGTCACGGCGAGCCGGGCGGGCCGCCTCGGCGGGAGCTGGGCCGCCGCGGACGCGCTGGCCGACATGATCGCGTCCCATCCCGGGAGCGCGTTCCTCCACGCGCTGCGGGGGCTGGCCCTGCTGCCGGTGCGGCGCTACCAGGACGCCATCGCCGAGTTCACCCGCGCGCTGGCGCTCGACGGGCCGGACGCGCGCGTGCTCGCCTGGCGCGGCTCGGCGTACGTCCAGCTCACCGATCTCTCGCGCGCGCTGAAGGATCTCGACGCCTCGCAGCTGTTCGTC
>CAZIBN010000101.1:0-9814 GCA_964537395.1 uncultured Elusimicrobia bacterium
ACGATAAGGCCGCCTGCCGTTTGTTGTTGGAGCTTTCGGCGAAGCCGAAAGCCGCCCGCCGCAGGCGCCTGGGCACGGGGCTTCAAAACCCGGGAAACTTGGAGCTACCCCCCCCTTGACGCCCGTACGCACGAGGAGCATACTCATGGGGTTATGGTAGCCCCTCTTCTGCTCATCGCTGCCCTGGCGCTCCCCGCCTCCGCCGCCAAGCTGCCGGACTGCATCCACGTCTCGACGACCGCGGTGCGTCTTCGCTATAAGCCCAGCCTCGACGCGGTGCGCGACTGTCATGAAAAGGCGCGTCAGAAGCTGATCGACGACGCCGCCGCCAAGGGGAAGCCTCTCACCGACGCGAAGCTGGAGAAGATCGACGATGAGGCGCGGGAGCAGGTGCGGGATTTCCTGGCCAACAGCGGCGCGGTCATCGAAGGCGGGTCCGCCAGCGGCCCCGGGCTCGGCGGGGTGACGGACAAGGATCTCGAACGGGTCTCGGCCGAGGATGGAGCGGACATCAGCGGCCTCGAGAAGCGTCTGCACGGGGCGGCCGGGGACGGCAAGGACGGGATCACGCCCGCGATGGGCCGCGACCTCATCGATTCGCTCACGAAGAAGCAGGGCTTCGTCAGCCCGGACATGAAGGATTTGATCGACTCGGTCGTACGGGACGGGGGCAAGCTCACCCCCGAGACGATGAAGAAGCTCCAAAACGCCGGGCGCGCAGCGAAAGGCGCGGGGCTCGACCTCAACATCGACAAGGGCACCGAGAAGAACCTGCTCGAGCATGACTTCGACAAGGACGCCGGGCAGAAGCCGGAAGCCCCCGCCGACCCCGGCAATCTGTAAAATAGACGCGTGAAGACAAAACCCGGCGCGCTCCCCCTCTTTCGGCACCTGACCTCCGTTCCCACCGCCCCCTTCCGCGAGGCCGCGGTATCGAAAAAAGCCCTCGAATGGATCCGCGAGCAGCTCGGCGCGCGCGTCAAGGTCCGCCGCAACCGCGGCGGCTTCATCGTCTCCTACCGCGGCGCGGGCAAGGGCCCGGCGCTGTGCCTGGCGGCCCATCTCGACCACCCCGCGTTCGACCTGCTCAAGGTCACTCGCGCGGGCGCGACCGCCCGACTGCGCGGAGGCCTGCCCCCGCATCTTCTCGCCGGCGCAGCCGTCGAGGCCTTTCCCAGGCTCCCCAAGGACAACCGCCCTCTCGCGCGCGGGGTGATCGGGCCGCGGCCGAAGAAGGACGGAGGCCTATGGACGATCGAATGGACCGAGGCGCCGAAGCCCGGAGCCAATGTTGATTTCGCCGTTCTTTCATTGCCCGCCTGCGAGGTCTCGAACGGCTGGCTCCTGTCGCGCTCGGTCGACGACCTGCTCGGCTGCGCGATCAGCCTCGAGGCGATGCGGCGCTTGTCGAAGCAACGCGCGAAGGTGAACCTGACCGTCCTGCTCAACCGCGCCGAGGAGGTCGGGTTCGTGGGCGCGCTCGACATGATCCGCTCGGGGAAGCTATCCGCGCACGACTCCTATCTGTCGATCGAGTCCTCGCGCGAGCTGCCGGGCTCCAAGCCCGGCTCGGGCCCGACGATCCGCCTCGGCGACCGGGTGACCATCTTCGACGGGAACCTGACCGCCTTGCTCGACGACGCGGGCGAGGTCCTCCGAAAACGCGGAACGAAGGTCCAGCGCCTGCGCCTGACGGGCGGCGCGTGCGAAGCGACCGCCTATCACGCCTTCGGCTACGAGGCCGGCGGCGTGGCCGTGCCCCTCGTTAATTACCATAACGGCTGGGGCGCGGATGCGGTGGCGCCCGAGAAGGTGCGCGTATCGGACGTGGAAGGCGGCGTCAGGCTCCTTATGGAGGCGTCGAGGCTATTCGCCTCGAAGGACCTGCGCGGCAAGCTGAGGGCACGGCTTGAGAAGCGTCACGACGGCGAGAAGCGAGGGCTCCTGGAACGGCCATGAAGCTCGAACGCTTCATCGGCCTCAATGATCCGGTCTCGAGCCTGAGCCACCTCACAGCCGCGCTCGGCGCCTTGAGCGGCACCTACTTCCTCTACAAGAAGGGCCGCGGCGACACGCTGCGAACCTCGTCGCTCATGATCTTCAGCGCCTCGTTGCTGTTCCTGTTCTCGATGAGCGGTGTCTATCATGGCCTTGAGCCAGGGCCCTGGCGCACCGTATTCCGGCGGCTCGACTACGCCGGCATCTGGATCGTCATCGCGGGCTCAGCCACGCCCGTGCACATCCTGCTCCTCAAGGGCCACTGGCGCTGGGGCCTGACCGCGCTGTTCTGGGGCGCGGCGCTGACCTGCCTCGTGCTCATCGACGTCTACTTCACCCAGCTTCCGTACTGGGCGATCGTCGGGGCCTACATCGGCGTCTCCTCGCTGGGCGGCATCACCTACGCCCACATCACCGCGCGCTACGGCTGGAAAGAGTCCTCGCTGCTGTTCCTGGGAGGCATCGCTTACATCGCGGGCGCGCTCATCGACTGGCTCGACGGCCCCGTGGTCTTCACGGGCTGGCTCGGCGCGCACGAGCTGTTCCACTTCCTCGTCATCGTCGGCGCGGCCCTGCACTGGAGCTTCATCTACAACTGGGCGGGGCGGCAGGACCTCGTCAAGGTGGACTGAGCCGGAGCGCTTTTTCCTCGCGCTCGATATCCACGAGCGCCGCGCGGGCGCCGGCGCTCTCGGTCAGAGAAAGAACGCGCTCGTAGGCCGCGCGCGACGCGGCGTAGTCCTTTTCCTGGAAGCAGATCATGCCGTGCAGAAAATGCGCGCGCGCGTTCTGAGGGGCGCAGGACGCGGTCTGCTCGAACAGCGCGCGGGTGGAGCGATAGGTGAGGTTGCGCGCGCCCGAGACCCCGGCCCAGATCGCAACGAGACCGGCGAGCGCGTATTCACCCCGCGGCGTACGGCCGAGAAGCTGAGCGAGCAGAAGGCACAGGCCCGCGGCGGGCAGATAGAGATAGCGGTCGGCGACGGGGCTCACGTTCGAGAAGGGGATCAGGTGCAGGACGGGCAGGAGGCTCACGACGATCCACGCCAGCGCGAATAAGCCTTCCTTGGACTTGCGCAGGCGCCAGACGGCCGCCGAAAAGCCCGCCAGCCAAAGCATCCACCACGGACCGGACGGCAGGGTGCGCTCGAGGCATAACGGATACGGCGCGGCCAAGGTCCGGAGGTAGAAGGCGAGGGACTCGAGGGAGGAGTGCTCGAAGCGCTTCGGGAAGGATCGCGGGGGCGTCAGGTACGAGAAGCGGTACCAGAGATAAACGGCACAGATGGCGGCGACGGAGATAGCGAGGCCCCTGAGGCGGCGCACCTCGGAACGCGCGAACAGCACGACATAGACGAAGGACAGCCCGACGGCGATGAGGGCGGTCTCCTTGGAGAGGAATCCGAGGATCAGGAAAAAACAGATTTTGAACGGCAACGAATGGTTACTCCTATCGGCGCACATTTCAATGACGGCCAGAAGGACGGCAAGAACGCAGGTTGATACGAACAGGTGCCCTTTGAAGGCCGAGAAATTGAGAAGTTCGGTGTGGGGCGGAAATACGGCAAAAAGACATGCCGCGAAGATAGCCGGCCTTCGGCCGGCGTCTAATCGTCGGGCGACCAGATAAAGGAGCACGGCATTCAGGAAGTGTATGCCGAGGCCGAAGACTCGATAGATCAACGGATATGAATGGGACGCGTAATGGAACAATGTGACGGCCGGCTGATAGGTGCGTTCGGCGGCGAACGAAAAATAATCGCGAGACAGCAAACCGGAAAGAAACTCTCCGAAGGGAAGTCGGAATGCAGGATTGTCCCTTACATGTGAAACGTCGTCATAGATGACCGGCGACATGAGCGCCGGCGCGTAGATGAGGGCGATGGCGCCGGCGAGCGCGGCTGCGCCGCGCGTGTTATTCATGGGATAAACGGCGGTGGGTGACCTCGCCGGCCCAGAGACAAACGATCGCGAGGAGGATGCCCGCGGGGAGGTCGACGAGATAGTGCCAGCCTAAAAGGACAGTCGACGCGATCACCATTACGTTTAAAATGAGGAACGCCCAAAAAATACTTTTTCGCGGCTGCGCCGCGTAGGTCGCGAGCACGGACCAGGCGACATGGAAGGATGGGAAGGCGATGAGACCGCCCAATATCGTGGTCACCGGTTGGAAGCTGTGGACCTGTTCGAACTTCAAATGCGTTAAACGCTGAACCGGCAAAAAGTCGAGGCTTTGGAATACGCCCGCGGGGCCCGAGCTCGGGAAGAAATAATAGATGAGGCTGCCGGCGAACGAGGAATAAACCACTCCATAGAGATATACGCGCAAACGGCGTTTGTCGTGCGCGTACGCCGCGATGAAGGGCGCCAGCACGAGCTGGAGCTCGGTCGAGTTGTAGCAGAGGTTGAGGAAGGTCCTCAGGCGCGGGCGCTCCGCGACCCAGTGAAGGACCGCGACCGTGTCCCAGCCGAGCCGCGCGTCCCAGCGCGCGAGCGCGTGATCGATGCGCGCAAAGGGCGAGAGCTGGATGCCCGTCGTGAGCACGCCCATCACGGCCGCCGTGAGCGCATAGAACGCGAGATTGGTGGACACGAACGACGCGTACGGAGAGCGCGTCCGCACCAGATGCCCGAAGATCGCGAAATCGAGCGCCACGAACGCCAGCCACCAGCCCTCGCGCGGAAAGTAGACGATCCCCGTATAGCCGAAGCAGGCGGCGTTGATGGCGAGCAAGACGGCGGTCGTCAGCAGGGCCGCCAGAAGCCAGCCCGCCAGCCAGCGGTCCTCACGGGCAAGGGTCATCCACGAAGTGTACCGCAATCGCCGCGAATTTGGCAAAATGACCTCATGAAGATCATTCACGCCCTTCTCGCTGTTCTTGCCCTCTTCGCGTCGTCAGCCCGCGCAAACCCGCTCGCCGACTTCCAGTCCCGCGTTCAGGGCGACCTCATCAAGCCTTTCGCCCTCGACCTTGGCGGGGTGCTCGGCGGAGCCTCCGCCCATACCGGCCGCGCGCTCGGCATGCCCGGCTTCTGGGCCGGCGTCGTGGGCTCGGTACAGATGCGCCCGGACAAGGACAACCGCATCCTCAACAACGCCGGAGTCAAAGCCTTCGGCGTGCCCATGATCGAGGTGGGCGTCGGCCTTCCTCTTAAAATCGACGTCATCGTCCACGGCGTCAAGGCCTACGATGCCACGATATTCGGCGGCGGCCTGCGCTACGGCCTGTACAAAACCGGGCTGGTCACGACCTTCCTGCCCAACGTCTCCATCTCCGCCTTCGGAGACAAGGTCAACCACAAGTACTTCAACGCGACCCACGGGGCCCTCAACGCGGTCGCGACCTGGAACCTTCCGATCGTCAAGCCCTTCTTCCTCGCCGGCTTCGACGTGACCGAGGTGAAGGTCGGCGCGGCGACGACGGCGGGCGTGGCCGGGATGAAGGCCACCGCGCGCGGCTCGCGCTTCTCGGCCGGCGTCGACGTCCACCCCCTCCCCCTGATCAGCCTGCGCGGCGCGTACACCTTGCGCCACGGCATCCCGGGCTTCGACTTCGGCCTCGGCGCCCAGTTCTAGGGTGGCGATCTACACGCGGACGGGCGACAAGGGCGAGACAGGGCTGTTCGGCGGCGGACGCGTGCCCAAGAGCCATCCGCGCGTGGCGGCCTACGGTGAGATCGACGAGCTCAACAGTGCGCTCGGCCTCGCGCGCGCCTTGTTCCGTGAGGATCCAGCGCTCGCCTCGGTGGACCAAGGCCTGGCGCGCGTCCAGGCCGAGTGCTTCATCATCGGCGCGCTGCTCGCCACTCCCGCCGACAAATTAGCGACGCTGATGCCGCCGTTTGACACGGGCCTCCCGAACGAAGCTCCTAAAAGACTCGAGGCCGAGATCGACGGGTGGGATAAGAACCTGTCGCCGTTGAAAACGTTCATCCTCCCCGGCGGCGGCCGCGCCGGGGCTTCATTGCATCTGGCCCGATCGATCAGCCGGCGCGCCGAGCGCGCGGTGGTGGACCTGTCCGCGTCCGAGCCGGTCCCAGACGGCGTGATTATTTATCTCAACCGCTTATCGACGTGGCTGTTCGTCGCCGCGCGCTTCGTCAACAAAGAGACGGGCCACGCCGAGACTCCCTGGACGGGGTTGAAGAAATAACCGGGACCTCCTGCGGGCTGGGTCTGCACCGGTCGTTTTAGGCATGCCTATCCCCACCATCCACAGATCAATCCCCAAAAACTGTTGTTAACAACAGTTTTTGTCTAGGATCCAAGGCCGCTGAGCGCCAAGTTATTCACAGAATCTCTGCGCACTGTTGTCGACAACAGTGATGGCACCCTTTGTGGATAACTCGTACGGATGAGCGGGCTTCTAGGCGGAACGCGTGCGCGCGGTCCACGTCCCGATGATGAAGCCTGCCGCGGAGATCGCCGCCGCCGTCATCGCCCAGGCCTGCAGCTGCGCATGGCCGATGAGGAAGCCGGCGACCAGAGGCGACAGGATCGAGGAGATCGAGTTCAACGATTGCGTCAGCCCCAGGACCACGCCCTGCTCGCGGCGGCTGACGCTGCGGGTGACCAGGCTGGTCAAGGCAGGGCGCAGGACTCCGGTGCCGAAGGCGACCGCAGAGAATACCAGGAGAAGCGCCGGCCCGGGGCCGGTGAAGGCCAGCGCCACCAGGCCCACCGCGGCGGACACGAAGCCCGCGCGCGCGAGGACGCTCTCGCCGAAGGCCTTGACCATGCGCCCGAGCAGGCCGCCCTGGATGATGACGCCGAGCAGGCCCGAGTAGGCGTACAGATAGCCGACCTCCTTCGGCCCGAAGGCTCGGCCATCGACGAAGAAGCGGCGCTCGGCGAACAGCGCGAAGCCGGACATGAAGATCGAGAACATCGCGCAGAAGCAGAAGAATTGAACCAGGATCGGCGCCAGCTCCTTGTTCCGGAAATACTTCGCGTAGGCGCCCCAATCGAGCAGGCCCAGGCGCTTGCCGCCGGGCCCCGAGTCCTCGTCCGCGTGAGGGCGCGCCTCAGGCAGAAGGAAATAGGTGCACAGCACGCTGGTCATGGATAATGTCGCCGCGGCCCAGGCGGGATAGGAGTAATCATACTGCGCCAGAAAGCCCGAGAGGGCCGGGCCGATCATGAAGCCGATGCCAAAGGCGATGCCGATCACGCCGAACGATTTGGCGCGGTTCTCGGGCTCGGTCACGTCCGAGATGTAGGCCTGCGCCAGCGACAGGTTCCCCGCCGTGGCGCCGTCGATCACGCGCGAGAGGAATATCCAGATGAGCGATGGCGCCCAGCCGAGGATCAGGAAGCCGGCAAAGGTCCCAAGCTGGCTCACGATCAGCAGTGGCCGGCGGCCGTAGCGGTCGGAGAGCTTGCCCAGCATGGGGCCGGCGAACAGCTGGCAGAGTGCGTAGGTCGTGACGAGCAGGCCGACCATCTGCGGGGAGGCGCCGTAGTGCTCCGCGTAAAAGGGAAGCAGCGGCAGGATCATCGTCATGCCGAGGATGTCCACCAGCACGATCAGGAAGATCGGAAGGAGGACCCTCTTCGGCTTGTCCCGCGCGGCGTTCATGGGGTGATTGTACAAAAGCTCGACGGGCCTGAGATAAGAGCGGGCACGGCCGCGCGGGCTATTTACACTTCATCCCGCCCTCGATCCACGCGTTGACCTGCTTTTCCCACTCCTGGGTGCCGCCCTTCACCAGATCCGGCTGCTTCTTGCCTTCCGGCAGCATGCCGCTGGTGAGGAGGGCTCCCTCGATGCCCCACAGCACACGGGGGTCCTCGAAGAGGTGCTTCTTGAGCTGCCTCGCCACCAGCGTCGGATTCTTGAACTTCGCATGGAGGGCGGCCATGACAGCCTCGCACGTCTGACGTGCGTTCATGCCCGAAAGATAAAGACCCGGCATGGCGAACCAATCGTCCTCATCCTTAAAACCGGTCACATCCTGGGTGTGACAGGCCACGCACATGTCCGGGGTGCGCCCCTTATGGCTTTTATTGGAAAGCCCGCCGAGCTTCTTTTCGAAGAAGTCGTGGCAGACGGTGCAGGCCTTGACCTGGAATTATTTCTGCAGATGCGCGCTGAAATCAGAATCATCGGCCAGAGCCGGCAGGCCCCAGGACATCAAGACGACCGCCAATAAGACTCGCTTCATACCAACCTCCCGCCATCGTGACCACTATAACCCGTGCTCATCCAGCAAAGCAAGCATCGGTCGATGATTAGCGGATTATGCGCCTCGGGTCGAGGGGCGCATGCGAATTTACAGAGGTGACTGAGGGTCCTTAGACCCACATATCGTCGGGACCTAGGACACTAGGCCAAAATGGGTTTTCGTGGTTTACTATGGGTATGAGGCACTTAAAACTCCTACTCGTCCTCATCCTCGCAGTCCCCCTCCCTGCCGCCGCCCAAAGCCGGATCAGCCTTCCCTCGATCCCGCTCCTGCCCGGCTCGGCCATCGGCTCCGCCGCGGCGGCCACGACCTATTCGCCCGCTCTCAGCCTCACCGGCTCGCTCTCCGCGCCCTCCGCATCGCTGTCCGCGAACGTCCCGACCCCCGCGCCTCAGATCGTCGCCACGCCCGTGGCCGCGCCGGCGAGCGCCCTTCCCGCCGCCGCCAACGAGCTTCTCCCCCTCTCCGAGCGGCTGGACTCCCTTTTCAAGACCCTCGACGCAAAATACTTCCTGCCCGAGGGCTCGCCGACCGCGAAGGTCCGCGCGCGCGTGCGCTCCCAGCTCCTCGCCGCCGCCCGAGACTACCCCAATCCCGAGGCCGACCTCCTGGAAATCGTGGCCACCGAGGCCGACAAGGCCCTGGTTAAGATCCAGGACCGTCTCAACAAAGGCATGATCGATCCCGCCGCGAAGATCCGCCTCTCCGAGTCCGACCCCGCGGTTCCCTTTTCCTCTCGCCCCACGCGCATCGGCGTCTATCCCGTGGCCGCCGACCCGTTCCAGTGGGGCCATCTGCTCATCGCCCTGCGCGCGGTGGGTGAGCTGAACGTGGACAAGGTCGTCTTCGTCCTCGCCGGCGACGACCCGCGCAAGCCCACCATGACCCCCGTCGGGCAGCGCCACCCGATGGGTCAGGAAGTCCTGAATATCTTCTCCCCCTTCTTCGAGTACTCCCCCATCGCCGTGGGCACGACCTTCGACGGCGAGACCAACATCTTCCGCATACTCGCCCTCAATCCCCAGCAGGGCGTCGAGGCGTGGTACATGGTCGGAGACGACCACTACCGTCTGCTCGATAAGAAGGGCAACCCGGACACCTTACCCAAGCTCGAGACCAACTACAGCCGGGACATGGGCCACAACACGGCGCTCCACCAGCTGAAGGTCGCCTTCATCAAGCGCGAGGCTCCCGCCGAGGCCGTGCCCACCGATCTCGAGGTCCGCTTCCTGGACCACGTGGGCTTCGAGGCCTCCTCGACCCAGGTGCGCAACGGCCAATACACCTTGATGCCGCACACCGCCTACGACCATGCCCAGAATAAAGGGCTCTACGGCGTGCCGCCGGCTCCCGCCAAGCAATAGCCGCGCACAGGCTCTCGCGTCAGCTCTTTTTTGCGTCTATCGCCGCGAGGATGCGCTCCACGTCGTTCTTCGTGGCCATGAGCTGAAGTACTTTCTGGATGTCCGCCTGGGCAGCCGCAAGCGCCGCCGCCTGGCGCTCGAATTTTTGATTCAGCCTGACCATATCGGACATAACCTCGGTCAAAGAGGCCTTTTCCTCTATCACATCGGCCTTGAGCGCGGAGATATGGGCCTTAACATCGGAGACGTCGGCCCTAATCGTGGCG
>CAZIBN010000102.1:0-9361 GCA_964537395.1 uncultured Elusimicrobia bacterium
GACGAGGGTGATCGTGGCCAGGAGCTTGATGAGGACGTGCAGCGACGGGCCCGCGGTGTCCTTGAAGGGGTCGCCCACGGTGTCGCCGACGACGGCGGCCTTGTGCGCGTCCGACTTCTTGCCGCCGTGCGTGCCCATCTCGATATACTTCTTGGCGTTGTCCCAGGCGCCGCCGGAGTTGTTGAAGAACAACGCCATCAGGATGCCGGTGATCGTGCCGACCATCAGGAAGGCCGCCACGGTCTCGGCCGCGATGGTCTTGTCCGTGGCGGTGATGAAGCCGCGCATGAGCAGGCCGACCGCGATCGGAGCGCCGACGGCAAGAATGCCGGGGGCGACCATGGCCTTCAGCGCGCCGAGCGTGACGATGTCCACGCACTGCGCGTAATCGGGCTCCTCGGTCCCCTTCATGATGCCCGGGCGCTCCTTGAACTGGCGCCGAACCTCGGTGATGACGGTCTGCGCGCAGGTGCCGACCGCGCGGATCGCCAGGGAGGAGAACAGGAACACGAGCATGGCTCCAAGCATGGCGCCGACGAACACCTCGGGCTTGGACAGGTCGACCGCGATGCGCACGCCGGTGTAGTTGAAGATCTCATCGAGATACGCGGAGAAGAGCAGGAAGGCGGCGAGCGCCGCCGACCCGATCGCGTAGCCCTTCGTCAGGGCCTTCGTGGTGTTGCCGACCGCGTCGAGGCGGTCCGTCTTCTTGCGGATCTCCTCGGGCTGGTGGGACATTTCGACGATGCCGCCGGCGTTGTCCGTGATCGGCCCGAAGGTATCCATGGCAAGGATGTATGCCGCGGTTCCCAACATGCCCATCGTGGCGACCGCGGTGCCGAACAGGCCGCCCGTGAGGCCGGCCCCCGGTCCGAGCGCCAGCACGCCGAGCTTGAACGACGACAGGATCGCGACCGAGATCACGATGATCGGAGCGGCCGTGCACTCCAGGCCGACCGCGATGCCCGCGATGATGTTCGTCGCCGGGCCGGTCTTGGACGCGTCGGAGATCTCGAGCACGGGCCGATACTTGTACTCGGTGTAGTACTGCGTGATGTACACGAAGGCCTGCGCGGTGAGAATACCGATGAAGCCGCAGGTCGTGTAGTAGATCCACGCGTTCGGAGCCGCCTCGGAGCGCAGCATCCACCACGCCGCGCCGGCAAAGCCCAGAGCGGAGAGGAAGGAGGTCAGGTAGTAGCCGATGTTGAGGGCGTCCATCGGGTCCTCATGCTCCTCGCACTGCACGATCAGGATGCCGAAGATCGACGCGAGAATGCCGAGCGCACGGGCGACGAGGGGGAACACGACGCCCTTCCAGCCGAAGTAAGGGATGAGGCCGACGCCGAGGATCATCGCGCCGATGTTCTCGGCGGCGGTGGACTCGAACAGGTCGGCGCCGCGGCCGGCGCAGTCACCGACGTTGTCTCCGACGAGGTCCGCGATGACGGCCGGGTTGCGCGGGTCATCCTCGGGGATGCCGACTTCGACCTTGCCGACGAGGTCCGCTCCGACGTCGGCGGCCTTCGTGTAGATGCCGCCGCCGAGCTGCGCGAACAACGCGACGAACGAGGCGCCGAAGGCATAGCCGACGATCATGAACGGGATCTTCTCGAAGGGGTAGCCGATGAGCTTAAGAAGAGCGAACAGTCCGCCGACGCCGATCAAGGACATCGAGCAGACGAACAGCCCCGACACGGCGCCGCCGCGAAGGGCGATGCGAAGCGCATCATTAAGGGACGTTCGCGCCGCGGCAGCGGTGCGGATGTTGGTGCGGATCGACACCCACATGCCGATGTAGCCCGCGACGAGAGAGCAGGCCGCGCCGGCGATGAAGGAGCCGGTCGTGCACAGCGCGAGGATCATGGGGCTGGCCGGATCGTGCTCGTTGGGGCTGCGCACGAAGGCGTAAAGAACGAAGATCACGACGGCGAGCACCGCGGAAAGCGCGATGATCGTATTGTTCTGACGGCGGAGATAAGCTTCGGCCCCGGCCTTGATGGCATCGGAGATCTTGCGCATCGCGTCGGTCCCGGTGTCTTTGGCCATGACCCAGTTGATGAGCCAGAAAGCGACGGCAAGCGCGATCAGGGAAATTCCCATCACGAGTACGAACGGGAATTTCATGCTGTGGATAAAGTCCATTCAAGTCCTCCGCGGATATCTCGGACATCCAGTGTTATTGGACGCCATGTATTACCGAATTTGAGGATTATACGGAAGTGCGGCTCGATGGTCAAGAGATTGCGTCAAATCCGTCACCGCGGGCCGAGCTCCCGGGCCAGACTTTCGACGCGCCGGTCTCCCGGGAAAAGCCGCAGCTGCTCCCGCAATTCGGCTGCGGCCTCGTCGCGGCGGCCCTGCTCGAGCAAGGCGTGAGCGAGGCTGAGATGCGCGTAATCGGGAGGCTGCGGCTGGCGGAGAACATAAGCCCATAGGCTTACCGAGTCGCGCCAGGCCGGAATCTGCCGGCGCGTCAGCCCAGCCCATAGAAGGAGCATCACGGCCCCTCCGGCAAGGCCGACCCGTCGCAGAAGCGGGCCGCCGCGCAGGAAGGCGAGGAGCGCGCCGCCAAGCAGAATATGCAGGCTCATCGCGGGGAGATACGTCGCCCGGTCGTGCGCGACGATGAGCCCGCGAAACGACATGAGCAGGCTCGGCGCCAGCGCAAGAACGAAGCACAGCCACGCGGCTCCGGCGGACGCGCGCAGCTCTTTTTTAGCAAGCGCGGCGGCGCTGACGAGAAAAAATGCAGCGGCCAGAGCCGGCGACCGCGGCACCCAGTAGTCCACGGTCAAATGGATAGGGAGGAGAAGCTTCCAGAGATAGAGCGCGGGGCCGGCTAAAAGCGAAAGGCCGACATCGACGGCGTGCCCGGGGGCGAGAAGGAGCTTGCTGCGCGCGTTGAGCGCGCCGAACAGCGCGGCCAGCAGCAGAAACGGGATCTTCTCGAGGAGGACGTCCCGCTTGAACGAACGGGCGAGCACGAAGGCATCGAGCACGATGAGGACGACGGGCAGGCCCACGCCTTTCCAGCGGAACAGGCTCGAGACGAGAAAGAGCCCGAAGGCGAGCGCCACCCGGCGGCGGTCCTTCGTGATGCCGAGGTAGGCGAGGACCGCGGCGAGAAAAAAACCGGTCGACAGCACGTCGGGGAGCCCCGTGGCCCAGGCGACCTGCTCGACGCGCATGGGGTGCAGCGCCCAGGTCGCGGCGGCCGCGGCGGCGGCCAGCGCGAGGTCGGGCTCGGACGCCTGCGGCAGGGCCGCACGCAGGATGCGGGCGGCGACGAAGCACAGTAGCGCGGCGCAGGCGGCGTGCGCGAGCCAGCTCACGAGATGGTAGACGGCCGGATTGAAGCCCTGGACGCGGTGGATGAGGGCGTAGGACAGCCAGCCGAGAGGCTGGTAGGTCCCGTACTCGAGGCTCGAGAACATCCAGCGCAGATGAGCCGTGCTCAGCTCGCGCACATGCGGGTTCTCGAGGATCAGCCAGTAGTCCTCGAGATTGACGAAGCCGTGGCGCATGATGGGCCAGTACGCCCAGGCGGAGAGGAAGGCGCACCCGGCCGCGGCCAGCAGGATCACAACGCCTCCATTAATAGGGAAAGCCGGCCGAGAAGCTCCTGGTCGGCCTCAGGGTTCAGGCGGGAGGAGAGCCAGGCGGCCATGCTCCTGCGCGTGTGAAGGAGATAGACCTCCTGCGTCCAGGCCCGGGATCGACGACGCGTGAAGGACGAGGTTTCCGGTGCGTCGAGGAAGCGGCGGGCATCGGCGGCTGGATCGGATTTAACGGCGGAAGATTCGACGCGGACCATCGACCCCTGGGGCACGCTCTTGGGGAAATAAAGCAGCACGGCCCGGAGCAAGGACGTTTCCGCGAGCACGGCGCGGCCGGGGTTCAGCTTTTTCCACAGCGTCCAATCGGTGCTCAGCCCTTGAGGACCGAGCGGGGGGAGGATGACGCCGGGATAGGCGGCCTTAAGCCGGCGCAGATACGGAGGGAAGGCGAACATCGACGGACAGAGGAACACGCGCTCGGCGGCTCCGCCGCCAACGTTTTCCATATAGAGCGTCGCGAAGATCGTGTCGTCGCCGCCGAGGACGATGAGGTCGCCGGGGGCGGAGTCCCGCACCAAGGCGCGGACGTAGTCGAGCAGCGGATCCTGACGGGCGAGCGACAGCGGCCTCAGCGCCAGCGGCGCCAGGAGGACGGCCGCGAGCAGCGCGTACGCAAATGCGGGGCGCACACGCTTGGCCAAAGCTTCCGCGCCGAGCCCGGCCAGCGCGAACACGGAGATCAGAGGCAGTAGATGGAAGCGCGCGGCCACCGCGCGCGCGTACTCCGCATCGACGGCCGGCATCTGCTGGCTGCTGAATACGAGATAGATCCCGGCCGCGGCGCCAAGCCACAGCGCCCAGGCCGCGAGGTCACGCCGGGCGTTTCTCCAGAGAGAGGCGGCTCCCAGGGCCGACAAGGACAGCGCGACGGGGCCCGCGTGAGCCCATAAAGAGGAAAGGAGCCAGCCGGAGTGCACGGCCAGGCGTCCGAGGTCGAAGCTCATCGAACCGAGCAGAGGCGCCCCGCTCGCCATGCGCAGCGGCCCGCCGAGCCGCGCGCGGGTGAACAGCGGCCAGAGATCGTTCCAGCCGGCGACCTCGAAGAGGTTGTAGGCGGGCGCGCCGAAGCGGAGGCGAAGGCCGAGGAGAAGGTATGGCCCGGCGAGACCGAGCAGGGCAAGGGCCAATGCCCCGCCCACCAGCCTCGCTGACGGGCGGCGCGCGGACAGCCACACGGCGTACGCCGGCAGGAGAAAAACATATGTCGGGTGATGGGACAGGCCCAGGCCGAAGAGCAGGGAGAATGCGAGCAGGGCGCCGGGCTTGCCGTCGCGCGACCAGGCGAAGGCGAAGCACGCGGCGGCCACGGCGAGGAGATCGTTCAGCGCGCGGACCTCGGCCACGAGGGCGTAATACCAAAAGAGCGGCGAGAGCGCCATCAGCGCGGCGCCGGTCAGCGCCGCCGCGCGGCGCGCGCCGCTCATGCGCAGCAGCGCGAAGAGCGCGGCGGCCGCGGCCGCGGAATAGATTCCGGAGAGGCCGTTGACCGCGGCGCCCGGGTCGGACCAGGGAAGCCGCGACCACAGCCAGCCGAGCGCCGTCTGCAGCGGGTAGCCGGGAGGGTGCGGCACGGCCCACAGCAGGGCGGACAGCACGTGCTGGGGGCTGTCGCCCATGCCGTAGGAGCGCGAGCGCCCCAGCCAGAAAAGCACGGAGAACCCGGCGAAGACGCCGGCGCCGATGAGCCCGTCGCGCCTGGCCTCGCTTCGCGTCACAGGAGCACCGCCCAGGCGGCGAGCGCCGCCCACGAGGTGAGGCTGATTCCCGCGCCGGCCGTCCACGCGGCGGGCGCGTAGCGCAGAACGAACCGGTGCCTTCCCGCGGACAGAGGGATCGCGCGCAGGGCGTGATCGGCGGGCAGGACCTGATAGCCCGCCTGCGCGGAGCCTTCGAGAGGATCGGCGCGCCAGCCGGCGGCGTAGGAATCCGCGAGAAGCAGGATCGCGGGAGAATCAAGCTCGGCCTCGAGCTCCAAGGAGTCGGAATCCTCGCGGACGACGCGTGCGAAGCCGCCGCGGCCTTTGGGATCCGGCTCCGGCCGGGGCGCTGATTCCAGGATGACAGAGCGCTCTGGGTTGAATGCCGGATCAAGAACGACGGACAAGGTCTCGTCGCGTCCGCCTGCCAGCCGCCACGAGCGCACGAGCAGAAGCCGGGGAAGGGGAGGCTCGAGCCGCTTGACCGGAGGCTCGCCGCGCCGGAGCACGACGCGCGCGCGGAGCAGGCGCAGTATGGCATGCGGCTTGCGGATGATCAGGCTCGTGCCGGCCTCCTTCGGCGCATAGCCCTGCGAGGCGAACAGAAGCTCCGCCCAGCGGCGCGGCACGAGCTGTCCATAGCCCCAGATCTCGGGCACGCCCAGGATGAGCCCGGCGTCGGGGTCCGTGCGCATGTCGAGGATCACGCGCTCACCGGGATGAATATCCGCGAGGGCCGCCTTCCATTCGACGGGGAAATCCCTGCGGACCGGCTCCGCGGCGACGTTGAGGCCCGCGAAAAATAAAACCTCGAGGACGATCAACGGCATCAAGGCAGACTTCCAGCGACCGAGGTGTTTAGCAGCCTCATCGTGGCCCAAGGCACAGAGAAAGCTGAAGAAGACACAGGCCGGAAGGGCCAGGCGGCCCGAGGCGCGGAACACCGACGAGAAGGGGAGGGCTCCGAACACGCGCCCGATGAGGGGCGCGGCGGGCCCGAAGGCGAGCAGAAGAAGAAGCACGGCGCAGATGAGCGCCGCGCGTCCCTCGCGCTTGAATCCCGCCCACAATGCCGCAGCGAGAGCGAGGAAGCCGATGTGCAGGCACGACTCCCAGTAAAAGCCGGCGCCGGCGTCGCGCAGGCCCGCGGACAAGGTCGAGAACCTGACGAGCGAGATCAAATCCGGAAGCCGCAGCGCGAAGCTCGCCGCGCCCTCAGGCGCGAGGCCCTGCCAGCGCGTGGACTCGGCCGCCGCTTCGATGCCCGGCAGCCACTGCGCGGCCGACAGCGCCGCCCCGCCGAGGGCCACGCCCGCTAACGCCAGCGCGTACCCGGCACGCCGCGGTCGCGGCGGAAGCTCGATGGCCGAGTACAGCCCGGCCGCGAGCATGGCGAGCCAGGCGGCCTGAGGGTTGCCGGCGAGGACCGTCAGCGCGGCCAGGACCGCCCCGGCGGCGACCCAGCGCGGGGACGGCGCGCGTCGCAACTCGTCGACGCAAAGCATGAGCCCCGGAAGCCAGGCGACCGCGCACAGGTAGGGAAGATGCCCGGCGTAGAGCCTCAGGAACAGCGGCCCGCAAAACATGAACGCGGCCCCTCCGGCGAATGCCCCCGCCGCGGACGCACCGCGCCGGCGCGCCCAGGCGTAGGTCAGCGCACCGGCAAGCCAAAGATGCAGGAGCAGGATGATGTTGAGCGCCGGCTCATTTGCGAAGACCAGATGAAGCCAGTTCGGGGGATACAGGAGCCCGGGCTCGAACGAGCCGTGGAACGGATGGCCGCCGAAGGCGTATGGATTCCAAAGGGGGAAGCGCCCATGAGAGATCTCGCCGAAGCCCCACTGCCGCCACGCGGCGAACTGAGCGGCGATGTCGTTGAAGCGTCCCGTGGCGACGAGGCCGGAGGTCAGCGCGTCCCTCAGGGAGAAGGCGACGAGGGCCGCGAGCCCGGCGACGGACGCCGCGTCTTCGCGCGCCGCCGCCTTCACTTCGCGGTCTTCTCCGCGTAGCGCTCCCGGAACGCGGCGCGCGCGGACGCAAAGCGCCCGGCCCGGATCGCCGCGCGGATCGCCACCGTGGTCTGCTCCATGAAGTGGAGGTTATGGTAGGAGAGCAGGCGGTAGGCGGCGAGCTCCTTGCAGCGCAGCAGGTGGCCGAGATAGGCCTTCGTGTAGCGCGCGCAGACGAAGCAGGTGCATTCGGGGTCCAGAGGGGTGAAGTCGCGGCGGAAGCGCGAGTTCGTCACGTTGTACTTCCCGCCCGAGGCCATCACCTGCCCAGTGCGCGCGACGCGCGTGGGATAGACGCAGTCCATCATGTCCACGCCGCAGGCGATGGAGTCCCACAGATCGAGCGGCGTGCCCACGCCCATCAGGTAGCGCGGCCTTTCCTCACGCAGGAGCGCCGTCGTCTCCGTCAGCATGCTCCAGGTCGTCGCCTTGTCCTCGCCCACCATGAACCCGCCGATCGAGATGCCGTCGGCCGGCGACGCGTTGTGATGCTCGGCGGAACGCTTGCGCAAGGTCGGGTGAAGGCCGCCCTGAAAGAGCGGGAAGAAGAGGCATTTCGAGCCGGCGGCGCGCGCGGCGGCGACGGCGGGAATCGAACGGTCGTGCCACTTCAACGTTCGCTCGAGCGCCTGGGCCGCCTCGGCCTCAGAGCACGGGTAAGGCGGGCACTCGTCGAGCGTCGTCCAGGCGTCGGAGCCGAGCGCCGCCTGCACGCCGATCACCGACTCAGGCGTGAGCCGGTGCTTGGATCCGTCGAGGTGCGAGCGGAAGGTGACTCCCTCGTCGTCGATCTCGCGCAGGTCGGACAGGCTCAGGACCTGGAAGCCGCCGGAGTCGGTGAGGATGAAGCCGTCGTAGTCCATGAACTTGTGCAGGCCGCCCGCGGCCTTCACCGTCTCGACGCCGGGACGCAGGTACAGATGGTAGGAGTTGGCGAGGATCGCGTTCGCGCCGAGCCGGCGCATATCGTCGGAGTCGAGAGCCTTGACGCTCGCCTGCGTGCCGACGGGCATGAACACCGGGGTCTCGACCCGGCCATGCGGGGTATCGAGCCACCCCGCGCGCGCTAAGCCGTCTTTTGCTTCGATCGTGAACGCCACGCGGTCATTCTACCTTAAAGGACCAAAGTGGCGTCGCCGAAGGAATACAAGCGGTAGCCAAGCGAGACGGCCTCGCGGTAGGCCGACAGCACTCGTTCGCGGCCCGCGAACGCGCTCGCCAGCAGCAGGGGCGTCGAGCGGGGAAGGTGAAAGTTGGTGATCAAGGCGTCGATGCCGCGGAACTGATAGCCCGGCGTGATGTACAGCGCGCTCTCGCCGCTTCCCGGCCCGAAGCCCTCGGAGCGCGCGGCGAGCGTTTCCAGAGTTCGGGTGGTTGTCGTACCGACGGATACGATGCGGCCGCCGCGGGCCCGGGCCGCGCGGATGAGCTCCGCCTCCGCCGGCTCGACCTCGTAGCGCTCGGCCAGCATCTTATGCGCGGAGGCGTCCTCGCTGGTGATCGGACGGAAGGTGCCGCGGCCGACGTGCAAGGTTATGAAGGCAAAGTTTACGCCCGAGCTTTTGAGCTCGTTCATCAGCTCGGGCGTAAAATGCATGCCCGCGGTGGGGGCCGCGATCGAGCCGTCGTCGCGCGCGTACACCGTCTGGTAGCGCGCCGCATCGGCGCGCGAGGGCATGCGCTTCTTGGCGATGTAAGGAGGCAGGGGAGGAAGGCCGTGCTCCGCCAGGTAAGGGCGAAGGTCGGCGGCCGCGAACGAAAGCCGATACTCGCCCTCCTCGGTCAGGCCCTCGACCGTCGCCGTCATGCCTCCGGGGAACTCAAGCTTCTGCCCCGCCTTGAAGCCCGACGCGAGTGCGGTCCAGACATTGGGCCCCAGCTCGCGCACCAGCAGCAGGTCGGCCTTGCCGCCCGTGGATTTTTTTCCGAACAGACGGCAGGGCATGACCTTGGTGCGGTTGACGACCAGGCAATCCCCGGGCTTGAGGAAGCGGGGGAGGTGCCGAAAGATCGCGAGCTCGCTGCGCTCGGAAGC
>CAZIBN010000103.1:0-7627 GCA_964537395.1 uncultured Elusimicrobia bacterium
CTCCGTATCCCGGGCCCGGTTCCGTTGTCGCGAGGCCGGCGCCTCGTCGTACATCGAGATCCTCGCGCCGCGCGTCGAGTCGATCGTCCTCAACGGACGTTCGATCGATCCCGCGAGCCTCGTCGGGGACCGCATCCCAATAACCGACCTCCGCCCCGAGAACGAGGTGACGGTCGTCGCCGACTGCCGGCCCCGGGACATGGCCGCATGAGGACAGGGCGCGCCGCTCGTCCCCGCCTTCGATCTTTTCCTGTACGGCCGCGGGCCGCTGAAGGCCGTGGTCAACATCGGCGGGATCTCGAACGCGAGCATCCTCGGCCATGATAAGATCCTCGCCGCCTTCGATACGGGCCCCGGAAACGTCCTCTTGGACGAGGCCGTACGCCGCGCGACGAAGGGCCGTCGTGATTACGATGCCGGAGGACGCCTCGCCGCCTCGGGGAAAGTCGACGAAAGGCTGTTGAGCCGGCTCTTGAAGAATCCCTACTTCCTCAAAGCCCCGCCGAAATCCCTCGACCGCTCGACCTTCGGGCCGGCGCTCCTCGACCGGATCTATCCGCGCCTGACGGTAAAAAATCTTCCCGACGCGCTCGCCACCTTGTGCGAGCTGACCGCGCGCTCGCTGTGGCTCGGCGTGCTTGAGAGCTCCCCCGGCCCGCTGAGCGAGGTCGTGATCTCCGGCGGCGGCGCGCTCAACGCTCACCTGATGCGCCGCCTGCGCGCCCTGTTCTCGCCCGCGGCGGTCGGCGTCACCAAGATCCCCGTCATGGCCAAGGAGGCGGCCTGCTTCGCCTGGCTCGCCTCCCGCACCCTTGATGGGAAGGCCGGCAACGCGCCGTCCGCGACGGGCGCCCGCGGCCCCCGCATCCTTGGTAAAATAATCCTCCCATGAAGCTGCCCAAGAAGATCCTCGTCGCTATGAAGACGCACTCTCCTTTTTATCAGTCGGTCTGGAGGGCCTGCGCCGAGATCCCCAAGGGGCAGGTCCGCACCTACGGCTGGATCGCGAAGCGGATCGGCAAGCCCAAGTCGGCGCGCGCCGTCGGCATGGCGCTGGGCAAGAATCCCTTCGCTCCGACGGTGCCCTGCCACCGCGTCGTCGGCGCCGACGGACGACTGACCGGCTATTCCGGCCCCGGCGGCGTGGCGCAGAAGCGGCGCATGCTCAAGGCCGAAGGCGTCCCGCTCCCTTAAACCGTGGGGCTCCCTGTCTGCGTCGTCGACGCCTTCGCCGACAAGCCCTTCACCGGCAATCCCGCCGCCGTCGTGTTCCTGGACGGACCCCGGGACGATGCCTGGCGGCAAAGCGTAGCCTCCGAGATGAACCTGTCGGAGACCGCGTTCGTCGAACCTGAGGGAGACCTGTTTCGGCTGCGCTGGTTCACGCCCACGGTCGAAGTTGCGCTGTGCGGCCACGCGACCTTGGCAGCGGCCCACGCGCTGTGGGAGTCAGGGCGGCTGCCGCCGGCGTCCGTCGCGCGCTTTGAAACCAAAAGCGGGATATTGACCGCGCGCCGGGACGGCGAATGGATCGTCCTCGACCTGCCGTCGCTTCCCGTGGCGCCGGCCAAGCCGCCGCCCGGATTGATGGCGTCCCTGGCCGACACGCCCCTCGCTTTCCTCGAGAACGACGACCTCTATCTCCTCGAGATGGATTCTGAGGAGACCGTACGCCGGGCCGCGCCGAACCTCGCGGCCTGGTCGGCGCTCACGAGCAAAGGCCTCGTCCTGACAGCCCCCTCCCGCCGCGCGACGCACGATTTCGTCTCGCGCTGCTTCTTCCCCGCCGAGGGCATACCCGAGGACCCGGTGACGGGCTCGGCGCACTGCTCACTCGGTCCGTATTGGTCGGAGCGTCTGAAGAAACCGGTGCTCACCGCCTTCCAGGCGTCCAGGCGCGGAGGATTCCTTCTGATCCGGCCCAAAGGTGAACGCGTGGAAGTGGGCGGGCGCGCCGTCACGGCGTGGACAGGGAGCCTCGCATGAAGGCCGCGGCCTTCGTCCTCTGCGTGCTCACGCTCAACGTCGCCGGCCCGAGGCGAGCGCTGCAGGGCTGGCAAAGCCGGCGCGAGGCCTTAAGCGCCGGCCTCAAGACCGAGAGCCCCGATGTCGCCGCATTCCAGGAGATCTGGCGCAGCGAGGACGCCGACGCGCTGGCCGAGGCCGCCGGGCACCCGCACCGCGCGCACGAACCCGCTCTTGGCCTCGCCGTGACGAGCCGTAAGCGCATCGTCGACCGCGTCGCGCTCGACCTCGGCGGAGGAAGCGGCATCCTCCGTGCGGGCATAGACGTGGGCTCCGGCACGGCTGACGTCTATTCCGCGCGGCTCGTCACAGAGGCGGGAGCAGACGCCGCGCGACGTCTCGGCCGGCTCCTGTCGGCGGCCGAGTTCATCCGCGCCCAATCGAAGACTCGCCCGTTCATCCTCCTCGGCGATCTCGCGGTCTCCTCCGATGACAAGGAGGCGGAGATCTTCCTGGATCTCATCGGCGCGCGGGATCTCTGCGTCTCGCACGGCGACGAGATGTGCGGCCGCACGCACGAAGAACGCCGCGTCGACTACGCCCTGATCCCCTATTCGTCGCGCCCGCCGCGCGAGACGGCGCGCACGGCCTTCACTGGAACGCTCGAGGATAAGGACGTCGCCCGGCCGCTGTCGACTCATTTCGGCCTGGCCGCCCGGCTCGACGACTCCTGGCTCAAGCTTCGCCTCGCCGACGATCCGGAAGGCCGCGCCGACGCGCTGGCTGCCTCGGCCGAGCGCTTCGACGCGGCCCAAGCCGCGGCCGAATCGCGGGCCCGGTTCGCGGGCTGGATCCCCTGGCGCGGCGCCGCCCTCGCGGTTCGAGCGCGCGGCGAGGCGGCGATGTTCGCGGCCGACGGCGAGCGCGCCCGCACCGCGCTCGCCCGGACCGCGAAGCCCGCCGCGCCTGCCTACGAATGAAGATCAAGCCCTCTCACCTCGACCGGCAGGTGCTGTCCGCGTTGCTCGTCGGCGGCATCGGCGGCAGCGTCTTCGGCGAGGCCGTCAAGGCCATGCTGATACGGCACCTCGGAAGCGGGACGAGCGTCATCCCGAGCCTCGGCTTTGCCGTCGGCCTCGGCATGCTCGACTTTCTGGCTGTCTACGGCTTCGCTTATTTTTGGACCCGTCCTCTTGCCCGCTTCCTCGATACGCGAGAGGAAATCCTTCGCGCCGTCGCCCAAAGCCGCTTCAACGGCCTCTACCGCGTCCTCCTCGGGCTCTGGGCCGTCGAGTTTCTTATCAGCGCGCTCTGGTCCTGGTTCCACAACCCCGCCTTCCCGTGGGCCGTCATCCTGCTGCCCGACGCCGTCGACAGCTACTTCAGCGCCTACTTCACCATCATCTTCCTCGAGCCCCTTGTCATCACCAACGCCCGCTTCCTGTATACGGAGCCCGCCATCTTCGAGCGCAAGGCCGGGCCGATGTGGACCGTCCACGCCAAGCTGATCCTGATGGTCGTCAACCTCATCCTCCTGCCGCTCGCCTTGCTCGAGCTCATCCGGCGCACCGGCGGAACGGGCGGCGACGCCTGGCCCGTCATCGCCGTGACCTTTATCTTCGCCGTGGGCTACCTTGAGATCCTCTACCGGAGCATCGCCCTGCCGCTGGCCCAGCTCGCCGAAAAGATGGCCCGGGTCGCCAAGGGCGACTATTCCGCCAAGACCTCCGTGCTCGATGACGACGAGATCGGGGCGCTGAAGGCGGGCTTCAACGAGATGGTCGACGGCCTGGCCGAGCGTGAGCGGCTCAAGGAGACCTTCGGCCGCTACGTCTCGGTCGAGGTCGCCAAGCGGCTCGTGGAGACCGGCGCGGTCTCGCTCGGCGGCGAAAGCATCGAGGCGACGATACTCTTCTCCGACATCCGCGATTTCACGGCGATGAGCGAGCGCATGCCGCCGCAGGAGCTCGTGGCCTTCCTCAACGAATACTTCTCCTACGTGACGGCTCCCATCTCGGCCCACAACGGCATGATCAACAAGTTCATCGGCGACGCGGTCATGGCCGTCTTCGCGCCGCAGTTCGGCTCCAAGAACCACGTCGACGACGCCGTGCGCGCGGCGCTGGGCATGCGCGATAAGCTGGCCGAGCTCAACGCGCGGGGCGGGCCCGAGATCCGCTTCGGCGTCGGCCTCCACACCGGCACGCTCGTCGCGGGGAACATCGGCACCGAGAAGCGCCTCGAATACACCGTCATCGGCGACACCGTCAACGTCGCCTCGCGCATCGAAGGCCAGAACAAGGACCTCGGCTCCGTCATCCTGATCAGCGAGGCCGTGCACACGGGCCTCTCGCCGGCGCTGCGCGCGATGGTGCGGACCGAGCGCTGCGACGACGTCAAGGTCAAGGGCCGCGCTCAGTCCTTGGTCCTCTACAAGGTCTTATAGTAGGCTTGGACGCATGAGCACCTCCCTCGAGCCCCAGTACATCATCGAGACCGCCGAGCGCCTGCGTAAGCGCATCTCCGAGCGCTTCCCCGGCTCGGGGCTGCTCGGCCTCGCCGACTCCGTCGTGCGCCTGGCCCGGGAGGCGGACGAGCGCGGCACCACAATCGCCCGGCCCCATTATCCTCTGCGCGTCGCGACCTGGGCTCTCGGAGCCGTCCTGCTGCTCGGCCTGGGCGCCGCGTTCCTGCAGGTCCGGGTCTCCGGGTCGATCGGCAACATCGCCGAGCTCCTGCAAGGGGCGGACGCTGCGGCCAACCTCACCTTGCTGCTCGGTGCCGCCATCCTCTCCGTCGCCAAGCTCGAGGAGAACATCCGCCGCAGGAAGGCGCTTGCCTTGGTCCACGAGCTCAAGGAGCTGGCCCATGTCGTGGACATGCATCAGCTCACGAAGGACCCCGAGGCCGTTTCCGGCGGCGCCACACGCACGGAGTCGTCCCCGAAGCGGACTTTGACCCCTTTCGAGCTCGGGCGCTACCTCGACTACAGCACCGAGATGCTGTCCGTCCTCGGCAAGATCGCCGCGATCTACGCCCGGCGCATCCAGGACCCCGTCGTGCTCGAGGCCGTGGACGACGCCGAGGACCTCACCACCGCTTTGGCCGGGAAGATCTGGCAGAAGATCGCCATCCTCAAGGACCGGGCCGGGGCCGCGAAAGCCTGATGCCCGACCTCAAGGCGGAGCAGGCGGCGACTTTAAGCGCCCCGCGGCGGCCCTACGGCCTTCTCTCACGCCTTCTCTTCGCCGGCATGGACCTCGTCTACGGCCGAAAGCGCACCTTGCCCAAGTTCACGGTGCTCGAGGTGATCGCCCGCGTGCCCTACCAGGCCTGGGAGCATGTGGCCTACATCGCGATGACCCACACCTACAGCACGCCCGGCTTCGCACGGCGAGTCTTCGATTTCATCAAGGAATCACGTATGCAGCAGGACAACGAGCAGTGGCACCTGCTCATCCTCGAGGAGTGGCTGCAGAAGGACGGGGTCCGGCAGGGCTTCCTGCTGTACCGCGTCGCGCCCCAGATCGTCGCCTTCTTTTATTATCACGTCAGCTGGCTGCTGTACGTCGTGGATCCCAAGCTGAGCTACGCGCTCAACGCGGACTTCGAGGACCACGCCGAGCACGAGTACATGGAGTTCGTGCGGGATAATCCGGACTTCGAGCGCCGGCCCTTCGACAGCGAGTTCCGCGCGGACTACGGGAACCTGGATACCCTCGCCGACGTGCTCCGTCAGATCGGGCTCGACGAACGTCATCACAAGCTCGAAAGCCTGCGCCGGATCGACGCCCCGCGCTTTTCCTAAGCCGGGCCCGGCACAGATGCAATGAGGGAAGTCCTAATAGCATCTAGTCCCACTTGAACGTCCAGGCGCCGACGGCGAGAAAGGCGATTGTCATCCCCCCGAGGTAGTACAGGTGCGGAGCGACCTGGGCCAAGGTCGCTCCCTCGGTCATCACCGCGCGCGCCGCGTCGATCAGGTGGGTCAGCGGCATCAGGTCGGCGAACAGGCGCAGGGCCTTGGGCGCGCCCTCGAGCGAGAACCACACCCCGGACAGGAACATCATCGGCCAGGACAGCATGTTGAGCACGCCGCCGGCGAGCTCCTCGCTCGTCACGCGCGCGGCGACGAGCAGTCCGAGCGAGACCAGGCAGGCCGAGCCAAGCGCGAAGATCAGATACAGGTCGAACAGCGAGCCCAGGCGCTGGAAGTGCAGGAAGAAGTCCGAGCCTTGATAGACCACCGTGAACACGGCCATGATCAGGATCAGGCGAGAGACCACCTGGGCCGTGAGGAACTCCACGGCACGCAGCGGGGTCGCCTTCAGGCGCTTGAGCACGCCGTTCTTGCGGTAGCGCACGAGGTTGTAGCCGACTCCGAACAAGGCCGAGAACATCATGTTCATCGAGAGCAAGCCAGACACCAGCCAGTCCACGTAACGGATGGGACGGCCTTCCACGGCCTTACGCTCCGGGGCGAACTTCGCCGCGTCGGTGCCGAGCATGATCCTCTCGACGAGGTAGCCCTTCGGGCTTTTCTCGTTGACCCAATAGGTCAGCGGCTTGCCGGCCTGGACGAGCATGTCGATCTGATGATGACGAAGCTTGTTCTGCGCCGCGGCCGCGTCATCGAACGAAACGAACTTAAGATGCTTGGTCGAGGAAAAGCCGGACGGCAGCGAGGAGATCTCGCCGACGACGCCGACCTTGAACACATCCTGACCTTTATCCGAGAAAGCGAAGGCCATGCCAAAGACCACGAAGAACGGGAACAGCAGGTTCCAGCCCAATGCGCCGCGGTCGCGCAGGAATTCCTTGTTGCGGCCGATCAGGACGGCCCAGAAGCGGCGCATCATTCGCGCAGCTCCCGGCCAGTCAGAGCGAGGAATAAATCTTCCAGGGTACGCGGCCGCACGCGCAGATGCGCGAGGCTCGAGCCGCCGCGCTTGAGAGCCTCGAGGGCCGCTTCGACCTCGCTCGTCATGAGCTCCGTGAGCTCGCCCCGCTCGAGGACCTCGCCCGGGACGCCGCCGGCGGGCGCCTTGAAGTCAGCCTTCGGCAGCTCGATGACCACGCCGTCGAAATGCTTCTTAAGGAGGGTGTCGGGCGCGCCCTGCGCGATGATACGACCCTTGTCCACGATGGCGACCTCGTCGCACAGCGCATAGGCCTCTTCCATGTAATGCGTGGTGAGCAGGATCGTCTTGCCGCGCGCCTTGATCTGGCGCGCCAGGTCCCAGAAGTTGCGTCGGGCCTGAGGATCGAGCCCGGTCGTCGGCTCGTCGAGGAAGACGACGTCGGGATCGTTGACGAGCGCGAGCGCCAGAAGCGCGCGCTGCCGCTGGCCGCCGGAGAGCTTGTCCGGGTCGCGGTCAAGAAGCTCGCCGAGGTCGCACAGCTTGCTCAGCTCCGCCTCGGGCAGGCGCGAAGGATACAGCGCGCCGAACAGGTTCAGCAGCTCGCGCACGGTCAGGTGATCCTGAAGGGCCGTGTCCTGGAACTGGATGCCCGTGCGTTCGCGGAACGCGGTCCCGATCGGAGCGCCGCGATAGAGGATCTCCCCCGCGTCGGGCTTGAGGATGCCCTCGAGCATCTCGACCGTCGTGGTCTTGCCCGCGCCGTTGGGGCCGAGCAGGCCGAAGCACGAGCCCTCACGCAC
>CAZIBN010000103.1:7727-9091 GCA_964537395.1 uncultured Elusimicrobia bacterium
TTGACGCGGCGGCGCGGATGAGGCATCCTTCAAATCTATGATGACGACCGAAGACAGCGAAAAAGTCCGCGCCGCCGTCGCCAAGGCCGAGTCCGGGCTCACCGCCGAGATTGTGCCCTGCGTCTTCGAGCAGAGCAGTCCGTACCCGGAATCGATCTGGGCCGGCGCGGGCGCGGGCATGAGCCTCGCCGTCGCCGCGCTCTTCCTTCTCGACATGTTCCACCCGCTCTGGATGCCGCTGTCCCGGCTTATACTCTGGGTGCCCGCCGCGGGCCTGCTCGGCGCGGCGCTCGGCCGCTGGTGCGGCCCCGCCAAGCGCGCTTTGATCGGCGCCCGCCGCATGGAAGACGCGGTCGCCCGACGAGCGAAGGAGGTTTACTTCGACCGCGGCATCGCGAACACGGCCGGACGCGACGGCGTGCTGATCTTCGCGAGCCTGCTCGAGCGCCGCGTGGTCGTACTCGCCGATGAGACCGTCCGCGCCAAGGCTCCTGCCGACGCCTGGGACGGCGCGGTCGTCGCGATGACGGCGCTCGCCGCCGAGGGCCGCGTCGCCGACGGCCTGTGCGCTGCCGTCGAGAAGGCGGCCGCGGCCATGAGCGCCGCCGGCTTCGCGGGCAAGCCCGCCTCCGGCAACGAGCTGGGCGACGGGCCGATCACGGGAGATGGCCGATGACGAAAACGCTTCTTCTCCTCCTGGCGCTTGCCGCGCCCGCCTCCGCGCTCGATGTCCCCTTCCTCACGGGCCGCATCAACGACAACGCGAACCTCCTGGCCCCCTCGACCCGCTCCGCCCTGGAGGCGAAGCTCAAGGATTTCGAGTCACGCACCGGCCATCAGGTCGCCGTGCTCACGTTGGACTCGCTTGAGGGCGAGGTGCTCGAAAGCTTCTCTCTGAAGGTGACCCGGACCTGGGGGCTCGGACGCAAAGACCATAATGACGGCGTGCTGTTCCTGATCTCCAAGACCGACCGCAAGCTGCGCATCGAGGTCGGCCACGGCCTCGAGGGAAGCATCCCCGACGCGCTCGCCGGGCGGATCATCCAGGGAGAGGTCGTGCCACGCTTCCGTTCGGGCGACTTCGAAGGCGGCGTCACGGCCGGCGTGGACGCAATCGTCGCCGCCGCGGAGGGAACCTATTCTCCACCGCCGGAAAGCCGGCATTCGGGAGCGGCGCGAAATGATTTCAACGACATGGGCGTTCTCGAGAAGCTCCTGATGAGCGCCTTCGTCTTCGGCATCCTCGGCCTGTTCGAGTTCGTGGGCCTCGTCGCGCCCGGCGCCGGCTGGTTCCTGTATTTCTTCCTGATCCCGTTCTGGGCCTCGTTCCCGATGGCGATCTGGGGCGTCAAGTTCGGCATGGG
>CAZIBN010000104.1:0-6964 GCA_964537395.1 uncultured Elusimicrobia bacterium
TGGATGTTGACGAGCGTCACGGTCAGCGCGAGAGCCTTGCCGCCACGCTCGATCTTCAGGCTCACCGTGTCGCCGGGCTTGAAGCGGTCGAACGCATTGTAAAGATCGTCGAAGTCGCGCACGACGTGAGATTCGACTCCGACGATGATGTCGCCGGGCGCCACACGCCCGCCCGGCAGGCGCCGCAACCCGCGCAGCCCCGCCTTCGCGGCCGGGCCGCCGGCGACGACCTCGTTGACGATGACGCCGGGCCGGTCGCCGACGAGATAGTACTTCTGTCCCGTGCTCAGGATGGTGATGCCCATGCCCGGCCGCACGACCTTCCCGTACTTGATCAGCTCAGGCACGATGCGCGCGATGAACGACACCGGCACGGCGAAGCCGACCCCGGCGCTGCCGCCCGAGCGGATAAAGCTCATCGTGTTCATGCCGATAAGGTTGCCGTCGGAATCGAGCAGCGGGCCGCCGGAGTTCCCGGGATTGATCGCCGCGTCGGTCTGGATCATGTCCCGGATCGTGATGCCGCTGACGCCCTGGACCTCGCGGCCGAGAGCCGAGATCACGCCCGTCGTCAGCGTATGGTCCAGGCCGAACGGGTTGCCGATCGCGATCGTTTTCTGGCCCACCTGCAGCGCCTCGAGCTTCCCGACGCGAACGGGATGGATCTTCTCGTGTCCATTGTCCACCGCCAGCACGGCGATGTCCTTCGTCGGATCGGTCCCGACCAGCCGCGCCTCGAGCTGGGTCTGGTCGCCGAGCGTCACCAGGAACGCGTTGCCGCCCTGCACGACGTGAAAGTTGGTGACGATGTGGCCCAGGCGGTCCCAGACGAAGCCCGAGCCCGTCCCCTGCGGGATAGCCTGCTCGTCCATGTAGGGGCTTTGGGTGATCGCGACGTTCGTGATGTACACGACCGAAGCCGAGGCGCCCTTGAACACCGAGATCGTGTTCTCCTCATCAGGCAAAAGGGAATGGGCCGGCATCGATATGAGGGACAGCAGGAGGGCGGCGGCTGGCAGTCGGATCATGCAGGCCCGATTTTATATAATTTTCGCTCGTGACGATTTCCGCTCCCCGATTCCAGCCCGAGCTCTCCAGCCAGGACAAGCGCCCCACGCGTTGCCCGGCCTGCGGCTTCGACGGCCCCGAATCCGCCTCGCCTTCCTGCGAAGCGGGCTTCGAGCTGCTCACCTGCCCGGACTGCGGCCTCGGGCGGACCTGGCCTCCGGTTCCCGGCGAAGACATCGCCCGGTGGTATCCCGAGCAGTACTACGGCAAGAAAAACGTCCGCTTCAATCCTCTCTTCGAGGTCATGGTCCGCTGGTTCCGCAAGCGCCGCGCCGCCGTGCTCTACAATCGCGTCCCGCGCGGCCCGGTTCTCGACATCGGCTGCGGCCGGGGCATGATGCTCTCCTACATGCGCGAGCTCGGCTACGAAGCGCACGGCCTCGAGCTCAGCGAAGCCTCGGCCCACCACGCGCGCCACGTCCTCAAGCTCGAAGTCTCCACCGGAGACTTCCTCACCTCGCCCCACGAAAAAAACCGCTACAACGCGGTGATCTTCTGCCACACGCTCGAGCACTTCGCCAACCCCGTCGCCTCGATCGCGCGCGCCTACGAGCTGCTCAAGCCCGGCGGCGTCCTCTGGCTCGCCGTCCCCAACTACGGGAGCTGGCAGGCGCGCCTGTTCGGCCGGTACTGGTTCCACGTGGACGCCCCGCGCCACTACTTCCACTTCACGGTCAAATCCCTCGACGCGATCCTACAGCGCCATCACCTGCGCGTCGTTCAGCTCGACCACTTCAGCTTCGAGCAGAACCCGTACGGCCTTCTCCAATCCATCCTCAACGCCCTCGGCTTCCGGTTCAACCTCCTTTACTCCCTCCTGAAAAACTCGACGGCGCGCACGGACACGGCCCTGCACTATCCCATCCAAACCGCGATGCATGTCCTGCTCGTTCCCTTCCTTTTTCCCCTCGTCTTCCTCGCCACCATCCTTGAAACCCTCTTCAAGTCGGGCGGGACCTTCGAGATGTACGCGTTCAAGGAGTAAAAAGCCTGGCGACCCGACGCGCGCTTTTCATCTGCGGCCGCAACCGCATGAGGAGCCCCACCGCTGAAGGTATTTTTCAAGGGCGAGGCGGCTTCGAGACCGCTTCCGCCGGCCTCAACCCCGACGCGGACGTGCAGGTATCACCGGAACTTCTGGAGTGGGCGGACCTCATCTTCGTCATGGAGAACGCGCAGCGCGCGAAGCTGACGAAGAGATTCGGAGATCATCTCCGCGATAAGAAGATCGTCTGCCTCGGCATCCCCGACGATTACGCCCACATGGACCCCGAGCTGATCCGCCTATTGGAAGCCAAGGCCGGGCCGTTTTTCGCCCGCTGACCCCTTGTATTTCAATGCATTGCAGTGTACGCTGTTGTAAGACAAAATAAGGAGCGGATTCCATGGGCAAGCAAACGATCACGTTTCGCACGGACGCGCGCAGCAAGATGGCCCTCGACGCCATCGCCGCCGGCCTCGACCGGGACCGAAGTTATGTGCTCAACGAGGCGATCAGCAACTATCTCGAGATCCACCAGTGGCAAGTCGCCCATATCAAAGAGGGCCTCCGCCAGGCCGACGCCGGCGAGTTCGCCAAGGATTCAGAGGTGTCCGCCGCTTTAGCCCGCTGGCGCAAGTGAGCGTCGCCTGGACGCGGCGGGCGCTCGCCGACCTCGACAACGCTCGTCTTTATATCGCGGAAGAAAGCCCCTCCGCCGCGGCCCGGACGATTGAACGGATCAAGACCGCGATCACGGCCGTCGCGCGACATCCGGAGATAGGCCGTCCCGGCCGCGTAGCGGGGACCCGCG
The DNA here is from genome assembly GCA_964537395.1 of uncultured Elusimicrobia bacterium. Classification (GTDB taxonomy): domain Bacteria; phylum Elusimicrobiota; class Elusimicrobia; order UBA1565; family UBA9628; genus GWA2-66-18. The sequence continues at coordinate 2,862 of CAZIBN010000104.1, forward strand.
AGCTCGTCATCACCGGGACGCCGTTTATCCTGCCTTACCGTGTCAGGGCGAAGCGAATCGAGGTTCTCGCCCTCATTCACGGCGCGAGGCGCTGGCCGGACGAACTCTGAGGGCTACGGGATCGTCAAGCGCCCGTTGGCGATGGTCAGCCCGGGCAATTCGATGGCGAACGGCGTTTCCGGATTCGGATACAGCGGGACCGTAAGCTCCTTGATCTCCCGGAACATCGAGAGCGGAACGCTTATGCCCGCGAGGCTCACAGCCATTATGTCGATCTTCAGCCGGCGCGGCCCCTCGAGGAGCTGAAGGCCAGCCTCGGCCGACACCGGCTTGCCGTTGTAGGAGCCCTTGATGCGCACCGTCTTGTCGAGCGTCAGCTCATCGACGGAAAGCCCCTTCACGCGAAGGGAGAGGAACGTCTTCAGCTCCGCGGCGCCCACATCGAGCGAATTGATCCGCAGGCGCTCCAGGCGGAGCAGGCGGATGTCGACCCAATCGTCGTCGCGCTCCTTCTTCGTGATCGGCATGAAGCCGACGCCGAGCAGATCCAGATTCGTATCGTTGAGAATGAGGCCGCGGATATCGAGCTGACCGACGTTGAGGCTCATGGTCTTGTACACCGACTTCTCGGGATCCCAGGGTCCGAAATCCGCCTTCAGGTTGCTGATGATGACCTTGCCCGCGGTGTAATGCTGATAGACCAGGAACTTGCCCGCGTAGGGCTTTTTCAGGCCGCGGCGCTGACGGTAGAGGATCGCGTTGTTCTTGTCGGGCAACGGCCAGCGCGCGATCTCCTCATACGCCTTGCCGAACCAGCCCTTCGGGTCGCGGATCTCCAGCGAGGCCTCGGGCAGACCCGAGACGACCCAGGCCGGGCCGACGTTCGGGTCCTTGAGTAGGACGAAATCCGAGAGCTCGCAGAGCCGGCGGTTGACGCCGCGCATGCGCGCGTGCTCCAGGCCGAGGCGGCGCTGCATCCAGTGGAAGGTGGGCGCGTTGAAATAGTGGTCGTTGGAGACGAGCGTCACGTTGCTGATGGGTGTCGAGGGATCACGCTCGGCTTCGATCTTGCGGAGGATCTCCTCCGTCCGCCAGTCCTCCTTCGCCGCCGGCCGGTTCTCGAAGAATTGGAACGCGTAGAAGGGCAGATTCAGCCTGACCGGGCCGACCCAGCCGCCGAAGAAGTTGAACATCCCGAACAGCTGGAGGACCACCGCCCCCCACGTCACGGCCTTGGGCCAGGTCGAGCAGAACGCGATGCCGATCGGAACAAGGCCGGGAAGCACGAAGCGCAGCTGGCGGTTGGGCACGACCGTCCAGAAGATGTAGCTGGTCACGAACCAGGCGAGGAGGACCCAGCCCTGCTCACGGTTGCGCCGGTACTGAGGAGCCATCAGGCCGATCGTGCCGAGCAGCCAGACCACGGGCCCGATCGAATTGGAAGCCTGATTGAAGTAGGCCAGCCAGGCCCCGGAGGTCCACGCCGATATCGCGAAGTCGGCGGAAGCCTGCACGAGACGGGAAGGAAGAAGCGCGATATGGGCCGCGTACCAAGGGACGATGAGCGCCGCCGAAACAGCCGCCGAAACGAGCATGATCAACGCGGTGCGCTTGTCGCGAAAGGCGCGTAGCGCGACGAGGTAGGCCGGGAACATATAGCTGAAGAAAGACCACTTGTGGAGCATGCCGGCGGCGTGCAGGACCCCGAAGACCAGCGACGGGATCCAGAACGTGAATTCGTCGGCTGCAAGAAGGGCCCAATAGGCGGCGGCAGCGAGCGCCACCATCGGCAGGTCGATGAGCTGGGTCGTCAGCAGGTCCTGGATCGCGGGCGAGGCGACGAAGAGCACGACGGCGGCAAGCGCGGTCTCATCGGGCCGGAAGCGCCAGGCGATGCCGAAGATCGAGACCGAGAGCAGCGCGAGGTAGAACCAGTTGACCCAGAGCGCGGCATGAGCAGGATCGGAGGAGGCGTAGGCGCGCGTGAGCAGCAGATGATAGGCGGGCGGGAAAGGCGGCATGCCCGGCTTCGGCGCGAGATACCAAGCGTCGGCGAGGCGGCCCGCCTTGAGCGCATCCCGATAATCGAGCGCGATCTCCATGTGGATCGACTGATCCCAGGAGGGCGGCCGCGTATCCGTGCGGATGAAAGACCGGAGGAGGAGAGCTTCGCAGGCCAGGAAGAACACGAGGCCTAATAGGCTGAAAACGAGGGTTTTTCGGTTCGTGGCCTGGGACGGCTGGACGTAGAGATTCGAAGCCATGGGAGAGCGTGCTCATCATACGCAATTTTTCGTATGCCTGACACCTTGTTGGTCTATTTATGTAGAATTCCGCCTCATGAGAGCGGTCATCCTTATAGGCGGCATGGGCACCCGGCTGCGTCCCTTCACTTTGGAGACGCCCAAGCCGCTTTTGCCCGTCATGAACCGGCCGTTCCTTGAATACCAGTTCCAGATCCTGAGCCGTCACGGGGTCCGGGAGGTCGTGCTCTGCACGTCCTACCGGGCGGAGACCTTCCGCCGCGCGTTCGGCAACGGCAAGCGCCTGGGGCTCAAGATCTCCTACGTGCGCGAACGCATCCCCCTCGGCACGGGCGGCGCGATCAAGAACGCCGAGCCTCTCCTGAAAGGAACGACCCTCGCGCTCAACGGCGACGTGCTCAACGCCTTCGACCTCGGCGCATTCTTGAAATTCCACCGCGCCCGCCGCGCGGAGATCTCGATCGCCCTGACCCGGGTGAAGGACCCGACGCGGTACGGCCTCGTGCTCACCGACGAGAAAGGGATGGTGCGCCGCTTCCTCGAGAAGCCATCCTGGGACGAGGTGGTGACCAACTCGATCAACGCCGGGGCCTATCTGTTCGAGCCGTCCGTCTTCGCCCATCTTCCGCAGGGCAAGCCGTACTCGCTCGAGCGCGGCCTTTTCCCCGAACGACTGGCGGCCGGAGCGCGGATGGCCGGCTATGTGGCGCCCGGATACTGGATCGACATCGGGTCGGTCGAAGCTTACCTGCAGGTGCACCTCGACATACTGCAGGGCCTCGCCCCGTTCAAGCCCGGTCCCCGCGCGCGAGCTCTCAAGAACGTAGACGGCGCGCGCGTGACGACCGGAGCCGGAACGAAGATCGCGCCGTTCGTGCGGTTCTCCGGCGCGGTCAGCCTGGGTGCGAAGGTCCGCATCGGCCGCGGCGCCCAGCTTGGAAACTGCGTCGTTCTCGACGGCGCCGTGATCGGCGACGGCGCCCGCCTCGAGCGTTGCATCGTCGGACCGAGCGCGCAGGTCGGCACCCACGCGATACTCGGGCCCGGAACGGCCCTCGCAGGCGGCTCATCGGTCGGGGACTACAGCCAATTATGAGATTAGGCCTCGTCGAGCGCATCCATAAGCCCTGGGGCCACGAGATGATCTTCGCGCGCGCCAAGAAGTACGTGGGCAAGATCCTCGTCATCGAGAAAGGCCATCGCCTGAGCCTCCAGCTCCACCGCCGCAAGCACGAAAGCCTGATGGTGCTGCGCGGGCGGCTGAAGCTCCGGCTCGGGAATAAGACGAAGACCGTCGGGCCCGGCACGGCGTTCGCGATCCCGCCGAGGACGGTTCACCGTTTTGAAGCCGCAAAAGGGCGCGTGACCCTCATCGAGGTGTCCACGCCGGAACTGTGGGACGTCGTACGCCTGCAGGACGATTACGGACGGAGAGGTAAATAACATGGCGGATCCGATCAAGTTCGGCACGGACGGCTGGCGCGGCGTGATCGCTCGCGACTTCACTTTTCAGAACTGCCGGCGCGTCGCCCAGGCGATCGCCGACTATGTGAAGGAAGAGCAGATCAAGGACAAGAAGGGGCCGCTCTCCGGCCCCATGGTCATCGGCTACGACAAACGCTTCCAGTCCGACGCCTTCGCGCGCGAGATCGCCAAGGTCCTCGAGGCCAACCAGATGCATCCGATCCTCATGGCCGAGGCCCTGCCTACGCCCGCCGTCAGCTACATGACGAAAAAACTTGGCGGGCTCGGCGTCATGGTAACGGCCAGTCATAATCCTCCTTCATACAACGGCGTCAAGATCAAGATCGACGGCCGCGCCGCGCTCGAGCCCGTGAC
>CAZIBN010000104.1:7064-8944 GCA_964537395.1 uncultured Elusimicrobia bacterium
TCGGCCCTATCTGAAGCCGTCAAGAAGAACAAGGCGGCCGTCGGCCTGGCGCTCGACGGAGACGCCGACCGCTTCGGCCTCGTCGATGAGAACGGCAAATACCTGACCCCCTGCCAGGTCTTCCCGATGATCGTCCTCTACCTCATCGAGAAGAAAAAGTTCAAGAAGAAGATCGTGCAGTCAGTCTCCCTGGGATATCTCGCCGAGCGCATCGCCAAGGAGAAGGGCATCCCCTTCGAGCAGCTCCCGGTCGGGTTCAAGCACGTGGCCGAGCGCATCGCCCAAGGCGAGGCTGACATCGCCGGAGAGGAGTCCGGCGGCTACGCCTGGGCCTCCAAGGGCGGCATCGCGGAGCGCGACGGCATGCTCACCGCGCTCCTGCTCCTCGAGATGATGGCCGCCACGGGCAAGACGCCCTCGCAGCTTTGGAAGGAGGTCGAAACGCGCTACGGCGCTTCCCATTACAAGCGCATCGACTACCGCATCCACAAGGCCGTCGTGGATAAGGCGCTCTGGACGCAGAAGCTCATCAAGAAGCTTCCGAAAAAGCTTCTCGGCACCGCCATCAAGGAGCTCATCTCCATCGACGGCCTCAAGATCGTCCTCGAGGACGGACACTGGCTCCTGATGCGCCCGTCGGGCACCGAACCCCTCATGCGCGTCTACGCCGAGAGCGACAAGGCCGAGCGCACGCAGGGTCTGCTCGACATGGCCAAGAAGTGGGTCGCCCCGAACTTGAACGCGTAAAATGAACGGCAAACCCCGAAGACACCTAGACGCTAAGGGTAACGGCGTCACGTCGGTGTTACTCTTTCGTTCTTCGTGTCTTGGTGTCTTTGTGGTTAACTAACGATCATGTTTCCCAAGAAAGCGATGCTTCTGGCGGCCGGCGCGGGAACGCGCCTGCGCCCGCTCACCTACGAGACGCCCAAGCCCATGGTGCCGGTCGTCAACCGACCCGTGATCCATCACGTCCTCGACAACCTGCTCAAGCACGGCGTCCAGGAAGTGATGATCAACCTGCACATGCACCCGGAGCAGGTGCGTGGCTACTGCGGCGACGGCTCGCGTTGGAGCCTCAAGATCCGCTACTCGCACGAGCCCAAGCTGATGGGCACGGCGGGCGCGATCAAAAAGTCCGAGAGCTTCTTCAAGGGCGAGCCTTTCTTCGTGATGTCGGGCGACGGCCTGTCCGACATCGACCTCACCGCGATGTGGAACTTCCACCGCAAGCGCGGCTCGATCGCCACGATGGCGACCAAGCGCATCGACGCGCGCTTCGAGTACGGCGTGACTCTCACCGACGGCGGCCAGAAGATCAAGGGCTTCATGGAAAAGCCCTCGTGGGGCGACGTGTTCTCCAACAAGGTCAACACCGGCATCTACCTCTTCGAGCCCGAAGTGCTCAAGCTCATGCCCAAGGGCAAGGTCTACGATTTCGGCCACGACCTGTGGCCCAAGCTGCTCAAGCTTAAAAAGCCGATCTACGCGTACGAGACCGACGCCTACTGGTGCGACGTCGGCAACCTCGCCGAGTACCGCCGCGCGCAGGCCGACTGCCTCGAGCGCAAGGCCAAGATCAACATCCCCGGCGTCGAGATCCGCAAGGGCGTCTGGGTCCAGGAAGGCACCGTCGTCGACCCCAAGGCAAAGCTCATCGCCCCCGTCGTCATCGGCAAGGGCTGCCGCATCGAGGCCGACGCGAAGATCGGGCCTCTCACCGTCATCGGCGACCGCGCGAAGATCGGTCGCGGCGCCAACCTCAACACCTGCATCCTCTTCGACAACGTCACCGTCGGCGAGGGCGTGAACCTGACCAACTGCATCATCGGCCCCAACGGCCAGGTCCGCGAGAACATCTCCGTCTTCGAGGCGGCGGT
>CAZIBN010000105.1:0-8880 GCA_964537395.1 uncultured Elusimicrobia bacterium
TCGAGAGATAATTGGTGATCGCGGCCGTCAGGGTCGTTTTGCCATGGTCGACGTGACCGATGGTTCCGACGTTGACGTGCGGCTTGGTGCGCTCGAATTTAGCCTTGGCCATGGCGTTAAGTCTCCTTGTGTTTGCGGATGTCGTTGAGAATCGTTCCGGCAACTAAAACTAGCTGGGAATGGGAATTGAACCCACGACCTTCCCCTTACCAAGGGGATGCTCTACCCCTGAGCTATCCCAGCAAAAAAACGCGATCTGAGCGGGCGATGGGAATCGAACCCACGTAACAAGTTTGGAAAACTTGTGTTCTACCATTGAACTACGCCCGCGACTATCCCCACCTGACCGGCCTCTTGGGCGTAGCAACGCCAACGGCGCATCACTACTATCCGAGAGAATGACTAACGGATGGCGGGAGTGCAATTATAGCGAAACGGCGGCGGCGGTGTCAACGCCCGATACTCAAGGCTGGACGGCGGCGGCTTTACGGGCTATCCTTAAGAGCGATGGAGCTAGCCAGACTTTTGAAGCTGATCGCGATCGCCCTGGCGGTCGTGCTCCCGGCCCGGGCCTGGGTGGCGGAGCCCGTTTATGTGGCCAGCCCTTCCATGGAGCCCACGCTCAAGACCGGGACCATGCTGGTCCTCGACAAATTGACCTTGCGTATGCGGCCGCCTCAGCGGGGGGACGTCTTGTCCTTCCGCAGCCCGGTGGACGATCATGACCTCCTTAAGCGGGTGGTCGCCTTGCCGGGTGAAACCATTGAAATGAAGGAAAAGGCTGTATTTATCAATGGAAAAGAGCTGGATGAGCCCTATGCCGTCCACTCCCGCGCCGGTGAGCGCCTGGAGGGGGACAATATGGGGCCCCTGATCGTGCCTGAAAACAGCTTTTTCGTGCTCGGAGATAACCGCGACGAGTCCAACGACTCCTCGGTCTGGAAGGACGCCGAGGGAAAGCCCCTGCGCTTCCTTCGACTGAGGCTCATCCAGGGCATCGTTCGTCGCTTCCCCTGGGCGTAGGCCTTTGGGCCTAGATAAGACTGGGTCTGCCGCCCCTGACTCATTAGGTCCGGGCCTACTATTCTTTAGGTATGAAGACCTGGATGATCCTCGCGGCGGTGGCCCTGGCTCCCATGAGCGTTTCCGCCGAGGTCGGCGCTTCTCTCGGGATCTACGAGGATCGCCGTGTCGAGCTGATCAAGGACATCGAGGCCACCCGCGCCGCCCTCCTGCCTCAGGCGGAGCCGCTGCCCCAGGTGACCGTTCGTTATCAGCCCCGCCTCGACGATCTTAAGGCGACGGCCATCGCCGTGGCGACGCCGGCCGAGCTTTTCAAGGTCCAGAAGGACTTTGCCGACTGGAAGACCGTCGTTTTGAGCGACCTGTACAGCGCCAATCAGCGTCAGGCCGCCGCGGACGGTCCGGTTTCGGCGCAGTACCAGCAGGCCGCCGCGCAGAGCTTCGGAGCCGAGTCGGCCGCGGCCCGCGAGGCGCTCGCTAATCCCGGCGCGTCGTGGGGGCAGCTCTTTGAAAACCATTCGCGGTACGTGGGCGGCCCTGCCGCCGGCGCCGTTCGGGCCGCGGCGCCGCCCGCCGCCAACGATCCCGCCCGCTACGCCAAGATCCGCGCCTTGCTCCTGTCCAAGGGCGTCAGCCCCAAGATCGTCGACACCGCCATCTCCGAGGGCATCCGCCAGAAGGTCGACCCGATGATCGTGCTCTCCGTCATCAACCAGGAATCTAATTTCAAGAAGAACGCCTACAACAAGGGCTCCGGCTGCACGGGCCTGATGCAGCTCGACCCCGACACCGCCGCCGACATGGGCGTGCGCGGCAACCTCTTCGATCCCACCGCCAACATCAAGGCCGGCGTGAAGTACATGAACTGGATCGCGAACTCCTTCTTCAAGATGAACCTGGACATGTCCGACCTCTCCAAGGTCCCCGCCGAGAAGCTTAAGATGGTGCTTGCCTCCTACAACTGGGGCATCGGAAACGTCCAGAGGATCGTGCGCAAGTACGGCATCGCCGGCCTCGATCGCGTCGCCCCCAAGGAGACCCGCAACTACATCGCGGAGATTCCCTCGCGCATCTACAACTGGTTCGCGTCCTTCTAGGGCGCTTCCCCGCCCGTCGCTGAGATCGCACAACTGCGAATCGATCCTTCGAGTAGTTAGCTCAGTGGTAGAGCATAGTCCTCACGCAAGCCCTGGAGTCCTTCCAGTGCATTGCAGAAGTCGATTCCTCGACGAGAACTTCTTGAAAATTCTTCCATGCGGCCATTTTTGGCATAAAAATTGATCACTGAATTGCAGAGACCGGGCAACGAAAGAAAGGAGGAGTACAAATATGAAAAAGAATCTCGTGAAGAAGTCGGAGAAGGACCAGCTGAAGAAGAAGGCCCTTCAGGTGTCGCTGATCAAGCTGCTCGACAAGCAGCCCGCGGCGATGCATCCCGCGAACTAAGCTCGGACTTGGCACTAAAATTGATCACTGAGTTGCAGAGACCGGGCTAACGAAAGAAAAGGAGGAGTACAAATATGAAAAAGAATCTCGTGAAGAAGTCGGAGAAGGACCAGCTGAAGAAGAAGGCCCTTCAGGTGTCGCTGATCAAGCTGCTCGACAAGCAGCCCGCGGCGATGCATCCCGCGAACTAAGAACGGGGATCGAAAGAGTGAGCCCTCCGCGCGTTCCGCGGAGGGCTCACGATTTTATGGCGCCGCGCGCGGGGTCAGTAGTACCAGGTCACGATCGTGCAGCGCTCGCCGCTTTGCACGGCGGTCACTTCATGTATAATATCCGAATCAAAAGCCGCCAAGAGGCCGGGACTCGCGTCCACGCCGAGGGCGAAGCGCCCGGCCGGGGCAGTTCCCTTCCCATGGAAGATCAATTCGCCGCCCAGATAGGCTCCTTTCTTCGCTGCTCCTTTCCGGCTCAAGAACAACACGACCGAGACGCGGCGCCGCGACGCATAGTTGCCCGCGTAGTCCGCTCGGTCCTGATGAGCGACGATGAGATCTCCGGCGTGGTAGAGGAGGAACTGGGAGTTTTCCATCCCGCGCAGCTTCACTCCGAACTCGCGCGAGAGCACGGGCCGGAGAGCCTCGAACTTCGCGCGCAGAGACGCCTTGGCCTGGTCCCCGACGTCCACGACGCTGGTCCGTCGGCCGGAGTTCTTGAACCGCTGCCCGTTCTTCAAGATCTTCGCGGGGGTCCGCGCCGCGCGCGCCATCTCGCGGTGGATGGCCGCGCACGCTTTCGGGCCGAGGAAGCGCGGCTTAAGGTAAATGCCGAACGGCCGGTAGGTTTTGGGTCCGATCATTCCCGGAATATATCAATTTTTAACGCAGCCCTCGAAAGCGCCTTATGAGCTTCAACCTGCAGATGGCCCTGCTCGCGTCCTATGGGCTGATGCTGATTTACTTCGGAATCAAGCCGACGCCGGGCTTTGCCTCATGGCACATGTTCGCCAATCTGGAGCGCACCGTTCTCAAGCTGCGCCATCGGGACGCGGACGGCACGGAAACCGATCTGAACCCTTGGGAATTCCTCCCGCACACTTATTTTTCGATGAATTTGGCCGAGGCGCTCGCCTTCCTGCAATTCCTCAAGATCATGCACGAATTGGAGCTTTCGGGCACGATCGAGGTCTGGCACGGCGACCGGCGGTCGGAGTATAAGATTCATGACAGCGAACTGGCTGATTAAACTCGCGCTCGAAGGCCACCCGACCTTCACTGGCGGGAACATCGGCTTGTTCCGAGTGTTCCTGGCGCTGGGCATCCTGATCAAGTTCTCCGTGGAGACGTACCGAGGGCATTACTCCTATTTCGACGAAGACGGCTATCTGTCCGCCCGCTATAACGCCATCTATCCCAATAACCGTCTGTTGACCGAAGCTCTCTGGAAGGCTCTTTACATTTTGAAGGTGCCAGCGGCTCTGCTCCTCCTGCTCGGCCTGTTCCCCAAGGCCTGCCTCCTCGCGTTGATCGTCGGCTTCTCCGTCGAGCTGCGAGTCTTCTTTAAGTTCCACGCCAACTACATGCTGCTTCTTTGCGTCGGCCTGCTGTTCTCCCGCTCGATCGGAGACTCTTTCTCAGTCGTCCAGTTCCTGAGCGCCGGATCTTTGCGGGACTTCTTCCGTATCTCCTTAGCGACCCAGGAATACGCGCTGGTTCCGCTGTACATCGCCGCGACGATGACGGCTCTCTACTGGTTCAGCGTGCTCCATAAGTGCACCCGGCTCTTTCTCAGCGGCCGGATCGTGGCGACGACCCTCCACGTCCTCACGTTGGAGGGTCCCCGGCGCCGCTTCACCGACTTCCGCCTTCCTGCGTGCGTTCTGCGCCGTTTGATCGACGCAGACGGCGGACCGACGCGGCTCTTGGGGCTGATGATGTGGACCGTCCTGGCGGCGGAGCTCCTGATCCCCGTCGGTCTTCTCTTTGAACAGACCGCCGCGGCGGCGATCGTCGGCGGGATCGCCCTGCATGCCGGGCTCCTGCTCCTGTTGCCGACGACGCTCCTGGATTTTTCCTTGGTGGCGGTGGGGGCTTATGTCGTTTTCATCGATCCGCGGTTGCTCGCGGATGTGATACGCTAGCTGCGATTCCATGGCACCCCGCGCCCACTCCACCATCGTCTCCCGCCTGGGACGTTTCACGGTCAATCCGGAACTCGTCGCCCACGTCTTCTCAGGCGCCATCCGCCTGCTGCTCCCCGGCCGGCACGAAGCCTTCGACGTGGACCCGGACACATTTCAACTCTTGTGCTCTCTGACGGGCCGGCATCGCGCCGGCGCCGTCGCGCGGCTGCTGAAGACGTATTCGGGGGAGAGCGTGCGGGCCTCGGTCGACGCGTTCGTCGCGCAAGGCTTGCTCGTGCCGCGCGCACGCCGTCCGACGATCGCGGAGCGCTGGTCGGATTGGGGGATGCCGGCGTGGGCGCTCCACCTCGACAGCCGCAACGTCCGCTACGCGCTGTCGGAGTCGGAGCAAACCGAGTCCCTGCAGCGGACCGTCTCGTCTGAGCCGGCGCCCGGCATTTACCGCTGTCTGTGCCGGAAGACCGTCTCTCGGCGCCTTCCCCGGCCCCTAATCATCGAGTCGCGTCGTTTTACCGACGTGCTGCTGGCCCGCCGGACCTGCAGGAATTACCAGGAGAAGCCGCTTACGGCGGAGTTGCTGTCCACGCTCCTGTTCCATGCCTGCGGGGCGGTGTCCGAGTTCGACACGCAGACTTTCGGGACCGTGCTCTTGAAGATGGCGCCCTCCCCGGGGGCGCGGCACTCCACGGAAGGATACTTGTTCGTTCGTGACGTGGAAGGACTGAAAAGAGGCCTCTATCACTACTGCGTCAAGCATCACGCTCTGAATTTCATCCGGCCGGCAGGCGCCGAATTCATCAAGAAGGCTCTTCATAATCAACCGTACTTTGAAAAAGCCTCGTTCGCCATCTTCTTTGCGACTGCGATGGAGCGGATGTATTGGAAGTACAAGAGCTCTCGATGCTATCGGCTGGCGCATCTCGAGGTCGGTCATTATTGCCAGAACCTTCTGACGGCCGGCACCGCGCTCGGGCTGGGGGTTTACCAAACCGGAAGCTTCGACGATTCTTATGTCGAGGGGATGTTCGGCCTCGACGGAGTGTCGGATTACGTGGTCTACGCCGCGGGTGCGGGCTACGCGGCGCGAGACGACGGCCGCTATATGAAGACCGCCGCGACTTCCCACGTGCCTCCGGGAACGCGACCGGGTCCGGTCCGGATCTACGACAAGTTCGAGGGCGCGATCAGGGCGCCGGGCGGAAAAGCTCCTCGACCTCGACGGACCCGGAAACGGCGCTCCTGAACGCGTCCAGGTATTCATCCGTCATCTTCGTGAACAGCATCTGCGGCTTGCCGCAGTCGTGGCGATCGCCCAGCTGAGAGCGTCCGGCCTCATCCCAGCGGCCGGGCTCGTCCGGCCGTCCCACGAGCTGCAACTGTTCCCAGATTCGTCGTGACGCTCCGGGCGTGAAGGGCGCGCTCAGGATGGCCAACGTCGCGCAAAGGTCGGCGCACAGATGGAGGACCGCGCACGCGAGCTCCGGGTCGGTCTTCACCAGCGCCCACGGCTTGTTCTCGTCGAAGTACTTATTCCCGTCCGCCGAAAGCGCGAGGATCTCGGCATAGGCGGCCCGGAACTGCGTCTTCTCCAGCAGCTCGGTGACGCGCGCGGCTCTCGTTCGCATGGATTCGCTCAGCCGGCGGTCGATCTCGCGGAGCTTCTCCGGAGCGGGCCGCGCGACCGTGCCGCCGAGCTTGTTGGCGATGAAGCTGACGGACCTGTTGACCAGGTTGCCGAAATTGCCGATGAGGTCCGAGTTGACCCGCTGCTGGAACTCCTCCCATTTGAACTCGGAGTCGGACGTTTCGGGGATGAGGTTCGTGAGATAGCCGCGGATGACGTCGGGGTCGATCCCGGAGCCGGGAAGCTTCTCGCAAAACACCCCGCGCCCCTGGCTTTTGGAGAATTTGCCGCCCTCATAATTTAGGTACTGGAGACCGACGACCTGAGCGGGCAGGGCGTACTCGCCCTGCGCCATCAACATCGCCGGCCAAAAGATCGTGTGGAAGGGGATGTTGTCCTTCCCGAGGAAGTGATAGACGCGCGCCTCGCCTTTCTTCCAGGCCTCATCCCAATCGGGCGACGCCTCGCGGGTGAAGGAGATGTAACCGATCGGCGCGTCAAACCAGACATAGAACACCTTCTTCTCGTAGCCTGGCATGGGCACGGGCACGCCGTGCTTGAGGTCGCGCGTGATGCAGCGCTCCTTCAAGCCGTCGTTGAGCCAGCCGTTGGCGAGCCCGGAGACCTGGGAACGCCACGGCTGCTCGGCGATCCAATCCCGCAGCTTTTGAGAAAAATGGTCCAGCTGGAGGAACAGATGATCGGAGTCCCTAATTTCGATCGCCTCGCCGGAAAGCGTGGAACGCGGAGCGACCAGTTGAGTCGCGTCGAGGACGGCCGTGCACTGCTCGCACTGCTCGCCGTTCGCCCGTTCGTAGCCGCACTTCGGGCAGTTGCCGATCACGTACCGGTCGGGGAGGAACATGTCTTCCTTGGGAGAGTAGAAGACCTTCATCGTCCCCTTGCGGACATGGCCATTATCGAGGATCTTCTCAAAGAATCGCCGGGTCGTGTCGTGATGAATCGGCTTGCTCGTGCGCGAGAAGTTGTCGTAGGAGATGCCGAACCAGCGGTAGATCGCCGCGTGTTCGCGATGGAGGCGCTCGGCGAAAACGGGGATCTCGAGGCCGAGCTTGGCGGCGGCGATCTCCGACGTGGAGCCGTGCTCATCGGTGCCCCCGACAAATAAAATCTGATACCCTCTGGCCCGGCAATACCGCGCGAAAATATCGGCCGGCAGGTGCGAGCCGACGATGTGCCCTAAATGCGGTACATTGTTGATGTAGGGAAGGGCGGCCGTGATGATTCGCTTTTCTCGCATTCGAAGGACCATTCTACCACTTGAGAGGGGGAACGAATTTGAGAAAGTCCTCTTATCGGCTCGGCGGGATTCTGACCCTGAGGGCTCTCTCTGGAATCGCTTCTTCGCTGTTCCTGCCGTTTATGCTCGTTTACCTGACGCAGAAGCGTGGACTGGTCATCGCCCAGGCGACGCTCGCTCTCGGCATACTGGCGCTTCTGCCCGGATTTTTTGGGCCGATCGCCGGCTTCTGTCAGGATCGGGTCCGTACGCGCACCATGCTGATCGGCGCATGCGCGGCTTGGTCGGCCGCCGCGAGCATCTTGATCTCCGGCATCGGCGGGGCTGCGGGCATTTATTTCGCCGTCGCGCTCCTCGCTGCCGCCGGCTCGGCCTGCAACGTTTCTTTCAATGTGGCGGTGCCGAGGCTGCTCGCTGAAGAGGATCTGCCGTTCGGATTTAGCATGATGCATTCGACGGCGAATATCGGACTTCTCCTCGGACCCGCTTTCGCGGGTTTGCTGCTGCTCAAGGGGGCCGACATGACGTGGCTCCTGCTGGCGGCGATGGTCATGCAGATGGTGACCGTGGCCGGAGTCGCGTGGGTATTTTTCGACGAAGGCCCGCCGCCCGCGGCGATGAAGAAGGAATCGCCCAGCACTGCCCGGTCGCCGGCCCTGCTCGGGGCGGGGCTTTTGTTTTTGTCGGTTCTTTTTCTCGACTGGGCTTCCCTCGAGCAGGCGAATTCATTTCTGGCGAAGTTCCTTTCGGACCGGTTCGCGGCGCCGGAAAACGCGGCCTTTTTCTTCTCGATGCAGGCGATCCCCGTCATCTTGCTGGTCCCGCTGGCGGGGCGGTTGACCGCGAAGCAGAGTCTGCCCCGGCTTCTCACGACGTTCCTCTTCGGCTCGCTTGCTCTGCCCATCGGATTCGTCGCGTATTATGTGATCGGACGCAGCAGCGCCGTGTCCGGGCTTATCGTGTTCGGCACGTTCATGTTGATCGACGAGTTGGCGACCATTCCCGCGGGCGGCGCGCTCGCCGCGAGGCTCGTCCCGAATAAAAGATACGGAGCGATTTTTGGCTTACGCTCGAGCGTTCAGGCGATCGGCCGCGCTTTCGGCGTGTCCGTCGGGGGAGTCTTATACGCGCGCGCGCAGATGGGGACGGAGTTGGACGTATATTGGCGCGACGTGGGGGCGTTGTTGACCGTCCTGTGGTGTCTCATCGCCGTTTTTTACTTCCGCTCGGTTCGGGGCGACGTCCAGCCCTGAGCCAGGGTCCCGGCCCCAGATCGGCAGACGCGAAGGGCCGAAGTCGTCGAGTGAGAAAATTGCTATAATCCTCCTCGATAGTATTTGTTTTTCGGGCAGTTAGCTCAGCGGTAGAGCATTGTCCTCACACGAC
>CAZIBN010000106.1:0-8877 GCA_964537395.1 uncultured Elusimicrobia bacterium
GCCAGCGGGTCAGGTCGATGGGGTTGTCGGTCGTGAGCTTCTCATAGACGAGCTTGTGCGTCTTGCCGAAGCCCTTGACCGCGTTGTAGCCGCCGTTGTTCTCGGGCAGCTTCTGCTTGATGATGTCGGCCTGGATGGTGACGCCGAGGTGGTTGGCCTGACCGGTGAGGTCGGCCGACACGTGGTAGTCCTTCTCCGGCGTCTTGAACGCGTTGTTGCGCACGTAGCACCACAGGATGGTCGCCATGCCGAGAGAGTGCGCGGCCTCGAACGCCTGGGAGACCTCCCAGATCTGGCGGCGGGACTCGGCCGAGCCGAAGTACACGGTGGCGCCCACGGCGGTGCAGCCCATGTTGTAGGCCTGCTTCATGCTGCCGTACATGGTCTGGTCGAACGTGTTCGGATAGCTCAGGAGCTCGCTGTGGTTGAACTTCAGGATGTAGGGAATCTTGTGGGCGTACTTGCGCGCGGTCATGCCGAGCACGCCGAGCGTGGAGGCCACGCCGTTGGCGCCGCCTTCGATCGCGAGCTTGACGATGTTCTCCGGGTCGAAGTAGATCGGGTTCGGGGCGAAGGACGCCGCGGCCGAGTGCTCGATGCCCTGGTCGACGGGGAGGATGGAGACGTAGCCCGTGCCGGCGAGGCGGCCGTGGTTGTAGAGGCTTTGCAGCGACTTAAGGACCGGGGTCGGGCGGTCGGAGAGGGAGAAGAGGCGCTCGACGGAATCGGGGCCGGGGATGTGGATCGTCTCCTTGGGGATGCCGACGCATGTATGCTCGAGGAGCTTGGCGTCGGCTCCGAGCAGGGTTTCGATGTTCGTGGTCATTTGGGCGAGTCTCCTATGTTTGAAAGCGGGGCTTATTATACGAAATGAAATCGGTGCAGGTCATTTTTCGATCTATGCAACGAATGAGCCGATGCGTGCGGGCGTCACGCAGTCTCGATGTGAAATAGCCGGTCTCTTTTGCTAAAGTCCGCGCATGAACAAAATAATCTCGGCGTTCCTCTTGACGCTCCTGATGGCGGCCTCGGCCGCGGCTCGCGGTGACGATGCCCCGTCCATATTCGCCAAGATCAAGCCCAAGGTGGGCGCGTGGGCGGAATACTCGTACGAGACCAAGAAGGGCGACAAGGTCAAGACGAAGGGGCGCTTCCGCATGGCCGTCGTCGGCAAGGAGGGCGACGCTTTCTGGACCGAGCAGAAGATGACCCTCGAGATCCCCAAGCCCAAGAGGGATGAGGCGGGCGGCGTCATGAAGTTCCTGGCCGGCAAGGACGGCGTCACGAAGGCGTTCATGAAGAGCGAAGACGGCGTCATGGATATGACCTCGATGATGGGCGGGCGCAAGAAGCCGGAGGCGGTCGACAAGGCGAAGATGACCGAGGTCGGCGAGGAGAAGATCGAGGTTCCCGCGGGCAAGTTCAAGGCGACGCACTACATCTTCGAGGAGGGCAAGAACACCGGCGATGCGTGGGTGAAGCCCGGCGTGGGGCCCTACGGCATGATCAAGCAGCTTTACCACGACGGCAAGGACATCACGACCCTCGAGCTGCTGGCCTCGGGCGACGACGCCAAGTCCGAGGTCGACGAGAAAGCCGCGAAGTCGATGATGGGTGAGATGATGGGCGACCGCCCGTCCCGCTCCAAAAAGGGGAAGAATCACGATGAGGAGTCCGAGGATTCCGAGGAGCAGGCCGGAGAGAAGCCGAGCATCGGCGGCTTTTTCAAGAACGCGCTGAAGAAGAAGGCCGGGCTCGGCGACGACTAGTTTTATTTGGCGCGAACGACGCGGAACATCGAGAGGCCGCCGCTGGCGGCGACGGGCTTGAGTCCGTAGCGCTCGAGCTTGGCGCGCAGGCCTTCCTCCCCGAACGTCCGGCCGCTCACGTACACGACCTCTCCCGCCGCGGCGAGCGCGTCCAGGCGGGCGTGCAGCGCGGCTTCATCCGTGAAGTAGCGCAGGTTCAGCGGGCGCAGGCCGCCGAAATAAGAGAGATAAACGGGGCCGAGGCCGTTGGCGAGGATCCAGGCGTCCGCGGGGGCGTTGGCCTTCGTCCAGGCCGTCTCGACGAGCGCCAGGTTGTTCTCGAACACCGAGGCGGGCCGGACGACGTAGTGGAAATTGAAGGCGAAGGCGGCGGCAGTCCAGGCGATCAAGGCGCCCAGGCGCAGCCGCGAGGACATGGCCTGCAGGCCCAAGGTCGCCAGCGCCCAGAGCGCGATCAGGTCGGTGATGCGATACACGATCGTGA
The DNA here is from genome assembly GCA_964537395.1 of uncultured Elusimicrobia bacterium. Lineage (GTDB taxonomy): Bacteria > Elusimicrobiota > Elusimicrobia > UBA1565 > UBA9628 > GWA2-66-18. Next base: position 2,254 of record CAZIBN010000106.1, read on the forward strand.
ACGGCTCCCAGCTGAGGAAGAGGGCGGCGTAGCAGGCGAGCCACAAAAGCCAGAAGCGGGATTCACGGCTCTTGTCCGCGGCCCCTCGCGCCGCGGCGAGGATCGGCAGGACGGCCAGGATGACGCCGGCGGACCAGGCGAGGCCGTGGCGGCCGACGAAGCCGGTGAAGATTCGCAGGGACATCCCCAGCCAGGCCGGAACGGCGGAGGAGAACGGGATCGAATGCCAGGCGAAGGCGCGGTCGTTGCCTAAGGCGGCGGAGCCGAGAAGCCACAGCTTCAGCTCAGCGAACGAAGCGGGTTTAAAGGCGAAGAGGCCGGCGCAGATATAGGGGACGGCTAAGGCAACGAATAGAGTTCTCGCGTAGGGCAGCGTCTCGCCGAGGCCCTTTTTTCGTTTGAGCGCGTAAATCAACGCGGGCAACGCCATCAGATGGCCGACGTGGCCCAGGATCGCGCCCGCGTGCCACAACCCCGTGAGGGCCGGGCGCGGCTTGTCCGACAGCGCTTCGCGGGCGGCGAGCGCTATGAATAGCGCACCCAACATATAGACCTGCGCCTCGAGGCTCCAGAACCACCAGGCGTGGCTGACCGCCAGCGCGGCGGCGCCGAGGATGGCTTCGCGTTCACCGCGCCCGGCGCGGCGGAGCAAGGAGGAAAAGACGGCGGCGCCTGCGGCGCCGAGCAACGAATCGAGGATCTGGAGCGAGAGCAACGCCTGGCCCTGGTAGCCGAGTAGGCGCCAAATCTTGTCGAAGCACCAGGCCACGACGCCATATGCCAGATGGTTGCCGTGAACCAGATGCTTGAAGTCCGACAGCTCCACGGCGATGGCGCAGGCGACGCCGTCAAAGTTGTGAAAAAGGGATCGGAACGACAGGTTCAGGAAGAGAGCGGCGAAAAACACCGCCGACATCGATTTTCCGTCGGACCACGAAGCCCTTTTCGTCATCGACGGCTATGGTATCAGAAATCTATTATAATCTCGCCATGAACGGACGCCTCCGTGAGAAGACGGTCCTGATTACCGGCGGCGGCCAGGGCATCGGCAGGGCCGCGGCCTTGGCGTTCGCCAAGGAAGGCGCCCGGCTCGCGATCTGCGGCCGTAGTCCGGAGAATCTGGGGGCCGTCGCCGCCGAGCTGCGCGCCCTCGGGGCCAAGGTCGTCGCCGAGAGCTGCGACGTCACGAACGAAGGGCAGGTCGCGGATTTCATCGCCGCCGTGCTCAAGGAGTTCGACCTGATCGACGTCCTGATCAACAACGCGGGCGTTCTGGGGCCGATCGGGCCGCTGGTGAAGGCGTCGGCCGCGGACTGGCAGGCGACGATCGCGGCCAATCTGACGGGCCCGTTCCTGGTCACGCGCGAGGTTCTGCGCGCCTCGATGCTGAAAAGGGGGCGCGGCGTCGTGATCAACGTCTCCTCCGGTGCCGGACGGCGCGGGACCGCCGGCTGGGGGCCGTACGCCGCGAGCAAGTTCGGGCTCGAGGGCATGACCCAGGTCTGGGCGGACGAGACGCGCGAGACCAAGATCCGCTTTTATACGCTGAGCCCCGGACCGACCGCGACCGCGATGCGGGCGGCGGCCGCGCCCGGAGAGGACCCGAAGACGATCAAGACGCCTGCCGTCGTGGCCGCGGCTTTCGTCGAGCTCGCGCTCGACGAGTGCGCCTTGCCGACGGGCGGGGTTTTGCGTCTGGACCCGGCGGGGAAGATGCTGTCTTAAGACGCGCGGCCCGCTAGTCCTTTGATCTATTCTCGATGATAAAGACTCGTTCCGGAACGAGTCTTTATCTGCTTTCGTAGATCAGCGTGCCGATGACGATTACTCCGACACGTTCCTAGGCGATCGCTCGCCGCGCGCGCGTCCATATTTCCAGCAGCCCGTAGGCGCAGAACAGGATGGCGAAGGGCATCATGGGCAGGCGGTAGCGGATGATGGACCAGAACACGGTGTAGACGCCGCTGACGCTGGCCAGGACCAGGTAGAACATGTCCGCGTCGGGGAATCGCCGCCGCGCCAGCAGCATCCCGAGGACGGCGAACGGGATGATCCACCCGTCCGAGAGCAGGCTCACCCAGAACACCTGCCGGGAGCCGTGGGCATAGGCGCGCTCGTAGGGATAGAGCCGCCACAATTTAAGAAAGCTGCCTGTGATGTACCTCGCGAAACGCACCGGCTCCCGGCGGATGATCTTCATCGCCTCGCGGTAGAACAGCGCGTCCCGCTCGGCCTCGCCCACTTTCGAGGCTTCCTGCGCGACGGGGTCCTTCCCGATCAATTCCGGCTCACCCGTCGTTCCCGCGACATCGTTGGGGACGATCAGGCCGAGATAGAGATGCGCGCCGCCCGCGCTGCTGCCGATGATCGGCCGGCCGAACACGAGATAGTTGCGCAGCGGCCACGGGGCATAGACCGCGAGCATGGCCGCCAGGTACACGGCGGTCCAGAGCCCGCGTCGAGGCCGGGGCTCGCTGAGCCAAACGCCGAGCGTCAGCGCCGCTCCGGCGGGGATGAACACCGAGTTGGTGAGCGCGCAGCATGCGGTGGCGGCGCCTGCCGCGGCGTAGAGACGCAGCGAGCGGTCGCGGCGGGCGCGGACCAGCAGCCAAACCGCGGCCGTGATCAGGAATGTCTGGAAGATCTCCCGCTCGAGGCTGGCGGAGTAGTAGACGAATTGAGGATAGAACGCCGCGATCGCGGCTCCGAGCAGGCCGACCGGCGGGCCGAATATGTCGCGGCCCAGCGCGAAGATCAGCGCGATCGTCAGGATGCCGAGCAGCGCGTTGAGCGCCTGGGCGGCCCGGTAGCTGGGGCCCGTGATGTTGTAGAGGCCGGCCAGGATCAGAGGGTAGCCGGGCTCCCGCGCGGCGTTGAGGTTGCCGGCCGGGTCCCGCAGCTCGCCATGGTGCAGCAGGCTCTCCGCCATGGTCTCGTACCAGCTGATGTCGGGTATGGTCCCGCCCGGGCCCCACTGAGGGTATTTCCAGCTGTAGCCGGCGCGCGCGACCAGGCCTGCGACGAGCAACGCTAAAATCCACGAGCGATTATTTGAAAACACAGAATGATATACTAAAAAAATGACCGAGCCCGGCTCGCTTCTTTCGTCGGTGACGATCCCGTGCTAGAGCAGGCTGAATACAAAGGAACGAGCCATCTGATCGCGACGCGGTCGCTGGTGAGATATAACAATTACGTATTCAAGCTCATCTGCCGCGGCTTGAAAATGGACGGGGAGCTCCTCGAATTCGGCCCGGGTCTTGGGGACTTTCTCGAGCGGTTCAAGAAACTGGGAAAATTGATCGATTGCGTCGAGAACGAGCCGCAGTTTTTTGACGCCTTGAAGCCTCTGGCCCGGACGGTGGCCGGAAAATTAGAAGATCTCCCGGGCCAGTACGACGGTATAGTAAGCGTTAATGTCCTTGAACATATAGAAAACGACAGGGGAACCTTGCGGGAGCTTTATCAGAAGCTCAAGCCGGGTGGTCTATTGAACTTATACCTTCCTGCGGCGCAGGTGTTGTACGGACACCTGGATGCGCTGGTTCATCATTTTCGGCGATATGACCGCGCGGACCTCGTGAACAAGGTCAAGGAAGCGGGATTCGAGGTCGAAGAAGTATTTAACGTCGACGCGGTTGGATTTATTGCCTTCGGCATTTACAAGATACTCAAGTGGGGGGACGGCAACATTACCCCCGGCTCGATGACCTTTTACGACAACGTCGTGTTCCCGTTCACTTATGTAGTGGACCCTCTCGTGGGCCGAAAATTCGGCCGAAGCATCTATCTGCGCGCGCGTAAACCTGAAAATTCGCCTTAAAAAAGGTATTTTTAAACCAACATGATCTGCCGAATGTGCCGCAGCGAGAATATGTACCGGTTCCTGGACCTCGGATTCATGCCCCCGGCCGATGAGTTCCTGCGCAAGGAGCAGCTGCGCTATCCGCGAGCGTACTATCCCCTCGACGTGCTGATGTGCCGGGCCTGCGGCCTGAGCCAGCTCGGCTACGTCGTCTCGCCGGAGATCCTGTACCGGCACGATTACCCGTATGAGGCGTCCACGACGAGGACCGGGCGGGATCATTTCGCCAAGTTCGCGGGCGAGGCCGTCAAGCGCTTCGGATTGGGCGCGCGCGACCTCGTCATCGACGTGGGCAGCAACGTCGGCGTCCTGCTCGGCAACTTCAAGGCCAACGGCACCCGCATCCTCGGCATCGACCCGGCGGCGAACATCGTCCGGATAGCCGAGAAGAACGGGATCCCGACCCTCAACGAGCTGTTCAGCGCCGATCTCGCGGCCAAGATCCGCGGCGAGCACGGCCGGGCGTCCATGGTGACGGCCTCGAACTGCTTCGCGCACGTGAACGATCTCGTCGACTTCGTGAAGGGCCTGGACGTCCTGCTGACCCCGGACGGCGTGTTCGTCATGGAAGCCCCGCACTTCCAGACCCTCGTCGAGAATCTCGAATACGACACGATCTATCACGAGCATCTCTCCTACCTGTCGCTGAAGCCGATGATCCCGTTCTTCAAGAAGCACGGCCTGGAGGTCTTCGACGTCGAGAAGCAGAATATTCACGGAGGATCCTTCCGGGTCTTTGTAGGGCGGCCAGGCAAGCACAAGATCGAGGCGCGCGTCGCCGCGGTGCTCAAGAGCGAGGCCAAGTCCGGCCTGCATTCCGAGAAGGTCCTCCGCAAGTTCGCGGCCGACGTCGAGAAGAACCGCGCCGAGCTGCTGTGGCTGCTGCGCGACCTCAAGCACAAGGGCAAGAGCATCGTCGCGGTGTCGGCGCCCGCGAAGGGCATGACTTTGTTGAATTACTGCAAGATCGGCACGGAGACTCTCGATTTCATCACCGAGAAGTCCATGCTCAAGATCGGACGCTTCACACCGGGCTCGCACATCCCCGTGCTGCCGGACTCGGAGCTGCTCAAGCGCAAGCCCGATTACGCGCTGCTGCTCGCGTGGAACTTTGCGCCCGAGATCATGGCCAATCTGAAGGAGTATGTGAAGAAAGGGGGCCGCTTCATCATCCCCATCCCGCGCCCGCGCATCGTGCAGCCATGAAGATCTCCCGCCTGAAGGTCGCCTTCAAGGACAACCGGGGCTCGATCCTGGACATACTCGACGACGTGGATCTCAACTCGGCCACCTTGATCACGAACAAGAAAGGCGCGGTCCGCGCCAATCACTTCCATAAAAAGACGATTCAGTATACGTTCGTGCTGTCGGGCCGCGTCAAGTACGTCGGAAAGGGGCCCGGCGGCCGCAAGACCACGGTCCTTAAAGCCGGCGACCTCGCCATCAGCCCTCCGAACGAAGCGCACGCGACCGAGGCCCTCACGGACGCCACCTTCCTGGCTCTCTCTTACGGCCCGCGCCACGGCCACAACTACGAGGCCGACACGTTCCGGCTCGCCGTGCCTCTCATCGCCCCCAAGAAAACCTCCCGTAAATGACGCCGGAACTCACGATTCTGACGTTGACGCTCAATGAGGCGGGCGCGCTCGGCGAATTCCTGAGCCAGCTCGGCCCGGCGATCAAGCCGGTCGTCGAGGATTACGAGGTTTTGGTCATCGATGGAGGCTCGACGGACGGAACTGTCGAGATCGCGAATAAGGCCGGTGTCAGGGTCGTCCAGCAGAGCAAGCCCGGCTACGGCAACGCTTATCGGGAAGGTCTGGCGCTCTCAAAGGGGAAGTACATACTCACCCTCGATGCGGACTCCTCCCACCCGAAGCAGCTGTTCAAGACTTTCTGGAAGCACCGCGAGGAGTACTCGCTCGTGATGGGCTCGCGCTATCTGCCGGGCGCGGGCGACACGCGGCCGTGGGGACGCCGGCTCCTGAGCCGGATCCTCAATTCCGTGTACGCGACCGTGCTCGTCTGCCCGCTCACCGATATCTCGGGCGGCTTCCGCCTCTACCGGGCCGAGGACGTTCAAAAGGTCGTCAGCGAAAGCCCTTACTACGACGTCGTCGCCGAGATCCTCGTGATCCTGTGGGGCGAGGGGCGCAAGGTCCTCGAGATCCCCTATCTGTACGTGCCTCGTGAGCAGGGAGAGTCGAAGGCCCGTATCTGGCGCTTCGGCATCAGCTACGGCAAGACGCTCTATCGAATGTGGCGGCGGTTCAAATAGGCCGTAAGGCGCTCGCTCCGGCCCTGGCCCTGCTCGGGTTGACTCTCGGGCTGTGGGGCATCCGCTGGGGCCTGCCCGGGCCGCAGCGTCTGGCGCGCGTGATGCCGCCGGGGCTCGACGGCCCCGTCTTTCAGAAGGAGCTCGCGGACTCCTGGTCGAAGATGCACCAGGACCTCGGTGAGAACCTGATGCTCAACCCGAAGTCCTTCAGCACCTTCACCGGCGTCGTCGAGACGCCCGCCGGATGGAAGACCCCGCCCCCGGAGCTGCTGAATTCCTACCGCTCGTTCTATGTGCGCTCCGAGCACGAGGACGAGCAGAGCATCCTGCTGGCGCTCTCCCGCATGAAGCCGCGGCAGCTTCAGTTCAAGCCGCACATGTTCACCTACGGCGCGCTGCACATCTATTCGGTGGGTGCGGCGATGGCTCTGGGCGCGGCCACGGGGCTCGTGACGCTGAAAAGCTCGATTCTTTTTTATCT
>CAZIBN010000107.1:0-8735 GCA_964537395.1 uncultured Elusimicrobia bacterium
CTCCCCCACTACATCGCGGGCGCGGCCGCGCGCATGCACTTCGATCTGGGCTTCAAGGACCACCTCGTCATCGCCGCGCGCGAGTTCGACGCGGCAATCACTCTCGATCCGAAGTTCGGACCGCTTCTGCTGGCCCGCAGTGAGGTTTCCCGCCTCATGGGCGACGCGAAGCGCGTCTCCGAGCCGGAGCGCCGGTGAGGATTTGCGAATTCGTCGCGAAATCGTTTTCGTGCGATCTTCGTCCCTTCGAGAGGCGCGCCCCGGCTTCAACGGGTATCCTTTTAGGAATGAGGATATCGCGCCGCGTGTGGTCGAGAGCCCTGTTGGCCGCCTGCGCCGTTGCGCTGCTAGGCAGCGTCACGGCGCGCGCCCAGAACCTCCAGCAGGAGAAGACCTCGGTCAACGCCACGAGCATCGCGGGGACCAACTGGACCACCCCGACCAACATCCAGACCGACAACGCCGCGTACGCCGTGTACGCCAACACTTTGCAGAACTGGCTGATCGTCAAGACATTCGGCTTCGCCATCCCGACCGCGGCGGTCGTCGACGGCGTCCAGGTCGTCGTCCAGGGCAACGGAACGGGAAACAACGCGGCCAAGAGGAAATTCGAAACCGCGCTGACCAAGGACGGCTCGACCGCGGTCGGAACGTCCGTCGGTTTGTCCTTCACCACATCCGATACCGACATCGCGGTCAGCACCTCCGGGGCCTCGTGGGGCAACACGGCGTTCACGCCCGGCGAGATCAACGCCACCAGCTTCGGCGTGATGTTCCGGGACTTCGACACCACGAACAACACGCTCAACTTCGACACGATGACGGTGACCGTTCAGTACCGGACCATCGACACGATCACGGTCACCCCCACCGCCTTGGCTCCCGCCACTCCCGCCCAGGGTTCGGAATACGCGGCGCTGAAGCTGTCGCTGGCGACGAACGCGAATACCGCGACGTTGACGGCCCTGACGGTCACCAAGGCCGGGACTTTGGCCGACGGCAGCGTCACGGCCAAGATCTACCTTGACGCCAACGCCAACGGCACATTCGAGGCGGGCAGCGACACCTTGATCTCCGCCGCGGCGACGGCTTTCACCGCCAACGCGGCGGCCGTCACCCTCACCCCCTCGCAATCCATCACGACGACGGCGAAGATCTATTTCGTCGTCCTTAACTTGAACACGCTCGCGACGGTGGGAAACACGCTCACGGCCTCGATCGCCGCCGACACCTCCTTGGCCGTGACCTATCCCGACGTCACGGCGACGACCAATCTGCCCGCCAGCGGGGGAGCCTCGACCGTGGCCGACGGAGCCGACACGGTCACGGTGACCCCGACGAGCCAGGCGCCCGGATCGGCGGCCCAGAGCGCGGATTACTCGGTGGAGCGGCTGTCGCTGGCGACGAACCAGGAGACGGCGACCTGGACGGCGGTCACGGTGACCAAGACCGGGACGCTCGCCGACAATAAGATAACGACGGTGAAGATCTACCTCGATGCCAACGCGAACTCGACCTACGACAGCGGCACGGACACCTTGATCTCTCCCGCCGTGACGACGTTCTCCGGCGGCCCGGCCGCGATCACCTTGAGCGCGGCGCAGACGATCACCACGACGCCGAAGGTTTACTTCGTCGTCTATACCCTCGAGGCGACCGCGACGCCGGCCGCCACCGTCGGGGCCCAGATCGCCTCGGCTGCGGCGCTGACCGTGTCCGGAGCCGACCTCGTCGCGTCGACGAACCTCCCCGCCAATTCGACCAACTCCTCGGTGACCGATGTCGCCGACACCATCACCGTCACCAAGACCGACGTCGCTCCGGTCAACATCATCCAGGGCGGGGACTTCGCCCTTGAGAAGCTCTCGCTGGCGACCGGCGGCGACGAGGCGGTGTGGACGGCGGTCCGCGTGAGCACGACCGGCACGCTCGACCCGGCCCAGATCACGACGGTCAAGATCTACCGCGACGCCGATGCCAGCGGGGACTACTCCGGCGGCGACGTGCTGATCTCCCCAGGCGTGACCACGTTCACGTCGGGCTCGGCCCTCATCACCTTGTCGGCCGCGCAGACGATCACGACGACTCCGCAGACCTACTTCATCGTGTACACCTTGGCCGTCACCGCGCCGGCCGGGAACACGACCGGAGCCCGGGTGACCGCGACGGGCGATTTCACGGTGACCGCCCCCGACACGCTCACGGGGACCTTCCCGATCGCCTCGAGCAACGCCACCGTCATCGCGCTCGGCGACACCGTCACGGTCACGACCACGAGCATGGCCCCGGGCACCATCGCCCAGGGCGGCGCGGACACGGCGATGGAGAAGCTCTCCATGATTACCAACGCCAACACCGCCTCGTGGACGGACATCACGGTGACCAAGAGCGGGACCCTCGCCGAAAACCAGGTCACGACGGTGAAGATCTATCTCGACGCCAACGCCAACGGCACCTTCGAGGCTGGCAGCGATACCTTGATCTCTCCGGCGGTCAACACCTTCACCTCCGGCCTTTCCGCCATCACCTTAAGCGCGGCGCAAACCATCACGACAACGGCAAAAGTGTATTTCATCGTCTACACCTTGGAGCCCTACGCTCCGCCAGGCGCCACCATCGGCGCCTCGGTGGCCGCGAACACGGACCTCACCGTGACCTCACCCGACGTCGTCTCCGCGACGAATTTCCCCGCCAACTCGAGCAACGCCACGGTGACCGACGTCGCCGACACCGTCACCGTGACGCCCACGAGCATGGCCCCGGGCACCATCGCGCAGAACTCCGATTACGCGGTGGAGAAGCTCTCGATGGCGACCGGGGCCGATGAGGCGGTCTGGACGGCCGTCACCGTGACCAAGACCGGGACCTTGGCCGACGGCGACATCACGACGGTGAAGATCTACCTCGACGCCAACGCCAACGGCACCTATGAGAGCGGCTCCGACACGCTGATCTCCCCCGGCGTGACGACCTTCTCCGGCGCCCCGGCCGCCATCACCTTGAGCGCGGCTCAGACCATCACATCGACGCCCAAGGTCTACTTCGTCGTTTATTCCTTGAGCGTCACGGCCACGGTCGGCAATACCGTCGGCGGCCAGGTGACCGCGAGCGGGAACATCACGTTGACCGCGCCCGATGTCGTTTCGGGCACCTTCCCGATGAGCTCGGCCAACTCCTCGGTGACCGACGCGGCGGACACCATCACGGTCACGCCGACGGACATGGCGCCGGCCAACATCGCGCAGAACTCCGACTACGCGGTGGAGAAGCTGTCCTTGGCCACGAACCAGGAGACCGCGCAGTGGACGGCGCTCACCGTCGCCAAGACCGGGAACCTGGCCGACAACCTGATCACGACGGTCAAGATCTACCTCGACGCCAACGCCAACGGGACCTATGAATCCGGCTCGGACACCTTGATATCCCCCGGCGTGACGACCTTCACCGGCGCCTCGGCCGCCATCACCTTGAGCGCGGCGCAGACCATCACGACGACGCCCAAGGTCTATTTCATCGTCTATGTCCTCAACCTCGAGGCGACCATCGGAGCGACGGTGGGAGCCTCGGTGGCCTCGAACGCGAGCCTGACCGTCACGGCGCCCGACGCCGTCGCGGGGACGAACCTCCCGGCCAACTCGACCAACTCGACGCTGACCGACGCCGCCGACACCATCGCGGTCACGGCGACCGACGTCGCCGGAGCCCAGGTCGGACAGAACGAGACGAAGGCCTTCCTCAAGCTGTCCATGGTCACCGCCGCGGACTCGGCGGTGTGGACGGCGGTCACGATCGCCAAGCTCGGCAACCTCGCCGACGGCAGCGTCACGACGATCCGGATCTACCTGGACGACGGCGACGATGTCTTTGACTCGGCTCTCGACACCTTGGTCTCCCCCGGTGCGAACACGTTCACCACGGGCTCGGTCGCGATCACGTTGAGCGCGGCGCAGACGATCACCTCGACGCCCAAGGTCTACTTCGTCGTCTACCAGATCGCGCTGGCGGCGACGGTCGGCAACACCATCGGCGCGCGGGTGAACGCGAGCGGTAGCCTGACGGTGACCGCGCCGGACCTCGTCTCGGGGACCTTCCCGATGGACTCGACCGCCGCGACCATCGCGGCCCCCGACACGGTCACGGCCAGCCGCACCGATCTGGCTCCCGCCAGCATCGGCCAGGGCGCGAACTACGCGGTGGAGAAGCTCTCCCTGGTCACGGGAAGCAACACCGCGATCTGGACGGCCGTCAAGGTGACCTTGAGCGGGACCATCAACCGGAGCAACGTCACCGCGGTGAAGGTCTATCTCGACAACGGCGACGGCGACTACGACAACTCCGATACGCAGCTGGCCACCGGCGTGTACGGCGGCCCCGGCACGGTGACTCTCACCTTGAGCCCCGCGCAAACGCTCACCACGGCGTCCCAGGATTACTTCATCGTCTACACCCTCAACGCGGCCACCCCGGTGAGCAACACGGTCGGGGTCTCTGTCGCCGCCGCGACCGACATGACCATCTCCTCGCCCGACACCATGGCGACGACGAACTTTCCCCTCAGCACGACGAACTCGATCGTCGACCTGCCCGACTACGGGGTGACGGTCTCGCCGTCGCTCATCACTGTTGGCAGCGTCGAGCTCAACCAGAACTATCTCGTGACGTCGGGGGTGACCGTGACGAACGTGGGGAACATGGGCGTGACCTACGAGCTGAAGGTGGCGACGGTCACCGCGGGAAGCCCCTGGGCCGTCTCCACGGCGCCGGGAACCGACCAATACACCGTGCAGGGCATCTTCAACTCGGCTCAGCCCGTGCTCGGAGATTTCACGGCCTCCGACAAGATGCTGGATTCCGCGACGCTGTGCCTTGGCGGAAAATTCGAGGGGAACCGCAGCTGCCAGCAGGTGCGGCCGGGAAGCGTGCGCACTCTATGGTTGAACTTCGGTATGCCCACGATAAGCTCGACCGAAGCGGTTCAGGATTTCCAGATCAGCGTCACGGCGACCGTGCCTTGAAGACTCGTCCCTTGCCGCCGCCCGTGGCCGCGAGCTGGGGTCTGGGTCTGGCGCTCGCCGGCTCGCTGCTGGCGGTTTCCCCCTTTCATGCGGCGAGCTACTCGCTGCCGAAGCTCGTCGCCCTGTCCGTGGGAGTGCTCTTGGCCTGGGCGCTCTTGGCCTGGCGCGGGGCGCCGGGACGGAGCACGCCGCTCGACCGGCCTTTGCTGGCCTGCGCGGCCGTCCTGATCGCCAGCTTCGCGGTCTCCTCCGATCATTTCCTCAGCTTCATCGGCCGGTATCAGATGTATTCCTTGGGGTTTCTCCCCCTCGCCCTGTGCGCCGCCTTCTTCTACGCGGCCGTGCGCTCAGGGCAGGCCGAGGAGCCTCTCCCGCTTCTGCGCCTGTGCGCGGTGGTTGCGATCGTGATGGGCGTGCATGCCATGTTTCAAGCGGTGGGTATCGAGCCGATCGCGTTCATGCCGCACAATTTCCCTCAGGGCCGTGCCGTGGGCACGCTCGGCAATCCCGTTTATCTCGGGGCCTGCCTCGTGGCGTTGTTCCCGTTGATGCTCGGCCTCGTCCTCGACAAAGAGGGCCGGGACCGGTGGCTCGGCGGGGCCGGCGCCGCCGGCGTCATGGCGGGGATGTTCGCCAGCGGTTCTCGCGGAGCCTTCCTGGGCGCGGCCGCCGGGGCCGTCGTTTACCTGTGGCTCGCCGGGCGTTTGCGTGCGCCGAGCGGGCGCCGTCTGTGGACGGGTGTCATCATCGTGATCCTCATCGCGGGCTTCGCGGCGTCCATGCGCCTGCGCCGGTTCTCGTCGTCCGACTCGGCCCGTATCGCGATGTGGGACAGCGCGCTCAAGGCCTCGCGCGGGGCGCTTTGGCTCGGCTCGGGGCCTGACACGTTCGAGGGCCTGCTGCGGCGCGGCCGCACCGACGATTTCATCCGCGCCCTTGGACCCAACGCGGGGCAGGCCAACGCCCACAACGATATTCTCCAGGCCCTGACGACGACGGGCGTGTTGGGTTTGGCCGCATATCTATGGTTGGCCTGGACCTTGGCGGTCCTGGCCTGGCGCTCACGCGGCGACCCTCGCCGCGCGTCCGCCGCGGGCGCGTTAGCCGGGCTCTTCCTTCAGGCGAAGGTCAATCCCGTGCCGCTGCCGGGGGTGGTCCTGGCCTGCCTGTGCGCGGCGATGCTCTGCCCCGCCCCCGCCGACGCTAAGAAGCCGCGTTCGGCGGCGCTCGACGGAGCTGTTCTGCTTTTTTGCGCCGCCGCCTTCGTCCTGATCCTGCGCCTGACCGCGGCCGACTTCAGCCACAAGATGGCCATCGTCTTCTCCGCCGCCCGCCGCATGGATATCGCGCTTGCGTCCTTCGAGCGCGCCGAGAGGCTCAATCCGGGAGAGCTTCAGTACCGGATGATGTACGCGAGCGCGCTGCAGCAGCTGGCGGTGAAGGAGACCGATCCGGCGCGGCGCCTCTCCTGGCTTGAGCGTGCTGTGAAGATCGGCCGGGACGCCAAGGCGTGGCGGCCTAACGAGGTGGACTCGCATCAGATTTTGGGGACCTCTCTGATCCTTCTTCAGCGCGCCGGCGGACCGGACCGTCTCGCCGAGGCCGAAGCTGAATTGGACCGGGCGCTCGAGCTCGACCCCAAGTTCGCGCCGCTCCTCGAGAACCGCCTCGTGCTCGCCCATGCACGCGGCGACACGCCGCGCGAGAAAATCCTGGCCGAGGAGCTGCGCCGACTGCAGGGCCTGCAGGTCCTTCCGGCGCCATGAGCGCGGCTCGCTTGGCGCTCGGTGCCTGCGCGGCGTCGGCTATGCTCTTTTTCTGGACCGGACAGGCGGACATCTATGGCGCCCCCCGCCTAGCCGCTCTCGCGCTGACGACGGCCCTGGCCTGGGCTGCGCTGTGGAACCGGACGGGCTGGCGGCGCACGCCTCTCGACGCGCCGCTGGCGTGTTTTCTCGCGGTCTTTCTCGCCTCGCTTGCCATCGCGGCGGATCCCTTCGTCGGGATCGTCGGCGTATACAGTATTCACACCTACGGATTGGTCGGGCTTCTTCTATGCGCGGCCGTCTATCTGGCTTGCGCCTGGTCCGACGAGCCTCAGGATCCTGATCGCCTTCTCATTCTCGCCCTTTGGGCCGCGGCGGCGGCGTCCGCCTACGGCCTTCTGCAGAAGGCCGGGCTGGAATTGTTCGCCGGAGTCCGGGCCTCGGGAAGCGGGCGCATCGGCGGCTCTCATGGAGATCCTGTTCCCTTCGGCGCTTGTCTTCTTCTCTTTGTCCCCATCGTCGCCCACTTTTGGCGCGATCCGTCTTCGGGACGGCGCACTATCGGCCGCATCGGCGGCGCGCTCGTCGTCGCCGCTTTGGCGCTGACTTTGTCGCGAGGAGCCTGGCTCGGCGCCGCGGCCGGTCTGGCGGTTTACTTTTGGCTGAGCGGGAGCGCTTTGCCGCGGCGGCGCTCTGTTTTTATCATCGTCTTCGCGGCGGCGGCCGTCCTCGCCGCCGCCGTCATCCTGCGGCCGACGGCGAAGGTCTCGGACAGCGCGCGCTGGGCGCTGTGGGAATCCATGGCGCGCTCGGTACCCGATCATCCCTGGCTCGGCGCGGGCCCCGACAGCATCCAGACGGTTTTGCGTAAAGTGCGCACCGAGGGTTTCATCCGGGCGCTTGGGCCGACCCGATCCCAGGTCAGCGCCCACAACGACATTCTCCAGATTCTCGTGACCTTGGGCCTGGCCGGTTTTGCCGCCTATCTGTGGCTCCTGTTGGGCTCGTGGCGATGCCTGAGCGATGCCCTGCGCGAGAGCCGCCATCGCTCGGCGTACGCGGCGATCGCGGGCGCCGCGGCAGGGCTTTTCGTTCAGGCGAAGTTCAATCCCGTGCCGCTGGGGGCGCTTGCCCTTATCGCCTTGTTCCTGGGCCTGACGGCACGGGGTGCTCCCCGCTCTGGACAGGCCCCGGCGTTCAAGGCCACGGCGGTGCTGGTCTGCACGCTCATCCTTCTTCTTGGTCTTCGTCTTTGCCGTGCCGACCGGGAATTCCAACTGGCCCGGTCCTACGAGGCAGCCGGTCGTATCGCCCCCGCGCTCAAGGCCTACCGCTCCGCCGTGCTGCTCAATCCTTATGAATTCCACTACCGCCTGAACGCGGCCCGCTACATGTCCTCCTTGGCGGTCGCCAATCCCAACGCCGAGATCAGGACGACGCTTCTCGAAGAAGCGATCGTTCTCGGCCGGGACGGCGCCCGGATCAGGCCGGCCCTGGCCGACGGCTTCGCCATGCACGGGACCTATCTTCTGCTCGCCGGCGCCTACGGCGCCGCGCCTCGCCTCGAGGAATCCGCCGCCGCCCTGGACGCGGCCCTGGAGAGGGATCCTTCGCTGCCGGCCCTGCTCGAGAATCGCATGAAGATCGCGCAGGCGCTTGGGGACGCGGCTCGCGCGGACGCTCTACGCGCCCGGCTGGAGCAGGTGCTTCGCTGATAAATGTAATTGCGAAGAATACTTCTCAATGACAATATAGACCTAGCGGAAATATGCTTGTTCTGGCACACTGTGTTGACCGCGCGAGCGGCAGGGATCTGACTCACGGGAGTTGTGATAGACATGAAATTAAAATTGAAGTCGGCGCTGATTGCCGCGGCTTTGGTGGTGATGACGGCGGCCGTCGCGAAGGCGGACGCGGTCCCTGGCAACGACTCGGGGAGCTTCACGGTGCGGAT
>CAZIBN010000108.1:0-8680 GCA_964537395.1 uncultured Elusimicrobia bacterium
GCCTGGTGGGAGTTCTACATCACGAGCATGCGCATGCGCGCCCACTTTCACGGCCGCCCGCTCACGAAGAAGGAGATCAGCGCCGTGGTGGACTTCCTTGAGTACGACGCCAACGAGCGCAAGGTCGCGCGCGCCCCGGAATTCGAGGCGGCCAGGTTCGAGCTCAAGCGCCGCTTTGAGAGCGCGCTGGATGAGCGCATGCAGGAGCTCCAGCGGAAATCAGAGCGCATGCCAGCACGCTAGCAGCCCGTGGCAAAAGCCCCAAACAAGCGTGTCGAATAAGGCACGACAACTCTTCCCCGGAAGAGTGATTATCAAAGGCGGGTCCGGATAAACGGGAAAAATTATCCCCAGCGCTTCCAAAACGCTGAAAACGCTGGGGATGACCGATAAGGCTAAACGTTCAGCAGTTCCTTCTCTTTGGCCTTGAAGGTCTTGCGGCCCGTCTCCAGCGCCTCCTTCATGGCCTGGTATTCGACGCGGCCCTTCTCCCTCTTCTCCTTGAGCCAGCGGCTCATGTCATCCCGGGTCGCCTTGCCCGCCTTCGGCGCGAACAGCACGCCGAGCGCGGCCCCGATCGCGGCTCCGGAGATGAAGTATCCGGCGTAGGTCACCAGCTTGCGAGTGTCTTGTTCCATGAGGCCCTCCATGACGAAGCCCGAAGGCTTCCAGGACAGCAGCGGCGCAACAGATGAGCCAGCCTCAACGCTTCGCATGCCCGTGCGCTCCCCCCGCCTGGGCTCCGCTGCCCAGCTCGCGCAACAGCTTCGCCGGCAGGCGCGCCCTCAGCAACGGGAACAGGATCTTCTCCTCGAACGCCAGGTGCGGCTCCAGCTCCTCGCGCAGGCGGAACAGAAGCTCTCGCACGCGATGGACGTGCTCGCCGTCGCAGTTGTAGGCGATGACGTTGAACAGCTTCAGGATCTCGCGCAGCGACCGCCGCCCCTCCGCCAAGGCCGCAAGCGCCTTCGCATCCTCCTCGAGCAGGACGCAGACCTCCCTCAGCACCTCATCCTCCTGCATCTCGTGCTCCTTGACTGAGGCGATGAAGGCCGTCACATTCTGGAACAGCCGCGGCTGATCGAGCACCACGCAATCATCCCAGCCGACGCCGTGAGTCCGTTTGAACGGCGCCGCCAGCGCCTCGAGCTCGGTACGCAGCGCCGCGTGGTTCTCAAGGAAGTAATCGATGATATCCATAACCCCTCCTACGCCCCCGCGCCGGCAAGCGGCTGGTGAACCGCCGCCCTCGGCGCGGGCACGGACAGAACGGGGATCGACGAGCTATGGAGCACCTGCTCCAAGGTCGTTCCGAAGAACACGTCCTTGATGAGCGACTTCTCGTGCGAGACGAGGACGATCCAATCCTGGCCTTTGCATGCCGCCCGTATCCCTGCGACAACGGGGCCGACGGACGCTTCGGCGTACGGCCGGCTGCTGCGCCGGACCACCTCGGGCAGACGCTCGATGAGGGCGGACAGCCGGTGCTCAAGATTGCCGCTCCAGATGGGATCGTCGGTGACGTGCAGGACCTTCAGGCGCGCGCCGAGGACCGCGGAGACGGCCGCGGCGTACTTGAGGCCGTAGTCCGAGCAGGGCGTGAAGTTGACGGGAGCGAGGATCGAGCGGACCGTGCCGGCCCTTCCGCGCGCCGTCAGGACAGGGACCGTCGCGGAGCGGATCACGGCCTCGGCCGTCGAGCCGAGAAGCGCGCGTCCGAGAGCCCTTCGGGCGCGCGTGCCCACGACGATCAGATCAGGATGATGCTGGCGGGCAAGGCTCAAAACACACCGGGCCGGGTCGCCGTGGCGTATGGTGATCTTAGGTCCCTCGCCGATGTGCTCGCGGATCAGGGCGCGCAGCTCACGGACTCCATCGGGGGTCAGGCCGGGCGGAGGCATCAGATCGACGCCCACCTGCCACGGCTCGACATAAACGACCTCGAGGTCCGCAGCGCACTCCGCGGCGAGCGCGGCCGCATGCCGCCACGCCGTGCGTGAAGCATCGGAGAGGTCGTACGCGACGAGAATCTTCTTCGGCGGGAATCTGATCATAATGCCCCCAGTCCGCGTCACAGGCTGTGGCGCAACGATACAGCCCGACCTCCGTATTTCTACTCCCCGGCATCGTATTCATCCCACTGCGGCCAAGCTGTTGCGTCTTGTAACATATGGCCATGAACCCCGACCGCTGGACGAATAAGACCCAGGAAGCTTTTACGGACGCGCAGACCCAGGCGGAGCGGCGCGGCCACCCCGAGCTGACGCCGGAGCATCTCCTCGCGGCCCTTCTGGCCCAGGACGGAGGCGTCGTCCCCGAGACGTTTAAAAAAGCCGGGATCGATCCCAAGGCGGCGTCCGCCGAGGTCGAGAGGTTCCTCGCTAAAAAGCCCCAGGTCTCCGGCGGCAAGCTTCAGGCCTCCGCGACCTTGGAGCCGGTCCTGCGCAAGGCCGAGGAGCGCATGAAGGCGCTCAAGGACGAGTTCGTCTCGGCGGAGCATGTGCTTCTGGGGATGCTCGACGCGGGCGGCGAGGCCGCCAGGCTTCTCGCGAAGCTGGGCCTCACGCCCGACAAGTTCCTCGCCGCGCTGACCCAGACGCGCGGCTCCCAGCGGGTCACCTCTCAGGAGCCCGAGGCCACCTACCAGGCGCTCGAGAAATACGGACGGGACCTGACCGCCGCCGCGCGCCGGGGAAAGCTCGACCCGGTGATCGGACGCGACGCGGAGATACGCCGCGTCATCCAGGTCCTGTCCCGCCGCACCAAGAACAATCCCGTCCTCATCGGCGAGCCGGGCGTGGGAAAGACCGCCATCGTCGAGGGGCTGGCCCAGCGCGTCGCCTCCGGCGACGTGCCCGAAGGCATCAAGGACAAGTCCGTCATCTCGCTCGACCTGGGCGCGCTGATCGCGGGCGCAAAATTCCGGGGCGAGTTCGAGGAGCGGCTGAAGGCCGTGCTCAAGGAGATCACGGCGCAGGAAGGCCGCGTCATCCTGTTCATCGACGAGCTTCACACCCTGGTGGGCGCCGGCGCCGCCGAGGGCGCGATGGACGCCGCCAACCTGCTCAAGCCGATGCTCGCCCGCGGCGAGCTGCGCTGCGTGGGCGCCACCACGCTCGACGAATACAAAAAGGGCATCGAGAAGGACGCCGCGCTCGAGCGACGCTTTCAGACGGTTCTGGTGGACGAGCCGTCCATCGAAGATACGATCGCCATACTCCGCGGCCTTAAGGAGAAATACGAGGTGCATCACGGCGTGCGCATCCGCGACGCCGCCTTGGTGGCCGCCGCGTCCCTGTCCTCTCGCTACATCCCCGATCGACAGCTTCCGGACAAGGCCATCGACCTCATCGACGAGGCCGCCAGCCGCCTGCGCATGGAGATCGATTCCCTGCCGCAGGAGCTCGACCAGGCCGAGCGCGACATCCGGCGCCTGGAGATCGAGGCGACGGCGCTGAAGAAGGAAGGAGACGCGCCCTCCGCCGAGCGCCTGAAGGTCATCGAGAAGGATCTCAAACGGCTCAAGAGCGAGTCCGCCGATCTGCGCTCGCATTGGAAAAAAGAAAAGGACCTCATCGGAGAGCTGCGCGGGTTCCAGAAGCAGGTCGAGGAGCTCAAGGCCGATGAACAAAAAGCCGAACGCGGCGGTGATCTCGCCCGGGCGGCGGAGGTGCGCTTTGGCAAGGTGCCGGAGCTCGAGAAGAAGCAAGCGAAGCTCCGCTCGGAGCTCGGCGTCTTGCAGAAGGAGCGGCAGCTTCTAAAAGAAGAAGTGGGTGAAGAAGATATCGCCGGCGTGGTCGCGCGTTGGACCGGAGTCCCGGTCGAGCGTCTGCTCGAAGGACAGGCCGCGAAGTTATTGCGTATGGAAGACAAGCTGCATGAGCGCGTCATCGGCCAGGAAGCGGCGGTGAAGGCCGTGTGCGAGGCCGTGCGCCGTGCGCGCTCGGGGCTGTCCGATCCGAACCGCCCGACCGGGGTGTTCCTGCTGATGGGGCCGACGGGCGTCGGGAAGACGGAGCTGGCGCGGGCCTTGGCCGAGTTCCTGTTCGACTCGGATAAGGCGATGGTGCGCATCGACATGTCGGAGTACATGGAGAAGCACGCAGTCGCCCGCCTCATCGGCGCGCCCCCGGGCTATGTCGGCTACGAAGAGGGCGGGCAGCTCACCGAAGCGGTGAGGCGTCGCCCCTACGCGGTCATCCTGCTCGACGAGATCGAGAAGGCGCACCCGGACGCGTTCAACGTGCTCCTGCAGGTCATGGACGACGGGCGTCTCACCGATGGGCAAGGGCGCACGGTGAACTTCACGAACACCGTCATCATGATGACGTCCAACGCATCGAAGGACGAGCTGAAATCGCGCTTTCGACCGGAATTTTTAAATCGCCTCGACGACATCCTCGAGTTCTCGAGCCTCGACCAGGCGGCGCTGCGCCGGATCGTGGATGTGCAGCTCGGCCTGGTGCGAAAGCGCCTCGCGGAGCGCCGCGTCGAGCTGACGCTCACCGACGCCGCCAAGGACCTGCTCGCCAAGGAAGGCTACGACCCGGCCTACGGCGCGCGCCCGCTCAAGCGCGCGATCTCGCGGCTCGTCGTCGACCCGCTGGCGCGCATGCTGCTCACCGGCGAGATCAAGGACGGGCAGAAGGTCGAGGCCGACGCGGGAAAGGACGCGGCTTTGTCCTTCCGGGCGGAGAAGCCGGCAAAGCCGCCAAAAGAGAAGGCGGCCTGATCTACAGCCGCAGACTCAACGACTCATAATCACTCGTCCCCGAACCAGTATTTATTATCAGTAGCGGCAAGCTCAGGACGGCTATATTCGCATCGTCCGCGGCTTAACGAATCAGACCAAGACCTTGCGGCGCGCCGCTCTCAGCAGGGCGCGGACCTCCTCATCCGGGACCGCGGGAAAATCGTCGTACCATTGCCCGACCGCCTCGAACTGTTCGGGCACGACGAGGAATACGGCCGCGTCGGCGCGCTCCGCGAGATTATTCGCGGCCTCGCGGGAAGCCACGGGAGCGGCGATGACGACGCTTGACGCTCCGCGCACGCGCAACGCCAGCACCGCCGCGGACAGCGTGGCGCCGGTCGCCACGCCGTCATCGACGATGATGACCACGCGCGAGGAGACCGGCACGGTCGCCAGCTCCGGCCTCAGCGCCGCCACGCGCCGCTGCAGCTCTCCCTCCTGACGCTTGAGCTCGCCGCGGATCCAGGCCGCGTCGGCCACGCGCTCGACACCGGGGCGCAGCCACACCGCTCCGCCCTCCGCGATCGCGCCGATGGCCACCTCGGGATCGCCGGGAGATGCGAGCTTGCGCACGACCAGCGCGTCGAGCTCCGCGCACAGCCGCGCGGCCACCTCCGCCGCCACCGGCACGCCGCCCCGCGTCAGGCCGATGACGACGGGGTTGAGAGCCGCCCAGGCGTCGAGCCTCGCGGCCAGCCGCTGGCCCGCCTCCCGCCGGTCGATGAATTTTTTATTCATAACATTCCGGACGCAACGATTCGTCCGACAATCAGTACAAACGAGCCCCGGCGCTCGCGAGCAAGCGGCGGACAGGGCGCGCTCGCGCACCGCCCGACGGCACGGCCAGGACAGGGACATTGGAATGGCGCAGGAGCCTCTCGACCGTGGAGCCGAGGATGAAGTCGGAGGCGAAGGCGCGGCGATGCGCCGACAGCACCACCAGCTCGTAGCGGCCGGAGTTCGCCTCATCGACGATGCGCGCGCGCGCGTCGCCCGCGCGCACGAGCAGGCACCAATCCGGGCCGGCTCCGAGCACCGACTGCAGGCGCCGGCGCAGCACGCGCCAATCCGCCTTCACCGGGCTCACGGACTCATCGACGTGAAGGACGACCAACGTCGCGGCAAGGCTGCGCGCCATCTCCCTCGCCCAGCGAAGAGCGCGCGTCGCGTAGGGCTGTCCGTTCCACGGCGCAAGCACGCGAAGAACGAGCGAGCCGCTCTTCCTTTCGGGCACGGCGAGCACGGGGATGAGCGAATGCCGGATGACCGCCTCCGAGACCGAGCCCGTGAGCATACGGTCGAGGCCTGCGTAGCCGTGCGTGCCCATCACGAACAGATCCGCGCGCTCGGGCTTCGCTAATTCCAGCAACGCCGCCGGCGGCCAGCCGTGCACCGTCCGGATCTTAAGACGCTCGGGCGGGAAGCCCGCCGCGGCCTTGCGCAGGCGCTCCTCCATCCGACGCCGCGGCTGCTGCGTCGAAGGAGGCACGCTCGCGGGCATTGCGTCGAGCCCGGCCCAGGCGGCGATGTGCGGCGGCTGCTGGACATACACGATCTCCAGCGTCGCGCTCCGGCGCCGGGCCAGCGCCTCCGCCGCGTCGAGCGCGGCCAACGAAGGCCCGGAAAGGTCGACTGCGACGACGATCCGCTTCGGCGGGAATCTGTTCATGATGACCGCGGCGCAACATTTTGACCCCGGCGTGGTCGCATCGTTGCGCCGCGCAGAGCGCGAGGCACACCATGACCGACCCGCCCCTTAAAAGAGACGAGAAGATCGCCCGCCTGCTCGGGCAATTGGCCGATCTCTCCGGGGAGGAGGAGACGCTGGAGGCTTATCGCCGCGAGGCGGAGGCCTTCGACCCCGTCGCCTCGACCGAAGGCATCTCCCGCGCCCTTCTCGAGCTGGAGAGCGAGGGGAGGCCGCCATGAGCGCCGCGCTCGCCGTCGCTCCCGAGCTCGCCGCGGACCTGGTGCGCAGGCTCTTCGTCGTGCTCAAGGCCGCGGCCGTCTACGGGCCGAGCAACGACGGCTACCGCACGCACGCCGCCGAAGCGCGCGAGACGCTGAGCGGGGCGCTCGCCAAGACCGGCACGGTCCGCATCGAGATGCGCGAGGACCGACTCTATTTCAACGGCGCGCCGATACAAATGCCGCCCGGCGAAGCCGGGGTGAGGTTCCTCTGCTCCGAGTTCCAGCGCTGCGGCATCGGCGGCCTGGAGTTCCGCGGCGCCCTCGCGACGTTGGATCTCGACGCGTTCGTCTTCGCCTTCATCAGCGGGGGCGCGAGGCAGGTGCGCACCCTCGAGCAGACGACGAGGATCCTCCACGATGCGGGAGTGAGCACCATCGTGCCTCTGGAGACCGTGGGCGAGGACGACGATGCCGCAGGAGCGCCCGCCGCGCGAAAGGCGCCCGCGCCGGAGTCGGGAGCGACCGCCGCGCGCCGCGCCTTCTTCCAGGCCGTCGAGACGGTGGAGGACATCATGACCCGCGCGCGGGCGGGGCAGGACCCCGACCTCAGCGCGGCAAAGGCCGCCGCGACGGACCTGGCCGAGCAAGTGGCCGCGGACCCGCAGGCTCTCTTCGAGCTCTCGATCCTGCAGCGCTTCGACGAATACACCTACGCCCATTGCGTCAACGTGAGCATCTACTCCATCGCCATCGGAGAGCGCCTGGGGCTGAAGCCCCAGCGGATATCGGAGCTCGGCTTCGGCGCGCTCTTCCATGATCTGGGCAAGGCCCAGCTCCCGCGCGAGCTCATCGACAAGCCCGACGAGTTCGACGAGAACGACTGGCGGCTCATGCGCGGCCATCCCGCTCTGGGCGCCAGAGCCCTGCTGGCCATGCGGCGCCCGCTGGACGCGCAGCTGGCGCGCGCGATCTCGATCGCGTTCGAGCATCACCTCGGCGTCGACGGCTCGGGCTATCCGAAGCTGGTCCCGCCGCGGCGCCAGGAGCTGTTCTCGCGCATCTGCGCCGTGGCCGACGCGTTCGACGCGATGACCTCGGGCCGGGTCTATGCCAAGCGCGCCATGAGCCCGGATGAGGCCCTGCACCGCATGGTGCAGCGCGCGGGGACCGCCTTCGACCCGCTCCTGCTCCGCATCTTCATCAATACGGCCGGCGTCTTCCCCATCGGGACCGCCGTGCTTCTCGACAGCGGGGAGCGGGCCGTGGTCCGCCGCAACAACGGCGACGATCTTCTGCACCCGGACGTCATCGTGCTTGAGGACGGGACGGGCGCTCCGGCCGGCTCGACGCGGCGCGCGGTCACGAGCACCCTCGATCCCGAGCAGCACGGCATCGATGCGCGCGAGGTGCTGCGCGCGCACGCGGCGATGCAACGAACACACCAATAATTGTCATCTGCCGTGGCAGGATAGTTGCACCCGATTCACTGGCCGCTGACGAGGTGCTTATGACTAATGATGTGGTGCGCATACTGAGCGTCGCCCTCTCCCGCAAGGCCAGCGACATCCATCTGTCCGTGGGGCGCCCGCCGCTGCTGCGGATCAACGGAGTGCTCGTCGACCTGGAGGACGCCGTCCCCCTCGACGCCGAAACCTGCCGCGCGATGGTCTATTCCTTGCTGAGCGAGCAGCAGCGCTCACGGCTCGAAGGCGAGCTCGAGCTGGATTGCTCCTTCGCCGTGCCCGGGCTGGGACGCTTCCGAGCCAATGCGCTTTACCAGCGCGGCAACGTGGAGTGCGCCCTGCGTGCCGTGCCGTCGACGATCCCCACGCCCGAGAGCCTGGGCCTCGGGCCGGCGGCGATGAGCCTGGCGGACCTGCCGCGCGGGCTCGTGCTCGTCACCGGGCCGACGGGCTCGGGCAAGTCCACCACCTTGGCCTGCCTCATCGAACGCATCAACGCCCCGAGCCCCCGCCACATCCTCACGGTCGAAGACCCCATCGAGTTCGTCTATCC
>CAZIBN010000109.1:0-8315 GCA_964537395.1 uncultured Elusimicrobia bacterium
CGAGCTGGTACCTGTGGCGGAGGCTTGACACGGTGGGCCAAGGTTGACGGCCCGGGCTTTGCTGCTCGTGGCGGCGATGATCGCGGGCGCACCCGCCCGCGCGCAGGATGCCGCGTCGCCGTTCGAGCGCCTGAAATCGGCAAGCGAGCCTTACGCCCGGGTGCTCGCCTGCGCCGAGCTCGCTCAGCCGCCTCACCGCGGTCCGCGCGCCCTTCAAGCTCTCGACGAAGCGATGAACCGGGACCTGTCCGAGCGCGTGCGGCTGGCCGCGGCTGTCGCCGCGATCACCTACCCCGGAGGCAAGACGCTCGGCCGCATCGATTCGTTCCTCAAATCCGAGCCGGGCGCGGCCGTACGGCGCAACCTCCTCGTCGCGCTGTCCACCGAGCCCGTGCACTTCGATAACCCCGACGCCACGCGCATCATCATCGCCTCGCTCGCGGAGGACCCGAGCGTCGAGGTCCGCCTCGCCGCGGCCGCGGTCCTGGGCGAGCGCGGAGACACGGTCGCGCTCGGCGCGATCGAGCGGGCCTCCCAGAAGGACGCGGACGCAGGCGTGCGCGAGGCCGCCCGCCGGTCGCTGCTGATCCTGTCCAGGCCTCCGAAGCCCCGTCCCAAGCCCAAACCTCCGACCCCTCCTAAGCCCGACGCGGTTTTTGGGAAAGACCCGTGCCCGCGCCCCTGGGGCTGGTGCGCCTGCGCCGGCCCCTTCACAGCCAAGCCCAAGTGCCTGACCCCGGCCGACTGCCGCTCCCGCCAGATCGAGGCGCGCAACTACAGCCTCGACTGCAAATGGGACGGCCAGAACGAATACTAGGGACGGAACTTTTCGGCACCCTCGATCGTAAGATAGAGCACCCCTTCGCGCCCCTCTTTGGGTGATGCCTGATCAGACATCACCCAAAGAGGGGCGCGCAAGGTGGACCGCGGAGGCGCCCATGCCCATCCTCACCAAGGTTCCGCTCATTCATCGCGTCGCGCTAAACGAGCTGGTCATCCGCCTTTCCCATCCACCCAAGGCGATGACCTATCCGCCCGCCGCCTATCTCCGCGCATTGCGCTCATACATGCGCATGAGCCAGCGGCAGCTCGCACGGCGCTCTGGACTCGGCCAGGCTCATATCTGCCGCATCGAGCGCGGCCGCGTCGACCCCGGCCTCGCCGCATGGCGACGCCTGTTCGACGCGCTGTTCTGCGATCTTCTCATCGTCCCGCGTCCGCGAAGACGGCCCGGAGACGCCCTCGGCGAGCGCCTCACGCGAGGCGACCCGTTCCGGGACACTGGTAGCCCATGGGCGGAGAAAAACGCTAAAATAAGCGGATGACGGACTATACCCTCAACGAGCTGATGTGCGTGCTGGCCGCGCGCGAGATCGGAGACGGCGACGTCGTGTTCGTGGGCATCGGGCTGCCGAACCTGGCCTGCAACCTCGCGCGCGCCACGCACGCGCCCAACATGACCTTGATCTACGAGTCGGGCGCCGTCGGCGCCGTGCCCGACCGCGTGCCCCCCTCGATCGGCGACCCCGCTCTCGTCACCGGCTCGCTGATGGTCACCTCGATGGCCGACATCTTCCAGAATTTCCTGCAGAACGGCAAGATCCAGATCGGCTTTCTCGGCGGCGCGCAGGTGGATAAGCACGGCAACATCAATACGACGGCCGTGGGCCCCTACAACGCGCCGAAGGTGAGGCTTCCCGGCTCGGGCGGTGCCTGCGAGATCGCCCAGCACGCCCAGCGCGTGCTGATCGTGACCAAGCTCGACAAGCGCGCGTTCCCGGACAAGGTGGACTTCATCACCTCCAACGGCAAGCGCGTCAAAAAGGTCATCACCAACATGGGCATCCTCGAGCCCAACGAAACCGGCGAGATGACGCTCACCGCGCTGTATCCCGGCGTGACCTTCGAGGCTGTGCAGGAGAACGTCGGCTGGGCGCTCAAGAAAGCCGCCCATCTCTCAGAGGTCTCTCTCCCCACTCTTAAAGAAATCGATCTGCTGCGCACCAAGCTCGACCCGAAGAGGCAGCACATCAAATGAAGCCGCTTGCTCTCGCGATCCTGCTGTTGGCCTCCGGCGCCCGCGCCGAGGTGCGAGAGATCTCGACCATGGCCGAGATACGGCCCGAGCTCTCAACGACAACGTTGCTTGTCTTCGACATCGACAACACGCTCGTCGAGCCCGTCGGCAACATCGGCTCCGACCAGTGGTATTACTATCTCGTGAAGGCGATCGCCCGCGACGACAAGGCCTTGACCGCCGACGCGGCCGAGGCCAAGGCCGGCGAGGTCTGGACGAAGACGCTCGCGGCCGTGAAGGTCCAGCCCGTCGAGGCCATCACGCCCGCCCTCATCCGCGAGCAGCAGAAGCGCGGGCTCAAGATCATGGCGCTGACGGCGCGCGGCGTCGAGGACGCCGAAGCGACCTTCCGCCAGCTCAAGGACATCGGCGTGGATCTGACGGCAACGGCCGTGCGCAAGGACGATCTCGCGACCGAGCAGAAGGGGCTGTATTCCCGCGGCGTATTCTTCGTCGGAGAGGGCCCGGACAAGGGCAAGACCTTGGTCGCGTTCCTGAAGAAGATCGGCCTGCGCCCCGCGAAGATCGTGTTCGCCGACGACAAGCCGCACCACGCCAAGAACGTGGACGCCGCACTCACGGCCGCCGGCATCCCCGGCGTCTCGTTCCGCTACGGCGCAGCGGACGCGAAGGTCCGCGCCTTCAACGAGGTCATGGCCGAGGCCGGAGATGTGCCGGCCTCCGAGCTTCTCTTTCACGGACGGCTCCCCAAATGAGCATCCCCTCCCTGCCGCTGTCCTCGCTTCGCGTCCCTTCCGAATGGAAGCACGCCGCCGAGCGCGGACGCATCGCCCTCTATCTCTCGTCCTGGCTGACCTTGCCGACCGCCGTTTGGCTCGTCGCCGCCGACGAGCTCAAGCTGCTCGCCGCCGGCATCATCGGCGCGGCGCTCATGCCTCTCGTGCTTCAGCTCCTGCTCCTTCCCGGCCAGCTGCTCGCGCGCCGCCACAGCCGCCTGTTCGCCCTGGGTGCGGCGATGATGACGGCCGGCGCGCTGTGCGCCTGGACCTGGTCCGCGTCCGGGCCCGTCCTCGAGCGCGAGCATCTGCCCTTCGCGCTGCGCCTGCTCTGGGCCTACTGCGTGGCGGTTCTGCCGCTTGCGCTGATGGCCGCCGCCGATGAGGACGCCTTCGTCGCCTTCGTCGGCGCCGCACAGGTCCAGCTCGGCGTCCTCGCCCTGGCCGCCGCGCAGGCCGCCAGCCTTCCCCCTTTGCCGAAGCAAGCCGCGCTCGCTTTACTCGCCGCCTCCGCGACCTGGGCCGTTCAAGCCTCCTGGTCGAAGGCGCATCCCCCCAAGAGGTAATCCCATGGCCAGCACCACGACCGACACGAAGCAGATCATCTATTCGCTCATCGACGTGGGCCGGATCCACCCACCCAAGAAGCAGGTGCTCAAGGGCATCTATCTTTCTTTTTATTACGGAGCGAAGATCGGGGTCCTGGGCGACAACGGCTCGGGCAAATCCACCTTGCTTCGCATCATGGCGGGCAAGGACTCCGACTACACCGGCCAGATCACGCAGTCCAAGGGCTACACCGTCGGCCTCCTCGAGCAGGAGCCTCAGCTCGATCCCGAGAAGACGGTCAAGGAGACGGTCTCCGAGGGCGTGGCCGAGACGATGAAGCTCCTCGCCGATTACAACGCCATCAACGACCAGCTCGCCGACCCGAACCTCACGCCCGAGGGAATGGAAAAGCTGCTCGAAAAGCAGGGCAAGCTGCAGGAGCGCATCGACACGACCAACGCCTGGGAGATCGACAGCACGCTCGAGATCGCGATGGACGCGCTGCGCTGCCCGCCTTCGGACCAAAAGTGCGGGACTTTGTCCGGCGGTGAGAAGCGCCGTGTGGCGATGTGCCGCCTCCTGCTCCAGAAGCCCGACATCCTGCTTCTCGACGAGCCGACGAACCATCTCGACGCCGAGTCCGTCGACTGGCTCGAGCAGCACCTCTCGAAATACGAAGGGACGATCGTCGCGGTGACCCACGACCGCTACTTCCTCGACAACGTGGCGGGCTGGATCCTCGAGCTCGACCGCGGCGAGGGCATCCCCTACAAGGGCAACTACGCGTCATGGCTCGAGCAGAAAGGCGAACGGCTCGCGAAGGAGGCCAAGTCCGAGACGAAGATGCAGAAGGCCTTGGCCGAGGAGCTCGCCTGGGTGCGCCAAGGCGTCAAGGGGCGCCGCGCGAAGAACAAGGCCCGCCTCTCGAACTACGACCAGATGCTCGAGGACTCGCAGAAGGAGAAGTCCTACGACGACCTCGAGCTGTACATCCCCCCGGGGCCCCGGCTCGGAGACACGGTCATCGAGGCGAAGGGCATCTCCAAGTCCTTCGGAGACAAGCTCCTCTATGACAACCTGACCTTCCGCCTGCCGCCCAACGGCATCGTCGGCGTGATCGGACCCAACGGCGCGGGCAAGACGACGATGTTCCGCATGATCACCGGCCTCGACAAGCCCGACTCCGGCGTGTTCAAGGTCGGCGAGACGGTGAAGCTCGGGTACGTGGACCAGAACCGGATACTCGACGGCGAGAAGAACGTCTGGGAGGTCATCTCGGACGGGCTCGACACGGTCAGGCTCGGCAAGCTCGAGATGCCGTCGCGCGCGTACTGCGGCCGCTTCAACTTCGCGGGCCAGGATCAGCAGAAGCTCGTCAAAAATCTTTCAGGTGGCGAGCGCAACCGCGTCCACCTCGCGAAGATGCTCAAGGAAGGCGCCAACGTCCTTCTCCTCGACGAGCCGACCAACGACCTCGACGTGCACACCTTGCGCGCTTTGGAAGAGGCGATCCAGGCGTTCCCCGGCTGCGCCGTCGTCATCAGCCACGACCGTTGGTTCCTCGACCGCGTCGCGACCCACATCCTCGCGTTCGAGGGAGAGTCGCAGGTGACCTGGTTCGAGGGCAACTACGAAGCCTACGAAGAGGACCGCAAGAAGCGCCTCGGCGACGTTCAGCCCAAACGCATCCATTACAAGAAGCTGACCCGCTGATGTCGGCGGCTGACGCGCTGGCCCGCCTTTATCCCGCGGCGCTGGCGCTGCTCCTCGCGGGCTGGCTGGCGCTGCTGCCGTCCGCGGCGGGGAGGCTGCGCAGAAGGATCGCCTTGGCCCGGCCGCGAACCGGCTATTGGCTCGCGGCGATCCTGCTCGCGGCGCTGGCGCTGCGGCTGGCGGCGGGGCCCGCTCATCAGGTGTACGACGACGAGTTCGAGCACCTCGACATCGCTCATCATCTCGCCGCGTCCGGGGCCTTTGCGACGACTTTGGTGGGTGGCCTTCCCGGCTACGACGTGCTCGGCCGCCCCACCTGGCCCGGCGGGCATCACGTGGCGCTGGCCGTGATCTTCAAGCTGTTAGGCGCAGGCGCACGGACGGCCTTCGTCTGGAGCGCCCTCCTCTCCGTCTTCTCAGCGCTGTTCGTGTTCTGGGCGGCCCTCGAGCTGTTCGAGGACGAACGCGGAGCCCTGGCCGCCGCCTTCGCATGGGCCGTTCTGCCTCTCGCCGTGCGCTACGGGTGCGCGAGCGACCTCACCAGCTCGACGCTGTTCTGGAACGCGGCCGCGCTCGCCGCCCTCCACGCCCGGGAGAACGAGCCCGGGCTGAGGCTCGACGCGTTCGCCGCATTAACTCTTGCTGTTTCCGTTCAGGTCCGCCCCGAGAACGCTCTTCTGATCGGCTATGCCGCATTGCTCCGCGCTCCTTCGCGGGTCTATCTGCCAGCGCTCGCCGGCGCCGCCATCCCGGCCGCGATCGCGTTCGCCAACCGCGCGGACGCCCTGCCCGGCTACTCCGCCGCGACGACGGCGCCGCTCGCGCATCTGGCGCGTCAGATCCTCCCCAACCTGCGATGGCTTACGTCGCATGCGGAGTTCTGGCCCCTCCTCCTGCCCGCGGCGATCGGTGCCTTCATGAAGCGTCCGGCGGCCCGCCTCGCGGCGCTGTCCGCGGCCTTATTAATTCTGTACTGCGGCTTCTTTCGCGGGCGCTTCGACACGGGCACCGAAGACCGATACGCGCTCACCGTGCTCCTGCCTCTCGCCGTCGCCGCCGCCTCCATGCTGTCGAGCGCGGCCGTTCCCGCGGCCTTGCTGGCGGCGGGCCTCGCCTGGGGCGGTCCGGGCGCTCCGGATGCGGAGCATGAGGCCTCGCGCCGCTTTCTCGCGCATTCGGCGCGGCTGATCCCCGAGCGCGCCTATGTCGCCGCCTTCAATCCGTCCTTCGTGCGCGAGGTCGCGCGGCGCCCAACCGCGTGGGCGTTCGTGCTCCTCGAGGACCTGCCCGCCTTCGAGGCGGCGCGCGCGCTCGCCGGCGCGGACCCGAGGCTGGTGCTGTACAAGGATTGGGCCTGGCGTTCGCGGCCGGATGAAGCCGCGCGTCTTGAGAAGTCGCTGGCCGCCGGCTACGCGTCCTCGCCGCTGGCCGATAACGGACTCGATTCTCTCGTCCTGCTCACGCCACTCACAAAGAACTTCTGACGGGCATTGGCGAGCACGAATATAAAGTTATCCCCAGCGTTTCCAACGTTGAAAGTGTTGGGGATAACTCGCCGCGCGATCAGCCCAGGACTTCGCGGGCGACGATCAGCGACTGGACCTCGGTCGTGCCCTCGTAGATCTCGGTGACGCGGACATCTCGGAAGTAGCGCTCGACGGGGAACTCGCGGATAAATCCATTTCCGCCGTGAATCTGCACGGCATCGTAGCAAGCTTTATTCGCTATGCGCGAGGCGAAGGACTTCGCCATCGACGCCTCCATCGTGCATTTTTCCCCTTTCGCGAGCTTCGACGCGGCCTGATAGACGAGCAGGCGCGCGGCGGCGATGTTGGTCGCCATATCGGAGATCTTGGCCTGGGTCAGCTGGAACTCGGAGAGCTTCTTGCCGAACTGCTTGCGCTGCTTGGCGTAGGAGACCGCTTCCTCGAGCGCCGCCTGCGCGATGCCGACGGCCTGCGCGGCGATGCCGATGCGTCCGCTGTCGAGCTGGCTCATCGCGATCTTGAATCCGCCGCCGACACCGCCGAGAAGGGCGGACTTGGGGATCTTCGCGTTGTGGAAGGTCACCTCGCGCGTGTCCGACGCGCGCAGGCCCATCTTCTTCTCCTTCTTGCCGACGGCGAAGCCGGGCATGTCCTTCTCGACGAGCAGGCAGGTGATCCCGCGCGAGCCGGCCTCCTTGTTCGTCGACACGAAGGTCAGGAACAGCGACGCGAAGCCGCCGTTGGTGACCCAGGACTTGGTGCCGTTAACGATCCAGTGATCGCCCTTGTCCTCGGCCGCGGTCGAGAGCGAGCCCGCGTCGGTCCCGGCGCCGGGCTCGGAGAGAGAGTACGCGCCGATCCACTCGCCGGAGGCGAGCCTGGGAAGATACTTCTTCTTTTGCTCGTCGGTGCCGTGCTTGGCGATCGCCGCGCAGACCAAGGAGTTGTGAACCGTCGCGCAGACCTGGAAAGAAGCGGATCCCCGCGCCAGCTCCTCCATCGCCGCCGCGTAGGCGAGCGGATCCACGCCGAGGCCGCCGAATTCCTCAGGGACCGACAGGCCGAAGAATCCAAGCTCGGCGCCTTCCTTGTAGATCTCCGGCGGGATCGATTCCTTCTCGTCCCATTCCAAGGCGCCGGGCTTCAGGCGCTTGTCAGCGAACTCTCGCGCGGAGTCGCGCAGCATCGCCATCGATTCAGTGAATTTGAAGTCCATGTGTGGATTATGCCATAAGCCTAGCGCGACTCGATCAGACGTCGCGCCCGCGCCAGGTCGCGCTCCGCCTCCTCCGGCGAGGCGATGCGATCGAGAAGGAGACCGCGGCTGACGAGCGTCTCGGCGAAATCGGGCTCGCGGGCGAGCACATCGTCGAACGCGGCCCGGCCCTCCTTCCAGTCTCCCGCGAGCACGAGTGCCACGCCGCGGTCATGTGCGAGTTTGAGTCTTCGCCATCGCTCGGAACGCGACGCCCAGGCGGCCGGGACATCGGGCGCACGGCCGCCGCGGAATTCTGACCACAGGGCGGAAGTACCCCTTGCCCAGGCGCCTCCGAGAAGGAGCAAGCACAGCGCAAGGTAGATGCCCGCTTCGCGCTCGAGCCGATCGGGCTCGGCCTTCTTCCTGCCCCGAATCAGCGCGATCAGGCCCGCGCACAACAAGGCGGCGAGCGCCGGCACGGCGGGCCAGGCGTAGCGAGGGCGCACCGAGCCGAGCGCGTGGAGGCTCAAGGCTGCCGCGGGCAGCAGCGCCAG
>CAZIBN010000110.1:0-8045 GCA_964537395.1 uncultured Elusimicrobia bacterium
ACGATCACCCTCGTCCTCGCCCCCCTCTTCATCTAAGAGACGGCGAACGAGCAATCAAGCCGCCCGGTCCGAAAGGACCGGGCGGCTTTTTTTGCGGGCGGAGGCCGTCATGCCCCCGTCAAAAATAATTCCCCGATCCCCTCTTGACATTATCGCTGCCGTCTGCTATCATCTTATTAGAAGATAATAATTATCAAACAGGAGGGAATATATGAACACTCAAACTCTGCGCAAGCCGTCCGCGACCGCCGGCCTCGGCCTGCAGGACTCGTCGAGAAAAGGGGTCCTCGCCCTCCTCGACCTGATCCTCGCCGATGAATACGTGCTTTACACCAAGACCCGCAACTTCCACTGGAACGTCACCGGGTTCCATTTCAGCGCGATGCACAAGTTCTTTCAGGACCAGTACGAGCAGCTCGACACGATCGTCGACGACACCGCCGAGCGCTCCCGCGCCCTCGGCGGCCGCGCCCTCGGCTCGATGAAGGAGTTCCTGGCCAAGGCCCGTCTCGCCGAGTCCCCCGCCGTCTCCCTCAAGGAGGAGGCCATGGTCGCGGAGCTGCTCTCCGACCACGAGGCGCTGGTCCGCTCCCTGCGCAAGGACGTCGAGGAGGTCTCCCGCCTGGGCGATCAGGGCACCACCGACTTCCTGACCGGGCTGATGCAGTCCCACGAGAAGATGGCGTGGATGCTGAGGAGCTTCTTAAACTAACCCCATGAAGAACCGAGACGAGGTCCGCACCTTGTTCAAGGCCAGGAAGGTCCCCCTCACCCATCAGCGCCTCGCCGTCTATGAGGAGCTGTCGGGGCGCAAGGACCACCCCAGCGCCGAGGCCCTGTACGCGTCGCTGAAGTCCGACTACCCGAGCCTATCCCTGGCGACCGTCTACAAGACCCTGCAGACCCTGCATGAGATGGGCATGGTCGCACGGGTGGATTCCCCCGCGGCGCAGGCCCGCTACGACGCGATCGTCGAAACGCACCATCATGCCGTGTGCACGGCCTGCGGCAAGATCGAGGATATCTTCGATCCCCGCCTCGACAAGCTTCCCTCGCCGAAGGCCGAGGGCTTCGTCCCCTCGGGCCATTCCGTCCACTTTCAAGGCCTTTGCGCGAGATGCGCCAAGGCTTCCGCTCAAAAGACGCGTTAAATAAAAGGAGACATCATCATGGCCGATACACTCGTGCAGAAGGACGCGCCGGACTTCAAGGCTCAGGCGCTCGTCGGAAAAGGCTTCAAGGAGATCCAGCTCGCCGACTACAAGGGCAAGTGGGTCGCGCTGTTCTTCTACCCCCTCGACTTCACCTTCGTCTGCCCGACCGAGATCACGGCTTTCTCGGACGCGAACGAGGAGTTTAAAAAACTTGGCTGCGAGATCCTTGGTTGCTCCGTGGACAGCCAGTTCTCCCACCTCGCGTGGACGAACCTGTCCCGCAAGGAAGGCGGCCTGGGCGAGATCAAGTACCCCCTGCTCGCGGACATCACGAAGAGCATCGCCCGCTCCTACGGCGTGCTCATCAACGATGCGGTCGCCCTTCGCGGCCTCTTCCTGATCAGCCCCAAGGGCAAGGTCGCCTACTCGGTCGTGCATGACCTGGCCGTGGGCCGGTCCGTCGAGGAGACCTTGCGCGTGCTTCGCGCGTTCCAGCAGGTCGAGAAGACCGGCGAGGTCTGCCCCGCCAACTGGTCGGAAGGCAAGAAGACGATGAAGGCCGATCCGGTCAAGTCGAAGGAGTACTTCTCCGCCGCCGCCTAAAGCCCCAAACGGCTCGAACCGCCGGCCCCGGGAACGATTCCCGGGGCCGGCTTTTTGTATCCCAACTTACGGTTAAATTGCTAGGATGACGCCCGGTATAAGGAGAACAAATGCAGCCCGGCGCGAACCCTCTCATCAATCTGGCTCCGATCGTCGCGATCTTCGTGATTTTCTACTTCCTGCTCATCCGGCCGCAGCAGAAGCAGCAGAAGGAGCATGAGCAGATGCTCAAGAACCTCAAGGCCGGCGACAAGGTCCTGACCACGGGCGGCCTGTACGGCACGATCACCGGCTTCAAGGCCGACGATCTCGAGGTGCAGTTCTCCCAGACGGTGCGGCTGACCGTGGCCCGCTCGGCCGTCGCGAACGTTCTCTCTGACGTCAAAACCGGCGTCGTCGTTTCTTAAGCCCCTCAAAGGATCCAATCGACATGACCAAGACACAGACCAAGTGGCTGGGCCTCCTGGCCCTGATCGTCGGCTCCGTCTTCCTTCTTTACCCGACGGTCAACTGGTACCAGCTCGACCCCGTCGAGCGCGCCAAGCTCGAAGCCCTGCGCGAGCGCCCGAAATGGCTCGTCAACCTCGGCCTCGACCTCAAGGGCGGGACGCACATGGTCATGGAGCTCCAGGTCGACAAGCTCGACCCGAAGACCCCCCTCAACGAGGCCATGACCCAGGCCATCGAGATCATCCGCAACCGCATCGACCAGTTCGGCGTGGCTGAGCCCCTCATCGTGCGCCAGGGCGCGCGCTGGATCGTCGTCCAGCTTCCCGGCGTGACCAACTCCGAGCAGGCTAAGGCGCTCGTCGGCAAGACCGCCCAGCTCGAGTTCCGCATGGTGGACGATTCCGAGGCCGCTCGCACGGCGATGAACAAGATCCTCGAGCTCGGCAACCCGTTCGAGGGCGTGCTTCCTTCGACCGCCGCCGCGAAGCTCGTCCCTGCGGGCCTTCAGCTCTTCAAGGGCAAGGACAGCGCGATGTATCTCCTGAAGAAGGAGGTCCCCCTCACCGGCGCCTCGCTCGATTCGGCGAAGGTGGAGACCGGCGGCGAGTACGGCATGCCCGTCGTGGCCTTCAAGTTCAAGCCCGAAGCGGCCGCTAAGTTCTCCGCGCTCACCGCCTCCAACATCGGCAAGAACATGGCGATCGTCCTCGACGACACCGTCTTCTCCGCCCCCGTCATCAAGGGCCGCATCGGCGGCGGCTCGGGCATCATCGAAGGTCAGTTCTCCTCCGACGACGCCAAGTCGCTGGCGATCGTCCTGCGCGCCGGCGCCTTGCCCGCGCCCGTGAAGGTCATCGAGGAGCGCGTGGTCGGCCCGACGGTCGGCGAGGACTCGATCCGGGACGGCTTCCGCTCGAGCGTGATCGGCTTCGCCATGGTCGTGCTCTTCATGCTGGTCTACTATCGCGCCTCCGGCTTCGTGGCGATCGTGGCACTCGCGCTGAACCTTCTGCTGCTGCTGGCGGTGATGGCGTACCTCAAGTCCACGCTGACCTTGCCCGGCATGGCCGGCATGATCCTCTCGCTCGCCATGGCCGTCGACGCCAACGTGCTGATCTTCGAGCGTATCCGCGAGGAGCTCCGCCTTGGGAAGCCCATCAAGATGGCGCTCTCTCTCGGCTATGACCGCGCGTTCTCGGCCATCTTCGACGGGCACGTGACGCCGTTGATCTCGTCGGCGTTCCTGTTCCAGTTCGGCACGGGCCCGATCAAGGGCTTCGCCGTCACGCTGACGATCGGTCTGGTCCTGTCCCTGTTCACCTCGATCGTCGTCACGCGCATGATCTTCGACTACTTCCTCGCCCATAACGACGTCCAGGAGCTCTCGATCTAATGGAACTTTTCAAGAAACCGAACATCGACTTCATCGGGCTCCGCTGGATCCCGATCAGCTGCTCCATGGCCGTGATGACCCTCAGCCTCCTCTGCATGGCCGTCAAGGGTTTCAACTACTCGATCGAGTTCACGGGCGGCACGCTCCTTCAGATCAGCTTCCCAGCCGGCTCGAACGTGCCCGTCGAGGGCATGCGTAAAGCTCTGGAGTCGGAAGGGCTCAAGACGGAGCTTCAGTCCGTTGAGGGGCCTCGTCCCACCTTCATCCTGCGCGAGCAGGTGACCGAGGACGCGGAGGCGACCGTTTACGCGAACAAGGCCCTCGCGGCCCTGAAGAAGGCCTTCCCGGCCGTCGAGGCCACGATCGACCGCAAGGACGTCATCGGCCCCGTGGTCGGCAAGGACCTGCGCCGTCGCACCGTCTGGGCGATCGTCCTGAGCCTGCTCGGCATCCTGGTCTACGTCGCGTATCGCTTCGAGAATCCGATCTGGAGCGTGGCGGGCGTGATCGCGCTCTTCCATGACGTGATCGGCGTGGCCGGGCTGTTCTCCTTCCTCGGCCTCCAGGTGGACCTGCTGATCGTGACCGCGCTCCTCACCATCGCGGGCTACTCGATCAGCGATACCATCGTCATCTTCGACCGCATGCGCGAGAAGCTCCACACCGACCGCACGCAGGACCTGCGCACCTTGATCGACTCGTCGATCAACGAGACGCTGTCGCGCACGATCATCACGGTGCTCACCGTGCAGCTCGTCAGCGTCACGATCCTGTTCTTCGGCGGCCCCGTCCTGCACAACTTCGCGCTCGCGATGGTCGTCGGCAACCTGCTCGGATCCTACTCCTCCGTCGCCGTGGCTGCGCCCCTCGTGTACGAGTACCAGAGCCGCTTCGGCGGCAAGCGCTCGCGGCATACGCCCGAGGAAGAACCGGCGGTCAAGGTCAAGGAAGGCCGCCGCCGCCGGTGAGGAAGATCAAGGGCTTCAAGCTCACGCTTCGGCCCCACGTGATCAAGCAGCGCTCCAAGAAGGCGCGCCTCGACCTCGAGGCCGCCGGGCTATCCGACCTCGTTCTGAACAAGTTCCTCGAGCGCGCCGCGAAGGCGCTCACCCCAGGCGTCGTCTTCGACACGTTCGGCCATCCCGACGCCGACCAGCCCCTTCTGTCGCCCATGCCCGGCCTCGCCTACAGCCTGATCCTCGCCAGCCTCGGCGAGGGCTTCGGACCGTTCCGGGATAAGGAAGCCTCCATCCCCGAGTGGCTCTGGCCCATCCTCGAAGAGCACGCGCTCGACGAGTCGGTCCGCTTCGCCTCGGCCCTGCTCGCCGACGAGGCCGAGAAGGACAACTGCGAGCTCTCTCCTCTCAACCCGATCGCCCACGCCGAGGCCCTCGAGGCCGCCCTGCGCAAGCTCGACGCGGCGTCCAAGCTCGGCGTGACGATGGCCGAAGGCAGGCTCTCCCCCTCCGTCTCCTTCGCGGTCAGCCAGTCGTGGCTCTCGAAGTCGAAGGCCAAGGGCCGCAAATAGTGGTTCGGAAGCTCGTTCCCTACCTCGTTTATTCCTATGTGACGTTTGTCGGCTGGACCACGCGGCAGAGCGTGCTCCGTTCCGATATCCCGGAGAAGGTGCACCTCTCCGGGCAGCGCTTCATCTACGCCTTCTGGCATCAGCGCCAGGTCTTCTTCACCTGGTCGCATCGCGACGCCGAGGCCGCCGTGCTCGTCAGCAAGTCCAAGGACGGCGAGATGATCGCCAAAACCATGGAGCTGTCCCGCATCGCCGCGGTGCGCGGCTCCTCGTCCCGCGGCGGCGCCGCCGCGGCCCGTGAGATGGTCGAGATACTGCGCTCCGGCCGGGACGTCGGCATCACGCCTGATGGCCCGAAAGGCCCCGCGCGCGAGGTGAAGGAGGGCGCGGTGCGCGTCGCCCAGCTTTCGGGAATGCCGATCGTGCCGATCGCCAATGCGTTGTCGAACAAGGTCGAGATCGCCAAGGCCTGGGACCGCTTTCAGGTGCCCCTTCCGTTCGGCCGCTCCGTCGTGATCTACGGAGAGCCGTTCCGCGTCGCCGCCGGCGACGATCTGGCCGTGAAGGCCGCCGAGCTCAAGGTCGCGATGGACGAGTTGACCTCTGAAGCCGATCGGCTTGTTCAATGAGCCTGCTGATCCTGCTCCTCGAGGCGCTGTTCGCTCCCGTCGCCGGCCTTGCGGTCGTTCTCTCCTTTCTGTTCTCTCCGAACCGCGCGCGCCTTGCCGGGCTTTTCGACGAGCTTCCCGAGCGCCTCGGCGCGATCCGCGACACGGCCCTGGACCGCCTCCACGGCCGGGAGATCTGGTGGTTCCACGCCGCATCCGCCGGTGAGGTCGCCGGCCTGGCCCCGATCCTCGAGGCGATCTCGAAGAAGAGCGACGTGGCGCTCGTGCTCACGACGACGACCCTCTCGGGGCGCGAGGCCGCGCGCGCCTTGCCCTTCGTCGCCTGGGCCCAGCTCGCTCCGGCCGACGTCTGGCCCTTCGTGGCGCGGTTTATCAAGGCGCTCGCTCCGAAACGTCTGATCCTCGCCGAGACCGAGCTGTGGCCCACGACCTTGATCCTCGCGCGCCGTGCGGGCCTTTCCCCCTCGCTGGTCAACGCGCGCCTCACCGACAGGAGCTTTTCGCGCTACGTTCTCCTATCGGACCTTCTCGCCCCCGCGCTGAGCTCGCTCTCCTTGGTCGCCGCGCAAAGCGAGGAGGACGCCGCGCGCTTCGCGCTCCTCGGCGTGCCGGCCGAGCGCGTGAAGGTCACGGGCAACGCCAAATATGACCGGGAGGCCGTCCCGGCCGAAAGTGCCGTCGCCCGCGACCGGGTCGCGGCGCTCGGCTGGGGCCGGGACCCTCTTTTCGTCGCGGGCAGCACGCATCCTTTCGAGGAGGAGATGGTTCTCGCGGCGTTCCTGGCCGCTCGCGTCGCGGTGCCGCGGTTGCGCCTGGTCCTCGCGCCACGCCACCTCGAGCGCGCCGCCGATGCCGCTGATCTTCTCGCGCACGCGGGGCTGACGCTTTCCCGCTGGAGCGGCGCGCCGCTGGCCGATTGCTCCGTCCTGCTCCTCGACGAGATGGGAGTCCTCCCCTCCTTCTACGCCCTGGCGCGCGCGGCGTTCGTCGGCGGGACCTTGGTGAAGATCGGCGGCCATAATCTCCTCGAGCCGGCGCTGGCGGGCGTGCCGGTGCTGTTCGGGCCCCACACCCGCCACATCGAGCGTCCCGCGGCGCTCCTGGCCGCGCCTGGCGGCGGCGGGCGCCGCGTCGCCGACACGGCCCAGCTCGCCGAACGGCTGACCGAATTCGCGAAGGATGAGAATGCCGCGCGCGCGGCCGGAGCCGCGGCGAGGAAGGCCGCCGAGGGGCTTCGCGGTGCGACCGCGCGCACGCTCGAGGCTCTCGGTGCCTGAAAGAGAAGCCCGCGCGCGTCTGATCGCGGCGGGCGTGTTCGCGGCCGTCGTAGCCGCTTTTCTTCCCGCGCTGCGCTTCCCATTCCTGAGCTGGGACGACCGCGCGAACGTCCTCGAGAACGGCCTGCTGAGCTTCGATGCCCCGGGCCTGGCCTTCATGCTGACGGGCTCCAAGCTGGGGCATTGGCAGCCGGCGACCTGGCTGACCTTGGCGCTCGACCGGCTGGCGTGGGGCGCGAACCCCCTGGGCTTCCACCTGACGAATGTCCTGCTCCACGCGGCGAGCGCTGCTCTTCTTTACTTCCTGGCCCGCCGCCTCAAGCTCGGCGGCGGCCGCTCCGAGATCCCCGCCGTCTTCGCCGCTCTGTTCTGGGCGCTTCATCCTCTTCGCGCCGAGTCCGTCGCCTGGGTGACCGAGCGCCGGGACGTCCTGTGCGGCGCCCTGTCGCTGGGCGCGGCACTCGCCTATATCCGCGGCCTCGACGACGCCGTCTGGCGCCGCCGGGCGTTCGTGCTCACCGGGCTCGCCATGACGGCGAAGGTGTTCGCCATCGTCCTGCCCGCCGCATGGCTGCTCCTCGACCTGCGCCTCGCCGGCGCGCCGCGCTGGCGCGAGAAGGTGCCGTATCTTCCCATGGCGCTCGGCGTCCTGGCGTTCAATATCGCCGCGCAGGATGGCAGCGGCGCGTCCGTTTCGTTCGCTGATTTCGGCGTGGCGCATAGGGCCGCCCAGGCTTTCTACGGCCTGGCGTTCTATCCATGGAAGACCTTGCTTCCGATGGGGCTGGCCCCCCTCTACGAGCGCTCGATCCTGCTGGAGCCGTTCCCGTTCAGCGTCGCGGCCGCCTCCGTCTCGACGTTCGTGCTATTCCTCCTGCTCACGCGCAAGCGTGTGGATGGCCTGACGCAGGCCGTGCTCGCCTACCTCATCCTGCTTCTGCCCGCGCTCGGCCTGTTCAAGTCCGGCCGCATGATCGCGGCCGACCGGTGGTCCTATCTCCCGGCGATCCC
>CAZIBN010000111.1:0-7913 GCA_964537395.1 uncultured Elusimicrobia bacterium
CGGGATCGCGAAAGCGATAGCCGTAGCGTTCGACCGTCTCGATCCAGCGGGCGGCGCGCGGCCCCAGCGCCTTGCGCAGGCATCGGTCATCCTGCATCCCTCCGTCCCACCGGCGGCCTTTGAAAGCGGCTCTCCGAGCGACAAGGAGGCCCTTCTCTCCGCCGTCCCCGACCTCGCCTGCGACCATAGGGTGGGACCCCCGTATTCGCAGGCACACGAGTCCCCGTGCAAACCTTGATTGATTACCTCGAAGAGGGAGAATCCGTTGACGGCTTTCTGGCCGGATTCCCTACCGTGAAGAGAAAGCAAATCATCGCCTTTCTTGAACAGGCCAAAACCCTTTCCGTCCATATCGCCGCCTGATGAGGCTTCTCATCGGAGTGTATTGACCGGCGCTTTGTCAGAGAATTGAAGGGGCATTACGCGCGAACCGTTCCACAGATGGGGTGGGCGGCCATCACCAACGGTCGACTTTTGGCTCTGGTCGAAAAGGATTTCGACGTTTTTATCACCGTCGACAGGAATCTTTCTTTTCAACAGTCCCTGCCGAAGCGGCAGGCCACCTATCTCGGATGATCCAGACCTCCTGACATAGGTCGGACGCGCCCGACGGGCTAGCCCCGAAGGGTCCCGGCGGCTAGTTCGCGCGGTGCACGATTCTTCGCTGCTGGGCGGCGTAAAGGCTCAGCCCGACGCCGGCCCACAGCATCTCGCGCGAGTGCCGGATCAGCCCGACGGTGAAGCCCACGTCGGGCAGGAGGCCCAGGCCCTTGAAGATGGCGGTCTTGCCCGCCTCCTGGGTGCCGATCTTCGCGGGGACCATGAAGGCGAAGGAATCCACGACGTTGGAGAGGAACTCGATGCACAGGGCGGTCTCGAGCCCGACCGGGAAGCCGAGGAAATGGCAGATGATCCAGATCTCGGCCGCGCCCCAGGAATAGCCGAGCATGAAGAACAAGATCGAGCCTGCGAGCCTCCCGGGATGCCGGGCCAGGTACTCTCGCATGGTGCGCCGCACCGG
Source organism: uncultured Elusimicrobia bacterium (assembly GCA_964537395.1). Taxonomy (GTDB): domain Bacteria; phylum Elusimicrobiota; class Elusimicrobia; order UBA1565; family UBA9628; genus GWA2-66-18. Next base: position 1,022 of record CAZIBN010000111.1, read on the forward strand.
TTCGGTCTTCTCGACCGCGGCGGGGAAGCGCTTCTTCAGCCACGCCGGCGGCCGCATCGCGAACAGGCCGATGACGATCGCTACGCCAAAGATGATGACGCTCATGCCCGCCGCCGCCCAGCCCGCCTGCCCGGATGTGAAGGCGTAGGACCGAGCATTGAGGAGATAGATAAGCCCGACCAGCACGAACAACGCCTGCCCCACGGACTGCGTGGCCTTGGCGATGAATACGCTCGAGACCTTAGCCTCGTGCGGAAGCGAGGATCGCAGCATGCCGGGGCGCACGAACTCTCCAGCGATATTGCCGCTGGGGGTCAGGTAGTTGACGCCGTCGCCGGCGACGCGCACGCGCACGAGGTCCCAGAACGAGACCTTCGCCGCTTCGGCGGGGGTGAACGCGAGGAGCCAGCCCGTCGCATTGAGCATGTGGTCGAAGATCTGGAAGGGCAGCACCACCGCGAAGCCCCAGCCGAAGCCGCGCAAGAGGCCCCACACGCGCAGCGGCCCGAAGGACACCAGCAGATAGAGGAAAGTCGCCGTGCCGAGGATGATGACGAAATACGTAAACCAGCGCCTGGCTCCTTGCACTAGCGCTCGGCGGGAAGCGCGTGGCGCAGGGGAAGGGAAGGCGCCACGGGCTCAAGCCGCCCTTGAGCCCGGACGAGGAACAGCTCTCCGCGCCAGAGCACGGTATTCGAAGCGCAGGCCCCGATCCAGGCGACGAACGAGAACCACTCCGACAGCGGCAGAAGCCAAAGCGCACGCGCCGGCTGACGGCCGCCGAGCCCTGCTCCGAGCGAGGCGGCCGCCGCGGCCTTCGCGGCCCAGATGCCGGCCAGGAGGGCCAGGCCGGGAGCGTCAGGCCCCTGAACGAGCATCCGCAGGGTCAGGAGGGAGAAGCCGTGCTGGACCAGGCTCGCGTAGTACCCGGCGGGCTGGCACAGGCGGATCGTCCGCGCCCAGCGGAGCAGGTGATGGAAGTGCCCAAGGCAGGTTTCGATGCCGGGGACCGAGTCCACGCAGCCCTCGGCGATCTCCAGGCGCCAGCCGGCCTCGCGCACCGATTCGCCAAGCCAGTAGTCGTCGGCGAGGTGGTCGGAGAGGTTCTCGAACCCCCCGGACGCCTCGAAGGCCTGGCGGCGGACCATCATCGCGGCCCCCATGGCGAAGCGCATGCCGAAATCAGCCACGCAAGCGGCCTGCGGCAGGAAATGAGCGTTGATCGACAACGCCTCCATGTGGCCCCAAAGGCCGCGGGCGCCGGACGCCTGGTAGAACGAGGTCGTGAGCCCTACGGATGTGTCCGCGAAGGGGGCCGCCATGCGCTTGAGGAAGCCTGGTTCGACCCGGATGTCCGAATCGGACATCAACAGGAGGTCGTACTTGGCGAACGGGTACGCGTTGGCCATGTTATTGACCTTCGGATTGTACCCGATGCGGTTTTTGGAGACTATGACCTCGATGTCAGCGTCCGGGAACTCCTTCTTCAGGCGCGAGACGGCGGCTAAAGCCGGATCATCAGGGCTGGCGAGGCAGAACAGGAGCTGGAAGCAGGGGTAATCCTGCCGGCAGAAGCTGGCGAGGTTCTCTTCCAGGTCGAGGTCCTCGCCCTTGAGCGGCTTGATCACCGTGATCGGAGGCATCGACGCCGCGGCGCGGGCGGGCCGGGCGAGCATGAACCTCCGCGCGAACACGACCGACACGAGCGCGAAGACGAAGGTGAAGGCGCCGCAGGCGAGCGCAAAGGCTGAAAATGCGGCTCTTCCCGCCACGGCGGCGGTGAGCATGATCAGCCCGAGAATCTGCCACTCCATGACGGGGGCTTAAACCGCGGCCGGCTCCTTATGCTTGGTCTCGCCTGGGGCGAGGCGCGAGACGGCCGGCTTTTGGCGGCCGCGCAGATAGTCGAGGAACTCCTTGCCCTCGCGCAGCCGGCGCTGGCGCTCGAGGGGGTCCTTCGCCATATTCACTAGCATGCGCATGATCGGCGTGGGGCGCGCGTAGAACTTCGAGTAGAAGCGTTTGACTCCAGCCTCCATGGCCGCGGCGTTGAGATGCGGGTAGGAGATGGCGCTGGCCTGGGTGCCGTCGTTGCGCACCATCGTCCCCTCGTCGTACCACTTGTTGGCCATCGCCTGGCGGTATAGCTCGGTTCCGGGATAGGCGGCGGCCAAGGACACCTGGATGGTGTCCACGTTGAGGTCGCAGGCGTACTTGATGGACTGCTCGATGGTGTCCTTGGTCTCGCCGGGCAGGCCGAGGATGAAGGTCCCGTGGATGATGATGCCGAGCTTGCGGCAGTTCCTGGTGAACTCCTGGGCGATATCGACGCGCACGCCCTTCTTGATGTTGTTGAGTATCTGCTGGTTGCCGGACTCGTAGCCGACGAGCAAAAGCCGTAATCCGTTGTCTTTGAAGACCTTGAGGTACTCGAACGGAACGTTCGCCCGGCTGTTGCATGACCACATGATTCCAAGCTTCCCAAGGCCTTTGGCGATCTCCGCGGCTCTGGTCAGATCGGCCGTGAACGTATCGTCGTCAAAGAAAAATTCTTTAACCTCGGGGAACATCTCCTTGGCCCGCGCCATCTCCGCGATGACGGCCTTTGCGGACTTGGTGCGGTAGACATGGCCGCCGACGGTCTGGGGCCACAGGCAGAACGAGCAACGCGCGGGGCAACCGCGGCCGGTATAGATGGAAAGGTAGGGATGCTTCAGGTAGCCGATGTAGTAGTTCGGCACCACCAGGTCGCGCTTATACACATCGAGCACGGAAGGGAGGTTGTCCATGTCGTCGATGAGCATACGGTCGGGATTGTGGATGATCTCGCCGTTCTTGCGGTAGGACAGCCCGGCGATCTCCTCAAAGGGGCGGCCTTCGGCGACTTCCTTGATCGTGTAGTCGAACTCCTCGCGGCCGACGAAGTCCAGGACGGGGGCGTTCTTAAGCGACTCCTCGGGGAGGACGGCCACGTGGGCGCCGACGAAGCCGATGATCATGTCAGGATTCTGTTTTTTGAGGGCATCGGCGACCTTGGCGTCGTTGTCGAAGGAGGGGGTGGAGGTATGGATGACGCACAGCTCGAAGCCTCGCGCGCTCTGGATCACCTGATCCAAGGTCAGGTCGTCGGCCGGGGCGTCGATGAGCTTGGAGGTGGGGACCAGGGCCGCCGGCTGGGCCAGCCAGGTCGGGTACCAGAACGACTTGATCTCGCGGCGAGCCTGATAGCGGGACCCGGCGCCCCCATCGAATCCTTCAAAGGAAGGGGGGTTCAGGAACAGCGTTCGCATGGCGGCCATGGCTCTCCGTACGTCTTAGGTGTCAGGCTTTAACTTGTCCGGTTCCGAAAGTCCATTTTAGCAAAATACCGTCTTAGCGGCAACGGGTTTCGACGGGCGGCAGCCCGCTAGGTTAAGATGGGCGTACACATAACGCCACCTATACCGGGATACGTCGATTTGGTTCCGTATACGGCACGAGAACTCCTCCCAGAACGAGCGCGTGTGCCGTAAAAGACACATTGAGGGACTCGATGGGTATGCACATTACGCCGCTTGCTTAAGTGAAGCCAATCTGGCGGAGATGCATCCGTCAGGCGACCTCGACCTTGGTCAGACCCAGCCGGTGCCTCAGCACGGCCGGCTGAGGGGGGCAAAAAAGTTCCATGCGCCTGTTGATTCAAGCCCTTGCGAGAATATCATTATCCTGATATACTGAGGCAACGTCTCAGAGAGGTTCCCATGGCCACCATCCGCCCGATCTCCGACCTGCGCAACCGCGCCAATGAGATCTCCCGCATCTGTCACGCGACGGCGGAGCCCGTCTTCATCACGAAGAACGGGAGGGAAGATCTGGTTGTGATGAGCCAGGCCGCCTACGAGCAGGACCAGGCCCGCCTGGAGCTCTACTCGAAGCTCGATGAAGCCGAGTCCGAGGCCGCGTCAGGGGACGGCACGGTCACGCACGACGCTTTGATGCTGCGGCTCAAGAGCAAGCTGGGGTGAAGCGGCGCCTTGTCGTCTATCTTCCCGCGGCGCAGCGCGACCTGCTAGAGGCCTTTGAGTACGTGCGCAAGGACAACCCGGCAGCGGCCGAGGCCTGGCTCCAGCGCGTCGACAAGGCTTTGGGGCGCCTGGCGGCATTCCCACGCTCCGGCTCGGTCCCGAGGGACCGCCGCCTGGCCGCGCGCGGCTACCGGATGGTCGTCGTCGGCGAGCATCTGGCGTTCTATGTCGTGCTCGCCCAAACCGTCGAAGTGCGCCGTATAGTCCACGGACGGCGCCGCTTCGATTTCCTCTTCAAGAAACGCGCGGCGCCGGAGTCATGATGCCTGGCGGAGTTCGTGATGTTCTGCTACGCTGACGCCATGCGCGGGGCCCTCCTTGCCTTAATTCTGGCCGTTCCGGCCGCCGCCCGCGAGGACAAAGGCTGGGACTGGCGTCAGACCTTGACCCCGCACTTCGTCATCAAGCATCAGAGCCCCTGGCTCCCGGCCGGCTTCTCCATGGGGGCGGAGCGGGTCCATTCCCGCCTGCGCATGGACCTGGGCATGTTCTCCTCCTGGATGTCGAAGGAAAAGATCAACCTCTTCGTCTACGCGGACCACGCGACCTACCTGGCCGGAGAGTTCTCGCCTCCCAAGTGGTCGAATGGCCTGGCCGTCTATGACCGCAAGGCTGTAGCCCTGCCGACGATGAAGGACCCTCGCAAGATGGTCTCGGTCATGGCCCATGAGACCACCCATCTGATCTTCGACGGCTATTGGCGGGAGGCGAACCGAGAGGCTCCCTCCTGGATCAACGAAGGCCTGGCCATGCTCGAGGAGGCCGAGTCACCGGAGCGGCCGGAGACCTCGGTCTGGTACCAGCAGATGACTTTGATCGAGCCCAAGAAATTCCCTGACCTCGCTATCTTCTTCGGGGTGACTCCGACCAAGGATCTTCACAACGATCAGGCGGCGGTCGGGGAATGGTACATCCAGGCCTACTCGGTGACCCACTACCTCCTGCGCAAGCACTCCCGCCTCCAATTCAAGAGCCTGTGCGCGGCCCTGCGCGACGGCAAGCCCATCGCGGACGCGCTGTGGCTGACCTACCGCTATAAGAAAGTCTCCGATCTGGACAAGAAGTGGCGGGCCTGGCTCGCCGAGCCGACCCACAAGCGACGCGTCGCCGCTTTGGCGGGCGATTCCCGAAAGGGCATCGACGAAAGCGCCGTCGGGCAGGCGGGGCTTAAGTCCACCTCCTTCAAAAACTTCTCCACTAGCTTCACGCGCCCCAAAGCCTCCACGCCCACCGAATAGGCGTAAATATGCGTGATATTAGCGTTATAAAATAGGCAGAATCCGCCACATTTTAGACTTGTAAATGGGTGGTATCGGGGGTATATCCCAAGTGGTACCTCCGATGCGATTCATTTTGTCGCGGTTGGCGTCCTTCCTTGGCCCGCGCGCCCCACTCGCAACTTTGGGAGTGGTGCTGACGCTTTTGCCCTCGCCATCCGCCGCGGTCTGCACCACGACCAAGACCGTGCGTCAGGCCGGAGGCGGCGACTGCACGACCATCCAGCAATGCGTCGACGCCGTTCCCTCGAGCGCCTTCACCGGGGACTACTGCATCAACGTCGACAGCGCGACGTACAGCGAGAATGTCGTCATCCAGGACAAGAGCCCGGTCGGCTTCCAGCTCATCATCCAGACCGACCCCATCGTGACCAGCACGGTCGCGACGATCAGCGCTTCGCCGGGCAACCCCGCCTTCCGAGTGTTCAATACGAGCGTATCCTTGCTCAATATGTTGGTGGTTGTCACGGATGCGGCCAACTACGGAGTCTTTGCCTCGTCGGCCTACGTGACGATCAGCAGCGTCAACGTCAAGGTCGCGGCTCCCGGCGGCAGCATCCTGACGGCGGGGATATCCATCACGAGCTATAACGCGGTCTCTTATTCCACCATCGCCGGCGGACTTCGGATCGTCGGGCAAGGCAGCGCGGTCAGCTGGAGCACGATGACGAGCGGCGCCTACGCCTTGGACCTCTCCAGCGGAGCCTCCTTCAACACCATCACTCAAAGCTACATGTCCAGCACGGCCTCTTACGCGGCATTTCTGGGGAACAGCGCGAACAGCAACACGATCAGCTGGAGCACGATAACGAGCAATTCTGCCAACTCCGCGCTCTACCTCAGCGCCGCCTCATCCAACACCATCACCCGCAGCTATATCGATAATCCGGCGGGCTATGGAGCGCGCCTTGCCTCCGGCTCCGGCTACAACACGATCAGCCTAAGCACGATATCGAACAACTCCGGCAATCCCGCGCTCTACCTTGCCGGCGCCTCCTTCAACACGATCACGCTGAACCGTATCAGCAATCTGGCGGGCAATGGAGGCGGCGTTCTTCTGCAAAACAACGCCAACCGCAACACGATCAGCCTGAGCACGATGGCGAGCAACTTCTCGGGCTCCTACTCCCTCGCCCTCCAAGACGGCTCATCGTCGAACACGATCACGCAGAGCTATATCAGCAACCCCGCGGGCTCGGCGCTATTGCTGTATACCAGCGCCGGCTACAACACGATCAGCCTGAGCACTCTGACGAGCAGCTCTTCGGCCAGCACGGTCCTGATCGACACGGCCTACAACAACGCCATCTCGCAAAGTTATATCACCAACCTGGCCGGGCATGGTGTCCGCCTGCACAACGGCGCCAGCTACAACACGATCAGCCAGAGCACGCTGACGAGCACCACCGCGGGCTACTCCGCGCTCTATATCCTCGAGTCCGCCTCTAATACCATCGTCGACTCCTACGTCCAGGGCTCGACGGCCGCGCTCGTCAGCGGCTCGACCGGAACCGTCATCGGCGGCAGCGTGCTGGTGGCCACGAACACGGC
>CAZIBN010000112.1:0-7694 GCA_964537395.1 uncultured Elusimicrobia bacterium
TCGGCATTGAGCCTCGCTCGGGTCTTGCGCGACCGTATTGGCATTGCCGGTCGCGCGACCCACGCCCCGTCAGACCTCACCCCGCCGCCCCCCCGCATCAACGCTCGTTAACCCGCATACCGCGCAGCCGCGAAGTCGTCACACGCAAGCGCGGTCGCCGCAAGGTGGTCTCAATGTGCCCGCATAAGCGTTGCTCGCGGGAGGGTTCAAAGGGGCGAGCGGATGATATCCGGAGGGGCCTGGGTCGCGCGACCGCGATGCTCATGGGTCGCGCAAGACCCGGAGCGCGGCTCAATGCCGCGCGTCCCCTCCGGATATCATCCGCTCGCCCCTCCCCGCTTCAGCGTTGAGGTGTTACTGCGATTGGCCGGGGAAGACCTTCCGGAGGAAGCCCATCAGCGCTTCGTGAGCTTTGGGCGGCTCGGTCGGGAAATGCGGCTCGATGTACGCCGGAGGCGGAGGCGGATCGTCGTTGGTGAAGGAGCCCGCGGGAGGCGGGGTGATGTGCGACTTGAACTCGGGCACGGACAGGACCTTGTTGACGATGGGCTCGACGACCTGCGCCGACGCGGGAAGCACGGGCGCGGGCGGCGGGGCTTCAGGCGCCGGCGGCGGGGGCGGAGGCGCGGCCCGGACCGGCGCCGGTCGAACAGGAGCCGGAGGCGGAGCGGAGGCGGGCTTCATGATCGCGGGAGGCGGGCACAGGCGGTTGAGGTCCTCCTCCAGGCGGCGGATGACGCCCAGGGCCTTGGCCAAAGACAGCTCCTTGTCGGAGAGGTCCTTCGAAAGCTTGTCGACGAGGCGGTTGCGGATGCCGAGGTCGCCCTCGGTCTCCTGGACGCGGCGCTTGGAGCCCTCGAGGTCCCCGCGCATGCGCTCGTGGTTCATGCGCATCTCGTTGAACTGGTTCTCCTTGGCGGTCAGGTTCACCTGGAGCTGGGCCAAGGCGGCCTGGTCCTTCCTGATGGTCTCCTCGAGCTCGGCGATGCGCGGGATGCGGATCTCGAGCAAGGTCGCGGACTCTCTGGCTGCGTTGAGCTCCGTTTTGAGGGCGGAGATCTGGCGCTGGAGCGAGACGATGAGCGATTTCTCGTCGCGCCGCGTCTCCAGCTCCTTCATCAGGTCGGCGACATGGGAGAACAGGCGCGTGCTCGCGGTGTCGAGGAGCGCGTCCACCTCGTTGGCGGTCGGCGGCGCGCCGAGGGGTGCGGACGGAGGGATCTGGGCCTGCAGCCTTTCCATGGCCGAGACGATGTCGTCGAACTCGCCGGCGCGGCGCCAGTTCTTCTCGGCGATCTCCCCCTCTCCGGGGCAGACCAAGGTGGTCATCGTGAAGCCGGGAAGGGCGGCGAGCGCGTCGGGCTCATAGCTGCCGGGGACTTCCCCCTTCATGTAGGTCCAGTATTTCATCGATTCTCTCCCGGAGGCGTGTCCGTAAGCGTGTCTTGAATGCGGTGGAACTTGGCGAGGAATTCGCGCATCTCCGCGCGCAGGATATGAACATCCTGGTCGCTGAGGGCCTTGGTCTGAAGCAGGCGCTCGTGCGAGGCCGAGGCCTGGTTACGCAGCTCGGCGATACTACCAGAAAGCTCCGCTCCCTTGGAGCGGGCAGCCGCCAGCTCGGACTCCATGTCATTGACGCGTCGCCGGGCTTCGACAAGCGATTTTTCGCAGTCGGCGCGGCGCTCGCGTTCGAGCGCGAGGTCGGACTCGCGGGCGAGCTCTCGTGATTCCCGTCGGGCGATCCCGGCGCGCGCGCTCTCGAGCTCTCCGGCCAGGCGAGCGTTCTCGAGCTCGGCCGTGCGGCGCGCGGACTCGGACTCGAGCGCCGCGCCCTCGTAGGACGAGGCGGCCTCGGACAAGCGGCGCTCGAACTCGGCGGCATAGCCGGCCAACGTCTCGATCTTGGCGCGCAGCGCTTCGTTCTCCCGGGCCAAGGTTTCCACGCGGACGTCCGTACCTTTCCGAGGGCGCGGTGCGGGGTCGGGGGCCGCGTCGGCCTCGCTCACGACATCTCGGATCGGCGCCAAGCGGGGATAGCCCTGCCAGCTCAGGTCCCCTAGCCAGTCGTTTAAATCCTTGTTAGGCGGCATGCTTATTAAGGATAGGGTGTCCCTGTTACATTTTCAAGGCTATTTGGTACATTTAATCAGTGAGCGAACGCCCCCTGGTCCTTATCATCGACGATGAGCACGATTTCCGCGCCATCTGCGCGCACGTTCTCGACCGCGGAGGCTACGACACCGTGACCGCCGAGGACGGGACGAAAGGGCTGGCCGCGTTCACGGACCGAAAGCCCGACCTCGTCGTTCTCGACGGGAACCTTCCCGATATGGACGGGATCGAGGTGTGCCGCCTCCTGCGCAAGCTTCCGGACGGGAAGACGGTTCCGGTGCTCATGTGCACCGTGCGCTCGGCCGTGGTCTCCATCCAGGACGGCCTCGACGCCGGTGTGACGGACTACGTGCTCAAGCCCTTCGAGATGGATGACCTCCTTGAACGCGTCGCGGACGCGCTCGAGAAGACGAAGAAGTGAAGGCGAAGCTGGCCGTCGTCGACGACGACGCCGAGATGCTCGCGCTGCTGGCGCTGGTCCTGGGCAAGGGCGGCTACGACGTGAAGACCTACGCCACGCCCGGACGCTTCCTCGACTCTTTGGCCAAGGTCCGGCCCGACCTGTGCGTCCTCGACATGAACCTGCCGGGCATCCACGGCCGCGACGTGATCCGCGTCCTGCGCGAGAACGAGGCCACTAAGAGGATGCCGATCGTGGCCATCACCGCCTCCGAGCGCGGCACGCCCGACGTGATCAAGGGCCTGGAGCTCGGCGCCGACGAGTACATGGGCAAGCCGCTCGACCTGGAATTGTTCGTCGTGCGCATCGGGGCGCTCCTGCGCCGCATCCCTGCGGCCGCGGCGGAGGCTCCGCCTCAGGAGACCTTGAGCTTCGGCACCATGACCGTGCTGCTCGATGAGCATCGCGTCGAGCTCGCGGGCAAGGCCGTGACCTTGACGCATCTCGAGTTCAAGCTGCTCACGTACTTCCTGCGCCATCCTTTGCGCGTGGTCACGCGGGGCATGCTGCTTGAGAAAGTGTGGGGCTCCGAGCCCGGCATGTCCACGCGCACGGTGGACAAGCACGTCGAGTCGCTGCGCAAGAAGCTGCCCGTCTTCGGCGGCCATGTCGAGACCGTCATCGGCATGGGCTACCTCTTCCGCCCCTAAAAAGTAATTTCGCGCCGTTCGCTTGAACCGATTTTGCGTGCGAAATTTGACGACATATATATTGCGCATAATAAGTTGTTCTTGTATACTGGCTGTATGAGAATAAACAGGCCGGGCAGCGGCGAGATCGATGCTTTGCGGGCGCAGGCGCGGGGCTCTCCCCAGGCGCGCCTTCAGCACCGGATCCATGCGGTGCTTCTTGTCGCGGGCGGCATGAGCTGCCGGGGCGCGGCTCGAATACTGGGTGATTCTCCGCGCGCGATAGGCTACTGGGTGAAGAGGTATAATGATAATAAAATAAACGGATTATTTGACTCTCTCCCCCCCGGTCGACCGCCTCGTTTGACGCCGGCGCAATTGCTCGAGCTGCGCACGGCCGTGGCCGCCGGGCCGCCGATCCCGGGCGCCGCCGGCTGGCGCGGCGAAGATCTCTCCGCGCTTATCGCCCGGCGCTGGGGCGTAAGTTTGGGCCTGCGCCAGGCGCAGCGGCTGCTGGTGAGAATACGGGTGAATCGTAATAGTTAGTGCGCAAATATTAATGACGCTGATATCAAACATTTGCTTGTCTGTAACAACGATTTCGTACCAATAAGGGACACTGGCTCATCAACGGAAATGCGTGACTCGGCTTAAACTTTTTCAGCAAAGCGTCCTGACCCTCCTCGGCTTGAGAGCCGGGGAGGTTCTTTTGTCGTACGCGCGCGCGCGCACGCGTAATGTCTTTATAGCATCGGCGCTGCTCGCCCTCGGGCTCTCCACGCGCGCTTCGGGCGCCGCCGTCTCCTGGGACAACGACGGCGGCGACGGCAACTGGTACACCGCGAACAACTGGAGCGGCAACGCCGTCCCCACCGGGGCCGACGATGTCACGATCAACCTCGCGCAAAGCGTGCGCGTCGACGTGTCCTCGCCGGCCATCAGCTTCCAGACTTTGACCTTGGGCAACAGCGGCGGCACCATCGCCGCCAACCTCACCCTCTCGACCGTCGTCGCCTCCGGCGGCAACGTCGTCATCTACAAATCAGCCGGCCTGTCGAGCCGCACGAGCGAGCAGCTCACGATCACGGGCGATGTGACCATGTACTCGGGCTCGAGCCTGACGCATCACGCCAACGGCACCTTGAGCACGGCGACGGTCAACATCAATGTCAGCGGCAACTTCGATGTGCGCGCCGGCGCCACCGTCACGGTGGCGGGCATGGGCTATCAGGGCGGCGCGTATTTAATCGACGGCTCGGGGCCCGGGGGCGGAACCGCGGGGACCGGGACCGGTAACGCCGGCGCCGGCGGCGGCGGCTATGGCGGGGCCGGCGGCCGCGGCGGAGGCGCCTCCTCTTTCGGCGGCCCCGTCTATGGCGTGAATGTCGATCCTCTCAGCCCGGGCTCGGGCGGTGGAGGCGGGTGGACTAACGGAAACCTTCCCCTTACCCCCGGCGGCGCGGGTGGAGGCCTGATTCGTCTAAGCGTCGGCGGCACCTTGAATATTGACGGCACTCTTACCGCCGATGGCGCCATCGGCTATGAGGGGGCTGCTGGTTGTGGCACAACCGCGAACTGCGGCGTGGGCGGAGGCGGCTCGGGCGGCGGCATCTCTCTTGTCGCCGGCGTCCTCACCGGAAACGGGACGATCAGCGCCGATGGCGCCAGAGGTTCCACCGACTTTGACAATGCCAATACGGACGATGACGGCGGCGGCGGCGGCGGCGGGCGCATCGCCGTCGCGGCCGCCACCAACGATTTCATCGGGAGCATCTCCACCTTCACGACCGGCGGGGCGCGGGGAGGCTCCGTCGCCTTCGCCGGCAGCACGGGCACCGTGCTTTCGGCCGTCAATCTGGCGAATCATACCGCGGGTCAGACGGGCAACGCCTTGGTGCTCTCCAGCCCGGCCGGCCGGGTCTACTCGCGCTTCGCGCTGGCGGTGAGCTCGTCGGGCGTCCTGATCGACGCCATGACCTTCACGCTGTCCGGCGTCAACGGCATCGTGACCGCCGACATCCCCAATTCCGACCTCTACCTCGACAAGGACAACAACGGCTCGCTCAGCGCCGGCGACGCTCTGGCGGGCGCGGGCAACGGCGCCGCGAGCATCACGGGCGCCAACGGGACCATCACCTTCACCTCCGACTTCAGCGTGAGCCAGGGGACCTACTCGTTCATCCTCTACTCCACGGTCTCCAACGTGGTCGTCCTGGATGCCATGACCGTCGCCCTGACGACCTATTACATCACGGCCCGTCCTACTAATCCGCCGTCTCCGGCCAACAAGGCGGCCTTCCGTCTTGGTTCCGCCAGCGCCGTTGTCCACATGGCCCCCTACCCCTCCTGGACGAACGCCACGGGCGACGGCAACTGGTACACGGCCGGCAACTGGAGCGGTGGCTTGGTTCCCACCTCGGCCGACGATGTTACGATCAATTTGGCGCAAAGCGTGCGCGTTGACGCGTCCTCGCCGGCCATCAGCTTCCAGACCTTGACCCTCGGCAACAGCGGCGGCACCATCGCCGCCAACCTCACCCTCTCGACCGTCGTTGCCTCCGGCGGCAATGTCGTCATCTACAAATCGGCCGGTCTGTCGAGCCGCACAAGCGAGCAGCTCACGATCACGGGCGATGTGGCCATGTACTCGGGCTCGAGCCTGACGCATCACGCCAACGGCACGCTGAGCACAACGACCCTGAACATGAAGGTCACGGGGAACTTCGACCTGAAGACCGGCGCCACCATCACGGTCGCGGGCATGGGCTATCAGGGCGGCGTCATCCAGGGTGCGGACGGCTCGGGCCCCGGAGGCGGCGCCTCGGGCACCTCGGGCACCGACGCCGGCGGCGGCGGCGGCGGCTACGGCGGGGCGGGAGGCAAGGGAGGCGGCACCGCGGCGGGCGGACCGGCGTACGGCGTGAGCGTCGATCCTCTCGACATGGGCTCGGGCGGCGCCGCCGGGTGGCCAAACAGCAATGCTCCCAACCTCCCCGGCGGCGCCGGCGGAGGCCTCGTGCGCCTGAACGTGGGCGGCACCTTGACTATCAACGGCACGGTCTCCGCCGATGGCGTCGTCGGCTATGAGGGGGCTGCTGGTTGCGGCACCGCCTCGAATTGCGGCATGGGCGGAGGCGGCTCCGGCGGCGGCATCTCCCTCGTTGCCGGCGCAATCAGCGGGAATGGGACGCTCAGCGCCGTCGGCGGCAAAGGCTCCACCGACGCGAACAATCCCAACACGGACGATGACGGCGGCGGCGGCGGCGGCGGGCGCATCGCGGTCGCGGCCGGCACCAACGATTTCATCGGGAGCATCTCCACCTTCACCTCCGCCGGGGCCGCGGGAGGCACCCTCGCCTTGGCCGGCAGCGTGGGCACCGTGCTGTCGGCCGTTAATCTGCTGAACCATTCCGGGGGGCAGGCGGGCAACGCGTTGTCGCTCTCTCCGGCCGCGGGCCGGGTCTACTCGCGCTTCGCGCTGGCGGTGAGCTCGGCGGGCGTCCTGATCGACGCGCTGACCTTCTCGCTGTCCGCCATCACCGGCATCGTGAACGCCGATATCCCCAATTCCGACCTCTACCTCGACAAGGACAACAACGGCGCGCTCAGCGCCGGGGACGCCTTGGCCGGCGCGGGCAACGGGGCCGCGAGCATCACGGGCGCCAACGGGACCATCGCTTTCACCGGCGACTTCAGCGTGAGCCAGGGCACCTACTCGTTCATCCTCTACTCCACGGTCTCCAACGTGGCTGTTTCGGACGCTATGACCGTCGCCCTGACGACCTATTACCTCACGGCCCGCCCTTCCAATCCCCCCTCTCCCGCGAACAAGGCAGCCTTCCGCCTCGGTTCCGCCAGCAACGCCGTCCACTCGGCGGCTTACCCGTCCTGGACGAACGCCGCGGGCGACGGCAACTGGTACACGGCCGGCAACTGGAGCAACAACTTAGTCCCCTCCTCGGCCGACGCGGTCACGATCAACCTGGCGGAAAGCGTGCGCGTCGACGCGTCCTCGCCGGCGATCAGCTTCCAGACCTTGACCCTCGGCAACAGCGGCGGCACCATCGCGGCCAACCTCACCCTCTCGACCGTCGTCGCCTCCGGCGGGAATGTCGTCATCTACAAATCGGCCGGCCTGTCGAGCCGCACGAGCGAGCAGATCACGATCACCGGCGACGTGACCATGTACTCGGGCTCGAGCCTGACGCATCACGCCAACGGCACCTTGAGCACGGCGACCGTTAATATGTCGGTCAGCGGGAATTTCGACCTGCGCGCCGGCGCCACCATCACGGTGACGGGGATGGGGTATCAGGGCGGCGGCCAAACGATCAACGGCTCAGGACCCGGGGGCGGTGTCGCGGGCACCATCGCCGGCAATGAAGGCGGCGGCGGCGGCGGTTATGGCGGGGCGGGCGGGATCGGCGGGGGCGCGGGGGGCCCCGCCCACGGGGCGAGGGGCGGGCCCCTGGCCCTGGGGTCGGGCGGCG
>CAZIBN010000113.1:0-7660 GCA_964537395.1 uncultured Elusimicrobia bacterium
CATACGGTCGCGCAAGACCCGAGCGAGGCTCAATGCCGAGCGTCCCCGTCAGACCTCACCCCGCCGCCCCCGCCCATTTCAACGTAACGTTAAACTGGCAGTCGCTCGACTCGATTGACAACTTTGGTCGCCACGTGGTAGAATTAGCACTAGGCGGTTGAGAGTGCTAGTAAGCTCGGCCGTCGGAATTTAGGAAGTTAAGATACCCGGAGGTAATTCAGATGGCCGAAGCGACTCTCTCGAAAGTAAAGATCCAGCCCCTCGGCGACCGCGTGCTCGTCAAGCCCGCGGAAGCGAAGGAAACCAAGCGCGGCGGGATCATCATCCCCGACTCCGCGAAGGAAAAGCCGCAGGAAGGCATCATCGCGGCGTGCGGCAAGGGCAAGACGACCGAAGACGGCAAGGTCATCGCCCTCGACGTCAAGGTCGGAGACAAGATCCTGTACGGCAAGTACTCGGGCTCCGAGATCAAGCTGGACGATGAGGATTATCTCATCATGCACCAGGACGACATCCTCGGCATCCTCAAGTAACCACTATATAAGGAGATAGATAAAAATCATGGCTAAGCAGATCATTTACTCGGACGACGCTCGCAAGAAGATGAAGGACGGCGTGGACAAGCTCGCGAACGCGGTCAAGTGCACGCTCGGACCCAAGGGCCGCGCGGTGGTTCTTGAGAAGAAGTTCGGTTCACCCGTCATCGTCGATGACGGCGTGACCATCGCCAAGGAGATCGAGCTCCAGGATCCCTACGAAAACATGGGCGCCCAGCTCGTCAAGGAAGTCGCCTCGAAGACCAACGACGTCGCCGGCGACGGCACCACGACCGCGATCATCCTGACGCAGTCGCTGCTCAACGAAGGCATTCGCAACGTGACGGCCGGCGCGAACTCCAAGTCCATCCAGCGCGGCATGCACAAGGCCCTCGAGCTCGTCGTCAAGGAGCTCAAGAAGAACTCCCGCCCGGTCAAGACCAAGGAAGAGAAGGCGCAGGTCGCGACCATCTCGGCCAATGACGTCGAGATCGGCAACATGATCGCCCAGGCCATGGAGAAGGTCGGCCACGAAGGCGTGATCACCGTTGAGGAAGGCAAGTCCTCCGAGACGACTCTCGAAGTCGTCGAGGGCATGCAGTTCGACCGCGGCTACGTGTCTCCCTACTTCGTCACGGACACCGAGCGCCTCGAGACCGTCCTCGAGGACGCGTACATCATCATCACCGAGAAGAAGATCTCCGCGATGAACGACATCCTTCCCGTGCTTGAGAAGATCGTGCAGACGGGCAAGCCCTTCCTGATCCTCGCCGAAGACGTCGAGGGTGAGGCTCTGGCGACGCTCGTCGTCAACAAGCTCCGTGGAACCCTGAAGTGCGCGGCCGTCAAGGCCCCGGGCTTCGGCGACCGCCGCAAGGAGATGCTGCAGGACATCGCCGTGCTCACGCACGGACAGGTCATCTCCGAGGAGCTCGGCCACAAGCTCGAGAAGATCGGGCTCGACATGCTGGGCCGGGCCAAGCGCATCGTGATCGACAAGGACAACACGACGATCATCAGCGGCGCCGGCGAGAAGGCCGAGATCAAGAAGCGCGCCGACGCGCTTCGCCGCCAGATCGAAGACACCACGTCCGACTACGATCGCGAGAAGCTCCAGGAGCGCTTGGCTAAGCTCTCCGGCGGCGTCGCGGTCATCAACGTCGGCGCGGCCACCGAGACGGAGATGAAGGCCAAGAAGGCGAAGGTCGAGGACGCGTCCAACGCGACCCGCGCCGGCGTCGAAGAGGGAATGATCGCGGGCGGCGGCGTCGCGTTGCTGCGGGCCGGCGAGTCCCTCGAGAAGTTCAAGGGCGCGGACGAGGACGAGACGACGGGCGGCCAGATCGTGCGGCGCGCTCTCCAGGCTCCGATCCGTCAGCTCGCGGACAACTCGGGCGGCGAAGCCTCGGTCGTCGTGCAGAAGATCCTGAGCTCCGCTCAGGGCATCGGCCTCGACGCCGCGACGGGCGAGTATGTCGACCTCTTCAAGGCCGGCATCGTCGACCCGCTCAAGGTCACCCGCACCGCCCTTGAGAACGCCGTCTCCATCGTCGGCACCATCCTCACCACCGAGGTCCTCATCTCCGACATCCCGGAGAAGAAGGAACCCGCGATGGCGGGCGGCGGGCACCAGCACGGCGGAGACATGTACTAATCAGACGTAAACCGGCCCCCCGGCGCGATTCGCCTTCGGCGAATCGAACCGGGGGGCTTTCTTTTTGACATCGAGTGGGATATCCCACTTGACAATATTCCCACTCCTGCTACACTAGTACCATGTCCAAGAAAAGCGGCGGGGCGACGATGCTGGCGGACGGGCACTTCACCTTCCTCGGCGAGACGCGGACGGACTCCAAGAAGCGCGTCGTGCTGAAGGGGGAGGTCTCGAAGCATTACATGGCGTACGTCAACGACGCCGGGCAGATCCTTCTTGAGCCCATGTCGCTGATCCCGACCCGCAGCTTCAAATCCCTGAGCCCCAAGACCCGGGCGTCTGTGCTGCGCGGCGTTCAACAGGCGAAGGAAGGCAAGGGCCGCTACCTGGGCAGCTTCGCCAAACACGCAAAGGAAGACTAG
Source organism: uncultured Elusimicrobia bacterium (assembly GCA_964537395.1). GTDB lineage: Bacteria > Elusimicrobiota > Elusimicrobia > UBA1565 > UBA9628 > GWA2-66-18. The sequence continues at coordinate 2,613 of CAZIBN010000113.1, forward strand.
GCCGTTTGAACTTCCGACTCATCTTTCAGCCAGAGGCGGCCGGCTGCATCACCATCCTCGCCATAACTCCGCATCCATAGCAGGCGTCATCCACACCTTTCACAGCCATCACTTTCGGCGAAAGCGATTCGCCTATGATAGACTGTTCTTGTCGTCGATCCAGCCCCTCTCAAGGAGACTCAAATGACCCAGACCCTCGAAAAGCCCCTCGCCCTTTCCGCCGTGGAGTACTTCAAAGCCAAGCTCGCCTACGAGATGACGCCGTGGACCCTGAAGGGCCTCGTCATCGACAAGAGCACGACCGCCTGCGGCCTCAAGGCCGACAACGTCGTGATCCTCGACGTCCGCTCCCCCGAGGCGTTCGCCGAGGGACACCTCCCGACCGCGATCAACATCCCGCTCGCCGACCTCGCGGGCAAGCTCGCGACGCTCCCGAAGGACAAGACGCTCGTGACCTACTGCTCTAACCTCACGTGCGCGTTGGCCCCCAAGGCCGCGCTCGTGCTCGCGGAGAAGGGCTTCAAGGTCATGGAGCTGACCGGCGGCATCGCGACGTGGACGGAGTACGGCTTCCGCGTCGAGAAGAAGGCCTAAGACTTAGCCGCGATCTGAAAAGAGAGCGCCCCGAAAGGGGCGCTCTCCTTTTCCGGTGCCGATAATAAACGGCAAAAATGAGCGAGATGACTAGAGGCCCAAAAACAGCCTCTAAATAGGCCTTTCGGCCCATTTGTGTCATTTCACTCTTGGAGTGTGCTATAATGTTTGTGTTCGGTGTTCATTGACAACCTAGAAAAAATCCGCTACCGCATGAACGCGGCGGCCGCACGGACGAACCGTGACGGACGCGCGATAAACCTGGTAGTGGTCACAAAATATGCCTCCCTCGAGGCCGTGAAGGAAGCCCTGTCGTCCGGGCTCGTCTCGGACGCGGGGGAAAGCCGCGTGGTTGACGCCGAGAAGAAGAAGCTGGAACTCGGCACGCTCGCGGGAACGGTCCGATGGCGCCTCATCGGGCATCTGCAGACGAACAAGGCGAAGAAAGCCGTTCAGACCTTCGACGCGGTCGATTCCGTGGACAGCGCGAAGCTGGCGGCGGCGCTTGACCAGGCCATGACGGGTTCCGAGCGAAAGCTCCCCGTGATGATCCAGGTGAAGCTGTCGGCGAGCCAAACACAGTTCGGCATCGCGCCGGAAGAGCTTCCGGGATTGATCGAGGCGGTGCGCAAGCATCCTCACCTCGAGCTTCAAGGCCTCATGGGCATAGCGCCCCATGTCGAGCCTCCCGAAGCCGTAAGACCGAGCTTCAGACTTCTGAGGGAGCTCAGAGACAAGCACCTGCCTGATGGGAAGCTCAGCATGGGCATGAGCGGAGATTTCGAGATCGCGATCGAAGAAGGCGCCGACCTGATACGGATCGGCACACAGATTTTTGCAACTTAGTCCGACACCAGGAGGCCCCTGCATGATCGTGAAAGTGCGAGTCATCCCGAACGCAACGGACAACGAAGTGGTCAGCCGCATCGGCAGCGTGCTGAGAGTAAAAGTCGCCGCCCCGGCGGTCGACGAAAAGGCCAATGCCGCGCTGAAGGATTACCTCGCTGAGTTCTTCGAGGTTCCCGGCAAGCGCGTCAGCATCCTTCGCGGAGCCAATGGCCGCGAGAAGACAGTTGAGATCGTGGGCAAGACCGAGGAGCAGCTCAAGCGGGTGATGGACTCCATCCCCTAAGAGCGCCTCAAGCCTCAGCCGCGATAAAGATCGAGGGCGAACAGGGTTTCATACCTTGTTCGCCCTCGTCCTGTTTTAAGCGCCCTTCGCGTAAAAGCTATAATCGTTCCTCGAACTTATGAAAAAGCGCCCGTTGAACGAAGATCCGATCAAGCATATCGTCTGGAAGGGGGACCGCCTCATCGTCCTCGACCAGCGTTCTCTGCCGAGAACGGTCAAGTTTGTGACCTGCCGCTCCGCCGTCGCCGTGGCGAAGGCCACCACGGACATGATCCTGCGCGGCGCCCCGCTCATCGGCTGCGCGGCCGCCTACGGCATGGCGCTCGCAGCGCGCCGCAATAGATTGAAAGACGTTCTGATCGCGGAGCCGATCCTCCGTCGCGCGCGTCCGACCGCGGTCAATTTGATGCACGCATTGGACTACATGCTGTCCGTGGCCAAGTCCGGTCCCGAGAGCTCCCTGTCCAAGCGTATGGCCGCGGCGGCCGTGACCTATTACAAGGACGACCTCGGCTTCAACGCCGCGATGGCGACGCTCGGGGCGGCGTTGCTCAAGAAGAATTCCAACGTCATCACCCACTGCAACGCGGGAGCGCTCGCGACCGCCGGGATCGGCACCGCGGTCGGCATGATCCGCGCGGGCTGGCTCGCCGGCAAGGTCAAGCACGTGTACCCGTGCGAGACGCGCCCGTATCTGCAGGGCGCGAGGCTGACCTTGTGGGAGCTGATGAAGGCCGGCATTCCCGCCACCCTCATCACCGACAACATGGCCGCCCACCTGATGAAGACGAGGAAGATCGACGCCGTGATCGTGGGCTCCGACCGCATCGCCGCGAACGCGGACGTGTGCAACAAGATCGGCACCTACGGCCTGGCCATCCTCGCCAAGCACCACGGCATCCCTTTTTACGTCGTGGCACCCAGCACCACCGTGGACCTGTCCACGAAGCACGGCGACGACATCCCCATCGAGGAGCGCTCGATCCAGGAAGTCGTGGAGATCTTCGGCGTGAAGATCGCGCCCAAGAACGCCAAGGCTCACCACTTCGGCTTCGACGTCACGCCGCACGCGCTGGTGACCGCGATCGTCACGGAAAAGGGCGTCGTCTCGCCCGCCAATGGCGTCAATCTAAGGAAGGTTCTAAACAACTAATGTCCACCCACGAACACAAGCCGCCCATGACCCGCCCCAAGCTCACCAAGATCCTCGCCACGCTCGGCCCCGTTTCCGCCAAGCCCGCCGTGATGCTCGACCTGCTCGCCGCCGGCGTCGACGCGTTCCGCCTCAACTGCTCCCACGCCTCGCTCGCCGAGCTCGAGAAGAACGTCAACATGATCCGCTCGCTGTCCCGCCAGAGCCGCCGCGCCTGCTCGGTCGTCATGGACCTGCAGGGCCCGCGCCTGCGCGTCGGCCGCCTGCGCAACGGCGAGCCCATCGACCTGCGCAAGGGCGCGCGCACGCGCATCAGCGTCGCCGATATCCCCGGAACGGCCGAGGAATTCTCCACCAGCTTCAAGAAGCTGCCCCAGACCGTGAAGAAGGGGATGGAGATCCGCCTCGACGACGGGTCCATCGTCCTGACCGTCCTCAAGACCGGCGCGACCTGGGTGGACTGCGAGGTCCTCATCGGCGGACGCCTCAAGGAGCACAAGGGCATCAACCTGCCCGGCGCCGACATCGACCTGCCCGCGCTGACGACGAAGGACCTGAGGGACCTCGAGATGGGCCTCAAGTGCGGCATCGACCACGTGGCGCTGTCCTTCGTGCGCTCGCCCGACGACATCCTCAAGGCGCGCCGCCTCATCCAGAAGGCGGGAGCGCCGACGCGGATCATCGCGAAGATCGAGCACCCGCTGGCGCTCGACCGCATCGACGATATTTTAGACGCCGCCGACGGCATCATGATCGCCCGCGGAGACCTCGCCGTCGAGCTCTCCGCCGCGGAGGTCCCGGCCCTGCAGAAGATGCTCGTGCGCAAGGCCAACGACGCCGGCAAGCTGTCCATCGTCGCCACGCAGATGCTCGAGAGCATGATCAGCCACGCCCAGCCGACGCGCGCCGAGGCCTCCGACGTGGCCAACGCGATCTACGACGGCGCCGACGTGGTCATGCTGTCCGGCGAGTCCGCCGTCGGCCTGTACCCCGTGGAGACCGTGACGGTGATGGCCGACATCATCCGCCGCGCCGAGGCCTCCAACTTCCGCTATCGCATGATCCCGCACGGCCTGCTCGACTCGCCGGAGACCGGCTTCGCGCACGCGCTCGCGCGCGCCACGCACGACGCCTGCGACGTCACGGGCGCCAAGGCCGTGATCGTCTATACGATGACCGGCTGGTCGGCGCGCATCATGTCGAAGTACCGTCCCTACGCGCCGATCATCGGGATGACGCCGCTGAAGGCGACGTACAACCAGCTGGCGCTGTACTGGGGCATCGCGCCCATGATCTGCCCTCTGGGCAAGACCACCGACGAGATGCTCGGCTACGGCGAGCGCATCCTGCTCAAGAGCGGCATCGTCAAGCAGGGAGAAACGACCCTCGTCACGGCCGGCGGCACGGCGAAGCACAAGGCCTCGAACATGCTGAAGATCCACGTCGTCGGGTCCTTGACCTACCGCTAAGACGCCGTGACGAACGCTTTTCGCGTCGTGCTGATCACCTCGCCTCGAGGAAGGAAGGCCGACACCCTGGCCAAGGGGCTCGTCGCCGCGAGGCTCGCGGCCTGCGTGAACGTCGTTCCGGGCGTGGTCTCGCACTATCGCTGGAAGGGGCGCATGCTGCGTGACGCTGAATGCCTCCTGATAGCGAAGACCTCCGCGGCCAAGCTTCCCGCTCTCAAACGTTGGATCGCTTCGCACCATCCTTACACGGTGCCCGAGGTTCTCGCGCTGAAGATCGCCGACGGATCCAAGCCTTATCTCCAATGGCTCGCGGGTGCGCTCAAGTGACTTTCTTCATGGGACGAGCGCTATCCTCAAGGATAGTCATCCCCAGCACTTCCAACGTTGGAAACGCGGGGGATAACTGACTTGACCAAGCCGATTCATCCGACGTTCTGGCCCGTTCTTCTGGCCGCGCGCGACGAGGCGCCCGGCGTACGCACCTTCCGCTTCACCTCGCCGGAGGGCTTCGCCTTCACGCCCGGGCAGTTCCTGATGTTCCATTTCGCCGACGATCCCAAGACCTGGAGAGCGTACTCGCTGTGCTCCTCGCCGCACGCGGCGCAGGAGTACTTCGAGATCACGGTCGGGATGGTGGGGGCGTTCTCCGAGAGGCTTGGGGGGCTTAAGCCTCATGCGGAGGGGGGGCTGGTGGTGCGGG